>CBHTVU010000013.1:0-38815 GCA_966096785.1 uncultured Gammaproteobacteria bacterium | reverse complement strand
TGTCCAAAGGTAACTTCTATCAGCATTTTGTATTAGCGTATGCCGAGCATCTCCCACAGCTTTAAAGGTGACACCGCTATTAAAAGTGGGGCCAGTAACAGCTGAAGCATCTCTGTTCAATACATTATTTTGATACACCAAAAAGTCTTGGCTACCCGCAGGTCCATAGGCCCGCATTACACTAATTCTTTTCGTATAATCGGTTTCATACGTGCCCGAATCCCGAAAAAAAATAGGATCGTTATTTGCGTTGTTTATTACTTGAAGTCCATTCCGGGAAATATTTCTTGGAGCCACCATGCCAGCAAAGCCATCAATAAATCCGTAATAACCACCGTCACTGAACAAATCGGTGTAGAGCTCAACACTGTGACTTAAACCAAGCTCCCCACCAATAGAGATTGTCTTGAGGTTTCGAGAAAGCTGACCAATTTGCATGTTCACACCGAATCTATCCACAATATCGGCTTTAGGGGGAGCAATGGGATTTTGATCAAGCGCAAACGCCGAACAGGAAAATCCTGCAAGTAACCATAATATTTTTTTCATTTTTTAGTCCCTGTTAATTAAAATACGCTTTTGTTCCACAAACATTATTAGCGTTGCACGCTTGCACGCTTTGCGGTTTGTTTCCTAATGAATTACCAACCGGGCACTGAACCCAGGCTTCATTGGTAGTGACATATTGGAATCCATTGGCCGATCCGGAGGTATCTCTAACAAGATATTTGACCGCTCCGGAAACGACATCCCAGTTTGCTCGCCACGCGCAACTATAACCAAGCGAGTAACGAGGATTTGCAGGTGCAGGGAATGTAAATGCAGTAGCCTCAGAGGCTCCGTCGTTCGCTGTACCAGCTGCAACATTAACGCGGTTACCCGCCTTGTCGTAATCGTAATCACGATTACCATTGGCCGAATCTACAACAAAGGTCAAACGACCTAATGCGTCATAGGTGTAACCCGTAGTTTTGTTTTGAGCGTGAAGGGAAAGCGGTAGGGCGAGCAATAATGCAGATAAAGCTAATTTCGTCTTCATGACATCTCCTATTAGCAGATAGATTTGGCTACAACAATAGAAGAGTGTCGGCTACGCTAACGAAAGCTATCCCTGCCTATTGTCGGCGGCGGCAAAAATATCATGCTTTAGGAGTAGTGAAAATAGTTACACCTCTCATGCCGTCAAATAAATGTATCTCTCCTCACGCTTACAAATATTCTCGCGCTTTCTTCCTACCGCGCTATATAGTTAAATTACTGACTCACTTCGCGAAGCGTGTAAGCGTCCATAGCGGACCCGCTAATTATTTTTAGGGTTTTGTTGTCCTGGGAAATTAGAAAAAAATTGCCATTAATATGTCCTAAATACTTCAAAGAGTTACCGTTGTTTGCTTCTATGTAATTCTGTGAGCTTATAATTTTTATCGCGTCTTCTTTTCCAGCGCAAAATGCTGCCATTGGCAAGTAAATAAGAAGCAATGCCACAGTCCCCGCAAATCTTTGGGGTACCCTATTTTTCAAAACTTCAAAATAGACACAGAACGGAGTAAGCGCAAAAACAGCTGCTGGAGGTAATCCGATCCATTTATTTTTTAGCCCCGAATATATTATTAGATAAGTTAGTATAAAAACGACTGCGACCGTCCAAACCAATACAGCCACTGTACGCGCCTGCGTACGAATTGGTGGCTCCGACGGAGGAAATAAGCTAAAGGTCATTGATAGTAAAACACCTACCACATATGCAAGGGTGCTGGAAAATATCGGGGCGATACAAGAAGTTACAATAGTCGTCAAATCTGCATATTGAAATGGATTTATCTTGAATTCCTGCCAATACCCAATCAAATATAAAATTCCGATCGAAACCAAAAACGGTGGAACTACCCACCAGCTGGACTTATCCCAAGCTTCCTGCGCGTTATTACCCATGATTGTCTCCATTAGGTAGCGATTTATTAAAAGCTCATCAAATCATCAGTATTCAAGTGAATCAAGCCCTCACTTATTTCCCTGCCTCGAATACTGAGAATGTCTTAGCGGGGCATTGAGCGCGGCATCCAAATTGTCAAACGGCGGCAAATACTTATTCGTACCTCCCCCGCCAGAATTGGTCAGCCGAAATCATCTAGCCTCCCGTTGCACAATCCAAAATCGCACTTCGGCTTTTGTTGGCAGAGCTTTCAATTTCCGAATTTCATTAATACAAACTTCGGTTTTCCAACCGCTTTCCGTATTTCCTAAATATAGCCATACGAAACCTAAACCCGACGTAAATTAGACGTAAACAATACTGAAGAACATACGATTATTGGAATTTTCTGCTACGAACAAAGGAACGATAAAAACGCATAGAAGCTGCGCGTGAAGGACGTTTCATACCATTTGAGATTTTATGCTATCGGATAAAAAATTAATCATAGTGCCCGAGGCCGGAAAATTTTGTACGGAACAAAATTTGGCAGCGTAGCTGGCCCGTAGGGCTGAGCACATGAATGTGTGAACCACCTGAACCGGGTACCGGTTCAAGTCACGCGAAAATTTTTCTTACAAGGGAAATTTTAAATCGCAGAAAACTAAGATGGTGCCCGAGGCCGGACTTGAACCGGCACGCCCCAAAGAGCGACAGATTTTAAATCTGTTGTGTCTACCGATTTCACCACTCGGGCAGAGCGCTTTTACTTCAGCTAGCAAAAGAATGTGGAGGCGCGATCCGGAGTCGAACCGGACTAGCTGGATTTGCAATCCAGAGCATAACCGCTTTGCTATCACGCCTTTTCGGAGGCCGCAATTTTAGCGGAGTCATTTTCAAAATCCTAGCATTTTCTGATAGTTATAAACTTTTTTTTGAGAAAGCGCAGAGGTCGAGAGGCTAAAATCGTCAATACGTTTACTTTTTAGTCGAACCTATTGAGAAGAAGGGATATGCGGCCCGCAAATAAATCACCATGGACCACAAAGTAAGTGCCGCCGCACCTGCCAGCGCAAGATAACCGATTTCCATTAAATACCACTCCTGTAGATCCATAAGCAGTAACAGGATGGAGATCATTTGCAGTGTCGTTTTAATTTTTCCAATAAATGAAACTGCAACACTGGCGCGTTGACCTAATTCAGCCATCCATTCGCGCAATGCAGAAATAACGATCTCGCGCCCTACAATAATTGCAGCCGCAGCGACGAACCACGCAGAGTCGTGATGAATAGAAACCAGTAATAATAGGGAAATTGCCACCATCAATTTGTCGGCGACGGGGTCAAGAAACGCACCAAATGCCGTGCTTTGATTATATTTTCGGGCTACATAGCCATCCAGCCAATCTGTAATTGCGGCCACTGCAAAAATAAACGCGCAACTTAAATGAGCCCACCAAACTGGCAAATAAAATATCACTACAAACAATGGAATCAGGATAATTCGCAGAAGTGTTAGCTGATTAGCAAAAGTCATAACCAGAATGTCTCACCAGGGAACAGAAGCAAATACAGGCCAACTCGAACTTGGCCGTGGAATATGTAGGCGATAATACACTAACAATTAATCATTATGGAAAAATGCATAAATTTCTTCTGCAATATGTTGGTTGATTCCATTTACCCTCATCAAATCATTAACGCCTGCTTTTTGGATTTCCTGTATTCCTCCAAAATGACGTAACAATTCACGTCTACGCACGGCGCCCACTCCCGGAATCCCTTCAAGAGTAGAAGTCTTCCGCTTTTTATCACGGCGCTGTTTATGGCCAGTAATAGCAAACCTATGGGCCTCGTCGCGAATATGTTGAATCAAATGCAGCGCGGACGAATCGTTATTCAACACTATTTCAGTGTCAGTCTGTGCGTTATAAAGTGTTTCAAATCCGGCTTTACGTGTTGAGCCTTTAGCAACGCCGATCATTAACACATCATCAATTCCCAGTTCAGCCAAGACTGAAACGGCAGTCGATAACTGCCCTTTTCCACCATCAATTAACAAAATGTCTGGCATTTTCCCTTCGCCTTTTTTAAGGCGAGTGTAGCGGCGCTCCAACGCCTGCTCCATTGCGGCGTAGTCATCACCGGGTGTAATGCCTTCAATATTAAACCGGCGATAATCTGATTTCAGCGGACCATTTGTATCAAATACAACACAGGATGCCACCGTAAGTTCACCGCTGCTGTGGCTGATATCAAAACACTCCATTCGCTGAGGGATTTCATCAAGCCCGAGCGCATCTTGCAAAGCGATAAATCTATCCAGTGAATTTTGTTTAGTATTCACATGAGAAATTAAATTTTGTTCCGCCGCATTGATGGCCATTTGCAACCACTGCGCGCGATGGCTACGAACATTATGTGAAAAATACACCTGCCTTCCAATGGATTGCTGCAAAGCAGATGCCAACAGCTCCACTTCTTCCAAGGGATAATTTGTAATAATTTCGCGCGGCACATCTCGCCCTACACTCGCCAGATAAAATTGCTCAACAAATTGCGTCAATATATCGGAAGGTAATTCGGCAATTCCTATGTTCGGAAAAAAACTTCGGCTACCGAGAATTCGCCCACGCCTTACAAATAAAATATGTACGCATAGTGCATTTGGGCGTGACACCATCGCAATGACATCAATATCGCCATTTCCCTCTTCAATCACTTGCTGCGACTGTATACTGCGTAAAAATGTAATCTGATCGCGAAATTGCGCCGCCTTTTCGAATTGCAAATCTTTTGCTGCCTGATCCATTTGATCAGCTAATTCCGTCATCAGCTCTTGATTACTTCCCGTTAAAAACATCCGGGTATGGCGCAAGTCATTGGCATAATCTTCTTTGTTAATAAATTCCACGCAAGGAGCAGTGCAACGTTTTATTTGATATTGCAAACAAGGGCGCGAACGATTTTTAAAAACACTGTCTTCACATTGACGCACGCGAAATGTTTTTTGCAAAAACTGTAAACTATCCCGCACCGCACTGGCATTCGGAAAAGGTCCATAATAATCGCCAAGCTTTTTTTTCGCACCACGATGCAAAGTGATACGCGGATAGGGTTCACCGCTGGATACAAAAATATAGGGGTAGGATTTATCGTCACGCAATGAAATATTGTATGGTGGACGATTTGACTTAATTAAATTTTGCTCAAGAATAAGCGCTTCTGCTTCGCTCGCCGTGATAGTCACTTCAATACGATGTATACGCGCAACCAACGCGATAGTTTTTACTGATAGCCCGGTTCTACGAAAATAACTTGATAAACGCGCTTTTAAATTTTTGGCTTTACCGACATAGAGAATTTTCCCATCTTCTCCAAACATTTGATAAATGCCGGGCTGCTGGGAAGCATCTGCTAGAAAGCGAACTGAATCAAAATGAGGAGATAAGGATTTTTCAGACATGCCAAAACTTATGAGCGCCAGTAAAATGCAACAACAATGTAGTGCTGCATTTTACCGCAAAAATTACACAACCGCTTCAGGATCGAGCAGATTATGTTTAACGGCGAGAAGGGTTAATTCAACGTCACTATTGATATCAAGCTTTTCAAAAATGCGGTAGCGATAGCTGTTTACAGTTTTGGGGCTAACACAAAAGGTGTTTGCAATATCATTCACTTTTTGCCCATTGGCAATCAGCATGGCAGTTTGCAACTCACGTTGGGATAATTTTTCGAATGGCGTTTCCTGATTGCTAGCACCAGAAAAGTTTTTAAGTGCCAACTGCTGAGCAATGCTATTACTCATGTAAAGGTCGCCACGAATAACCTTATCTATGGCATTGGTAATCTCGGAAAACTCGGCGCCTTTAGTAACGTAACCCACAGCACCAGCTTGCATCAAACGAGTAGGATAAAGATCGTCATCGCAAGCAGTAACAGCAATAATTTTTATACTCGGGTTCACCACAAGTAATTTTTTGGTCGCTTCCAGTCCACCCATTCCGGGCATTTTGACATCCATAAGAACAACGTCGGGCAAAAGCGTGCGCGCTTTGGTCACAGCTTCTTCCCCGCTTTTGGCATCTCCTACCACTTGATAGCCTTTAATATCGGCTAACATACGCACAATTCCCATGCGTACCAAGTCGTGATCGTCGACAACGAGTATCTTAGTCAAACCAGCCCCCATGCCATTGAGGCAAGTGTTATTTTTACTGAATGGACGCTAAGGCGCATTTTCATGATTTTAATCAAAAGTCCAACACACTACCACAGGTTGATTGCCATCTGCGCTATTTCAAGTGTAGCTTCTTTGGATAACAGTGCCAAAAGATAAAGGCATCAAACCATTAAATCTTATATATTTTTCGCATCCCAGTCTTAGGGATAAGCCCTCGGTTCTTGTTCCAACTCTACACCAAACATTTGCGCTACTGAGTTTTTAATAGCATTAGCCAATTCCAATACCTTTTCTCCGCTTAATCTCGCAGGATTCGTTAATACCAATGCTTGTTCGGAATGAACGGCAGCACCGCGATTAACACCGCGCCAACCGGCACGATCAATTAACCAGGCAGCGGCCAATTTCACGTACTCGGAATCGACTGGATAAAAAACGACATCCGGGAAAAGCTCTTGAATTTTTGTCAGTTGATTTATCGTAATTATAGGGTTTTTAAAAAAACTACCTACGTTGGGTATATTTTGTGGATCAGGCAATCTACTGCGGCGAATATCACACACCACTCGACTGACCAACTCCGGTGTTAATTCCTCTGGCGCATAATGTACCAATGCTTTTTGCAATGCTGGATAGTGCAGCTTTAAGATCGGTACTTTGCTCAATTTAAAGGTAACAGAGGTAATAATAAATTGATCTTTAAATTCATGCTTGAACACGCTGTCACGATAATCAAATCGACAAGCCTCAGGGGTAAATGTAATCGTAAGCCCAGTTTTGATTTCAATGGCACTGAGCTCCTCGAAGACATCCTTTAACTCGACGCCGTAAGCTCCAATATTCTGGATAGGAGCAGCCCCTACGTTCCCCGGGATTAACGATAAATTTTCCAAACCCCAATACTGCTGCTCAAGACAATAATTAACAAAATCGCTCCAATTTTCACCGGCCGCTGATTTTACGTAAATATGGTCTTCGTCCTCTCGCTCGATATCCTTACCTAAAAATTGTACGTGAATGACAAGACCTGGAAAGTTATCGTACAAAACAATATTACTGCCACCACCTAAAATCAACAGAGGTAAGGATTTCTCTTTTGCGAATTTAATGGCCTCAACAAGTTCATTATCATTTTTTACAGAAACATAAAAATCTGCATAAACAGGAGACGCAAGTGTGTTGTAATTTTGTAAATTGAAATGTGGTAAATAAAGTGGCAAGGCAATACCTGGTCAAATAAGCAGAAAGAAAATGAAATTTAAAAATGTTGCTTTTTTATAGCGAGCAACAAGCCAGCTGCAGCGTCTTCGATTAAATCCAGTACCAATTCAAAACCGTTTGCGTCTCCATGGTAAGGATCTGGCACGTGACTATAGTGTTTATGAGTGGCGAAATCTAAAAATAAACTTAAATGCCCCTGGTAATTCGCAGGTTTAGCATTTTTCAAATCATTAAGATTCGCATCATCCATTGCGAGTATGTAATCGAACTCCTCAAAATCCTCAGCGGTAACCGCGCGCGCGCGAAGTACAGATAAATCTACATTACGTTTTTTAGCAGCGGCAATTGTACGCGGATCGGGAGCCCGCCCGGAATGCCAATTTGCGGTGCCAGCAGAATCTACATGTATACGCTTGTGCAGGCCAGCCTCTCTCACCATGTGACGAAACACACCTTCAGCGGTAGGTGAACGGCAAATATTACCCAAACAAACAAATAAAACTTTTACAGACATGCCTTAAGCTTCCAACAATAATTTTATGCGCTGCAGATCTTCTTCGGTGTCAACACCACCGGGAACGGCAACCACAGCTTCAGCAACGTGAATCACCTGGCCATTCCATAACACCCGCAACTGTTCCAAAGACTCTATTTTTTCAAGCGGTGCAGGTGACCAGGAAACAAATTTGTGCAGCAAACCTACACGATACGCATAAATACCTATATGGCGTTGTGCAATAAAATTCGCGGGCAAATCAGCAACCTCCGCATTAGCGAAATGATCCCTCGCCCAGGGAATAGGTGCTCGCGAAAAGTACAATGCGCGACCACTGGCATCAGCAACGACTTTTACGATATTAGGATTACGGAAATCAGACAAGCTATGAATAGGTTCACTCAGGGTTGCCATACTGGCATCTGCCATAGATGCTAAATTTTTCGCAACTTGATTTATAACCTGTGCAGGAATAAGAGGTTCATCGCCCTGTACATTCACTACAATTTCATCCTCATCCAGTCCAAGTTTTTTAACAACCTCTTGTAGACGATCTGTACCAGAAGTGTGATTAACAGATGTCATACATACCTCTGCACCAAATTTTTTTGCGACTGATTCTATTCGAGCATCATCCGTTGCAATAACTACTTTGGCTGCCAAACTTTCACAGGCGCGCTCGTAAACATGTTGAATCATGGGCTTGCCTGCAATTTCCTTAAGAGGCTTTGCAGGTAAACGAGTGGATGCATAACGCGCAGGAATTACTACAGTAAAATTCATTTTAACCTTTTTAACCTTTCCTGATTTTATACTTTACCAAGGGCGTCAAGCTTGCGCTGAAAGTCTGACCAAAAGTGCTCAGACAAGTTGGCTTTAACAAGCAAAGAGTACCAGTCGATTTTTGCAAATTCACCACATTTAACGGCATCTTTTTCGGTCATGACTACCGTATCCTGATGATAAGTTTCAAAATCTTTTGCGCTAAATTTATAGTGATCAGGAAAGTGATGCGCATAATAATTTAACGACAGATCATCCAATGTTTTGAAAAAACGCTCAGGATTTCCAATACCAGCAACGGCGTGGATAGGTGCTTTAAAAAACGCATCATGTAAAGCAACTTCTTTGCGCGATAAAATTTGCATCCAGGCCAAGGGCTGAATTTTCATCGAATGAAGATGGTGGAAACCGGACAAAATCCCTTTTTTTGAAGGGTTGTTAATAACAATTAAATCCACCGATTTTAAACGCGAGCGAGGTTCTCTCAAGGGGCCAACAGGTAATAAATGTTCATTGCCAAATAAACGTTGGCCATCAACCACAGCAATCTCTATTGCTCTGCCCAACTGATAATGTTGCAAACCGTCATCACTAAGAATGTGCGTGCAACCTTCCTTGACCAGCAGGGTAGCTGCGGCCACACGATCCGGTGCGACACAAACTGGACACAAGGTAGCGCGATAAATCAGTAAGGGCTCGTCACCTGACTCGGAAGCTTGCGTTTGACTATTAAGTAAATAGGGATATTGCGCCGCCTTTCCACCATAACCACGGCTTACTACACCCGGCTTAAAGCCTTGAGTTTGCAAGTATTTAACCAGTTCTACAAGCAAAGGAGTCTTTCCGGTGCCACCAACGGAAATATTTCCGACAATAATTACAGGCACTGGTATTTTTTTTTGGAAAAAACGAACTAATACAAATTTTCGCGCGGAACTAACTATGCCAAATAACCAAGTCAATGGCAGAAGCCAATAAATCCAACGAGATTTACCGTACCATGCTCGCAACCACATATTGTGAGATTTTTTCACAAGAATACTCACCAGAATTAAGCTGCAAAAAACTATTTTTTCTTTTTTTCTACAGCTTCAGGTTGACGAGAAGTAATGCTTAATTTTGCAAAGCCCAATTGGCCCGCAACATCCATAGCAGTCACCACATATTGATGCGGCGTTTTAGCATCGGCAGTCAACAACAAAGGCAAATCAGTTTTGCCGTCAGACACTTTCAAAATCGCAGATTTTAGCGTATCAATTTCATTGTTAACAAGGCTGCGGCCATTGACAGAAAAAGTGCCCTGTTCGTTGATAACAATTTCGATTTGTTGTTGCTCTTCGGTAGACGGTGCGCCAGTCGCCTCAGGTAACTCAACACCTAAATGAGATTCTTTGGTGAAGGTGCTCGACAGCATAAAAAAAATCAATAAAAAAAACATCACATCAATAAGTGATATTAAATTCATTGGTTCTAAATCGCGTGATTGTCGGCGGAATTTCATATCTTATACCAGCTTAACGTCAACACTACGATCTGTATGCAATGCATCGACCAACTTGACTGATTCTTCTTCCATAATCACAACGAGGCTATCTACTTTACGCAAAAAGTAGCGGTGCAAAATAGTTGCTGGAATCGCAACAATCAAACCACCTGCAGTAGCGATCAGCGCGACCGCGATACCACCAGCGAGCACATTGGCATTTCCGGAGCCCTTCAGCATAATTGCGTTAAAGGTTTCGATCATACCAAACACACTACCGAGCAGGCCTAATAGAGGCGCAACGTTAGCAATAATGCCCAAGGTGCCTATGTAGCGCTCCAAGTCGTGAATGACCTGATTGGCCGCATCCTGGATAGAATCTTTCATAACTTCTCGGCCATGGCGCGAATTACTCAAACCAGCAGCCAGAATTTTGCCAAGTGGAGATGATTGCTTTAGCTCGCGCAATTTAGCTGCATCAACTTGATTACTTTTAATCCAACTCCAGACTTGTGCCAACAAAGTGCGCGGTGCAACTTTATTGGGGTTTAGCGTCCAAAAACGTTCAACACTGATTCCAATAACCACGATCGAACACAGGATAATCGGGATCATCATAACGCCGCCAGACACGATAATTTCGAACACCGGGAAACTCCTATCAACTAAAATCTAACTTATTATTCGGATGTTTATTGGCCAATAAAAAATCACATAAACTGCGGCGTACATTACCACAAGCCGCATAGAAAACCATGGTGGACGTCAATTTTTATAGAATGTGATCTATTTTAACCTAGCGGATTATTGTTCACTCAAACCAATAACGTCTGTGCGACAACCTGTATTCTTGCACATCAGCCCGATCTCCATTCCACACAAATTCCAGGGCGCCACTAGTGGCGGTGTTAAGTGGAATAGAGCCAACATTTGCGTAACGATCTTGCACGTCTTTGTGAGGGTGACCATGCTGATTATTAAAACCTGCACTATAGATTACATATTGAGGTTTTACCTGCGCAACAAATGCCGCCGTTGACGATGTATGACTACCATGATGCGGAGCCAATAAGATATCCAGGGTTGAAAGGCTGCCTTGCGCAAGTAATATTTGCTCAACTTCTTTTTCAATATCGCCCGCCAATAAAATTTTTTCTCCTTTATATTCGACCAACAACACACAGGAATGATTATTAGCTTTGGCTGCGGGAATGGTCGGCCAGGTGATAAACCGGAAATAAACACCCTCCCAATACCAAGGCGTTTGTTCATGGCAATTTACAAGGTTGGGCGCTTTAAATTTATCCGGCTCACCCAATAAGAGTTGATCTACCTCAGTTGCTGCCAGTACACCCGGCAAACCACCGGAATGATCCTGATCGTTGTGGCTAACTACCAACTTATCAATATGTCTCGACCCCTGACTTTGCAAATAAGGAACAATAATTCCGCTGCCTGCATCAAAATTTTCAGTGTAGAGAGGGCCTGTATCGTATAACAGTTGATGTTGCGGTGTTCGAATCAGGACCGCAGTACCCTGCCCCACATCAAATACAAGTAGTTGCAACTCCGGCAAAGGTTTTAAGGGAACAAGTAGTGCCAACAGGAGCCCTGCAGCACCAATTAATCTGGTTCCTAAACCGCGCGGTAATAAAATGAGAAAGACGGCTGGAACAGCTAAAAAAAGCGCTGCGAAATTTAAATTCACCAAAGGATTAAATTTGTTGTCGCCTAACACCAATAAATAATTTAACCACTTATGCACAAGTGTTAAACCTAACTCAGCGCAATGTAAAAAGAAAATATCCGCACCCCACAAATCACCCAATATAAAATGACCAAGCGCCGATAAAATCAAACAAGGGACCACAAAAAAAGTAATAACAGGAATAGCTACAAAATTAGCGAAGGGTGCTAGTAACGACGATGTGTGCACCAGCACCGCCAGAGGAATTAACAAGCCTACTAACATAACCCACTGAGATTTACAAAAAACCTCCATGTGCTTTAAATAAAGGCTGCTTCCCTTAAGGTCGCCCTCTGCCAGGAGCCGATCTGAAAAACAAAATATCAGCATAGCTACTGCGCCAAAAGACAGCCAGAAACCCATATCATAAGTAGCAAGAGGATCGTAAAACAGCACCAATACCAAAGCGATTAACAACGTATCGCGCACACGAAAACTTCGTCGTAACAAGAGCGCAACTTGTACGACCGCTAGCATAATTAGCGTTCGTATGGTTGGAATATTAAATCCTGCAATAAGGCTATAAAATATTGCCAAGGACATCGAAAAAATATGGCCGCAGATCACAGATGGACATTTGTGCCAAAAAATTTGTATGCATCGTCCGATTAAATTTCCGATAAAAAAACCAACAATTGCAAAAAAGCCAAGGTGCAATCCTGAAATAGCAATCAAATGATTAGTTCCGGTTTTAATCATTTCACCCCACTGACTTTTATCCACAAGCGATGTGTCGCCAACAAGCAGCGCAACTAAAATACTCTTTTGTGAACTTTGGCTCGTGCGAATTAACCACTGCTGTAATTCATACCGTAAAACGTCCAGGGAAAAGGATGGTTGAATTTGCAGAATACGATTGTCGCCATCTCGAATATAGCCAGTTGCACCCACTCCACGTCGCAGCATGGAGGCTTGATAATCAAAGCCACCAGGATTCACAAACCCACGTGGACGTTTCAACTTAACAACCAAATGCCATCGCTCACCCGTCTTTACGCGAATGTCACCGTAACTGCTGAGATTGATTTTGCGTGGGAAATATTTAAAAGCTATGGAATTATAAACTCCGTACGCCTGTTGAACCTCCAGTGTAAACAATTGCCGACGATCATTTTTTTGCGGCAAGTCAACAACCTTACCTTCAACAATCACATCTTGCGCGACAAGATTTTCTGGTAACTGTTGGCCAAGCAAATAATAACCAGAAAGAACACCAAAGCTAATTCCACCTGAAAACGCCAAAAGCGTTAAAAAGACAGCTGCATGCTTGCGTAGGACAAAAAGAAGCACACCGAGAAAGGAAATAAAAACTAGCAGCGAAAAAAGCGAAGGTAACCGCGGGAGATAACCCACTAAAATAATACCAACGGAAAAACTTAGAAGTCGAAGTGTCATAACGTCCCTGTTTGAATAAAATTTAATTCAGGCAAACACCTGTGCCGCCTAAACCACAATATCCGTTGGGGTTTTTAGCAAGGTATTGCTGATGATAATCTTCAGCATAATAAAATTCGCCCGCAGGCAAAATTTCTGTAGTGATTTCATCAAGACCTGCTTTAGTTAAAGCTTCTTGATAGTGGGTTTTCGTTTTTTCAGCAAGCGCCTGTTGTTCTGCAGAAAAGGTATAAATACCTGAGCGATACTGCGTACCGCGATCATTCCCCTGGCGCATACCTTGTGTAGGGTTATGCGATTCCCAAAATACTTGTAATAGTTTTTCAAGAGATGTTTTCGCCGGATCAAACACTACCAACACAACTTCATTATGACCCGTTAAACCCGAACACACTTCTTCGTAGGTCGGATTTGGAGTGATGCCCGCTGAATAACCCACTGCCGTAGTAAATATTTCAGGCTGTTGCCAAAAACGGCGTTCAGCACCCCAAAAGCAACCGAGACCGACAATAATTTTTTCCAAGCGCTCTGGAAATGGGCCTTGTATTGGCGAACCCAATACAAGGTGTTTATTTGTAACAGGTATTTTCGTGCTGCGCCCAGGTAAGGCTTTTTCAGGGGATGGTATGGTCAATTTTTGTTGCGAAAAAAGCATTTTATTTACCTCTAATACTTCGCCCAGCCCACACTCATTGTACGTATTAAAACCAACGATTTAGTTGCGATTTTTCCCACACACTCAACAAAGCACGTTCCACAGCAACCTGCGCGGCGATTCCCAATTTTTCAGGTAGTGATTTTTTCAGTGCGAATTCAATTTCGAAAATATCCGCAGTCTCCGCCTGGTCCAACAAATATTCATCACTGGTTTGCAATAAGTCCACCAGATTAACGTCCTTCGCGCGACGACCAAACCATACCTCGCCTGTTGCGACCGCCGTTATATCTACCTGAGGACGATGTTCATTAACAAACTCTTTAAAAAGTACGTGAGTGTCTTCCAAATCCTCGACAAATTTTTCCCGGCCTTTTACAGTGTTTTCGCCAAACATGGTAACCGTGCGTTTAAACTCCCCAGCAGTAAACATTTCGAAATCTATATCATTCTTTTTAAGCAACCGATGAAAATTAGGTAACTGCGCCACAACCCCTATTGAACCTAAAATAGCAAAAGGTGCTGCAACGATTTTATTAGCGACACAAGCCATCATGTAACCACCTGAGGCGGCAACTTTATCCACACACACCGTTAATGGAATGTGCTTGGCGGTGACTCTAGCTAATTGGCTAGACGCTAAACCGTAGCTATGGACCATTCCGCCACCACTTTCTACTTTTACCACCACTTCGTCAGCCGGTGTAGCGAGTGTGAGAATTGCCGTTATTGATTCACGCAAACTATCGTTGGCAGACGCTTTTATATCGCCCTGAAAATCAACAACAAAAACGCGCTTTTTATGTTCATCTTCTGTCGCTTCCTTATCAGCTTTACTTTTTTCTTTCGCCAACTTTTTCTGTTCCGATTTTTCAGCTTTTAGACGTTTCTTTTCATCTTTATCCATTGCCTTTAATTGATCTTCATCCAACACTGAGTGTTGCAGAGCTTCGCGCATTGACTTAAATTTTTCATTAAGTTTACTAACCTGAATTTGCCCTTTTTCCGATTTTTTACCGCGACCGCCCGCCGATACAATTAAACTTACAATAATAAAAACCGCCACAACAAAAGTTAGTGTTTTAGCGAAAAAGAGACCATAATTTGTTAAAAATTCCAACGTGCCACTCCAATCAAATTTAACTTGCTATTTCCATTCTTCAATGGCTTTAGATGCCACATCATTCAATGGACGAACATTTAATCCTGTGTTAGACAAACTTATTTCATAAAGCGCACCACTTTTCATTGGCAAATAGCGGGCAGTACCATAGCTTGCATCCAACACCGGGAAAAACCTGGAATTTTCACGAACAAATTCCCATACATCAAGATTTAGAAGACTTTTTACAATTAAAAAATTAGAACGTTTTTCAGTGGTTTCCTTATGGATGTCGTAGTAACGTCCACTCAGTCTATCCAACCGATAGGCAGGTTTTATATTCATACTAGAAAAATAACCCTGCCATTTAATAACGCGTGTATCAAGTTGCCACTGATCCCCACGCAGACTGTAACGTTGTTGCTTACCATCTGTACCCACAACCAGGGCATCAAAGTGTTTATCTTCTATGCCTTCAAAATTAATTGTTGCTACGGGCTGACCGACTAAAATTTGTTTGTACGTATAAATGTCATAAGCGATCACCCCGATCCCTAAGCCGACAGTTAATAAAGCAAGCCCAAACATTCCTACTAACCAGCCAACAAACCAACTATTAACCCACAGAACTTTCAATGCCCTGTAAGAAATGTAGGCGGCGATTAAAATTACAACGAGTGCGGCCAGGGTATATAACATAAGGGTCCTTATTAGTCTTTAAATTATCGTTATGAAACCGTTAAATTATCATTTTGTCGTGCTTGTACAAATGTGTTTATCAAACGTCCTGAAATAGTTGTAACAGGGGGAACCGCAGGTAACTGATCATATCTAAACCATTTAGCGGCCTGGATTTCATTTTGATCCAGCTGAATGTCACCGCCATCGTATTCAGCAAAATATCCCAACATCAACTGCCCCGGAAATGGCCATGGCTGGCTATCAACATACCGGATATTTTTTACGCGCAACCCAACCTCTTCCATGACCTCGCGCGCGAGAGTTTGCTCAGGGGCCTCACCAATTTCTATAAAACCTGCAAGGCAACTGTATTTCTCAACTTTTGAACGTGTGTGCCACGCAAGTAAACATTCATCACCTCGGGTTACCAGGGTGATAATGCAGGGCGACAATCGCGGATAAAAATCTAATCCGCAAACGCCGCAATTTTTTGCCAAATCATGAGTGTGCTGGATTGTAGGTTTACCACATCGACCACAAAATTGGTGATCAAAATGCCAGCGTAAAATTTGTAAGGCACGACCAGCGGTTTGAAATTCTGCTTCGGATAAATGCCCCAAAAAATTACGTAAGCCTAACCATTGAAAACCCGGTAGATCAATTTGTGCAATTGATACTACCTGCAGGTCGTGATCATCATGATGTTTTAATAAAAAACTTATAACTACATTTATGGGCAATTCGTATAATTCACGTTCTGCAAATAAAACAATATCGCCTTCTGGAGTACATAAAAATTTATCATCTGCAATGACGTAACATTTAATGGCATTTTGCACGAAACCAATACCCTGTAGACCTAAACCTTATAACCTAAAGCTTCTAAACTTTCTTCAGCAATACGCAACACATCTGTGTCTGCGTTTTTATCTACTTTTACGTTATCCAGATAATATTCGAGACTGATGATTGCATCAGCAAATGTATCCATCATATGTTGGATTGCTGCCTGTTGTTCATCTTCCATGAGTGATTCGTCAATAAATTTTATGCACCCTGCAATAACTTTCGCAGCTCGCGCTAGTCCCAACACAAACATGCCTCCGCGAACGCTATCCAGCGTTGAAGAAATATTGGAGATATGCGCTTTATCATAATTGGATTCGGAAAACGCGCTCAAAGCACGCTTAACCATTGCAAGACCCATTTCAATTTCATCGATAACTAATTTTTCAGCTTCGGCGAGCTGATTATTCGCCATCACATCATCGCGCGATAATGCATTGATCTTTGCGAGTTTTTCATCTGATAAATTTGTCTTACCCAAGCCTGCAATAGTGCTTTCGACATACAATAAAGTGTCAGCCACACTTAATAAATCTGCCGAACTAACCGCTTCGCCACTGGTTTGCCATTGATGAATTTTTTCAATTTCCTGCTTAAGGCTATTGCTGGGTGAAACCAATCCGACTATAGCTAAAATGTCGGCGATCTTTTTTAAGGTTTCCAGTAATTCGGGAGATTCAGCCAAAAGCTCCGTTCCACCTTGCGCTGCGCGTTCAAGAATATTTTTAGTGCTATGTAATTCGTCGGTAAGCACCGCCGCCATAGAATTAATGGTGTTAACACTTGGACCCTTTAAAAATTCCATTTCGCGAGCCAACTCGGCATCGCTATAAGTGAGAGGTCGAAGGTTATAAGCTTTTGCAACCGTCTTTGATTTTTCCGAGGCTGATTTTGAAAGACTTAATAAATACAACAACTCTTTTGTTAAAGCAGTGTCAGGCTCGCGATTGAAAACCGCGCTACCTTCGAATTGCAGACGTTTAATTTCCCGATCAATATTACTGAAAAGCATTTTGCGGCTTTTTGTGATACGCATATTTTCTTCACTGATTGCGCTCAAGGTGGCATTTGCCAGCCACCAAAAATTGCTCAATGCACCTTCACCACAAACGGATTCCAATCGCTCCATAGCACGGCACATAATTCCAAAAGATGGTTTTATCTGGGTGCCATGCAATACCTTTAACAGGCCAGCCTGGTACATGTGACGCAAGCGACGCACCAGGATAGAAATATCTTCCTGTACCGGAGGGAGTTGTCTGTTGGATTTACGCGATATTTTTGGAGGGTCGTAGGGAAAATAAAAGCTTTCTGGAATAAGTGGAACTTTGCGGGCCAAACGCAATTCATTAATGTGAGGAATTAATAAGAGCGCCATGCTGCGCGACGTTTGCAAACAGAATTCCAGATAGCGCGGCAACATAAAAAATGCCGTTGTCAGTAAATCAAGTCGCTTGTCGGTGCTGGGGTCTTCGCCCAAGGTAATGTAATTAATGTGTTCAAGCAGTTCATCAGCCAGGAGATCAACTCCCCTCAATTGAATCAAGCTTAATGTGCCACGGATTTGCTTGATACCTTCAATGCAGCTTTGCAATAGTTCGCCATTAGCTCTATCGCCCGAAAACTGTTCCAGCCTGATCGCCGATTGCTCAATAGTTGCAAGCAATTCATCGTGCACCATTTTTAACGAGGCAATATTAAGGGCTTCATTTGCGCTCATGTAGTGAATCCTGAGTAATGTTATTTTTCGACTCTATCTCAGTTATTGAGATTTTGCCTGATATTTATGGTTTGCAATTGGAGAATGCTAAAGGTTTCTCAAAAAGCCGTCTATAACAGACCAAGTCATTCTGCGGGGGCTAAATCTTTCAACCAAATACAGTTGCCTGCGCTGCTTTTATTGATACTAGCTAACTTTTGCTCATGCAGCTCAAACTCTTCGCTAGAAACTTTCAAAACCGGAAGCGGTTTGCGTGTTGAAGGCAGCCTTATAATCTCGCTCCCCGAAATTGCAGATTCCTTATTGCTGGATTGATTTCCACCAAGTGAGAGCGCCGTTTGGCCGCCAGTCATTAGCAGATATACATCCGCCAAAATTTCGGCGTCCAACAAAGCGCCATGAAGATCGCGCTGGGAGTTGTCAACACCATAACGTTTACATAAAGCATCAAGGTTATTTTTTTGACCGGGATGCTTTGCACGCGCCAGCAGCAAAGAATCTATTACTGCTCTGCCAGTTTCCACAGTTGGTGGAGCGGGAATCAAACGGCCGAACTCGGCGTTAATAAATCCTATATCAAACGCAGCGTTGTGGATAATCAAGTCTGCATCTCCAATGAAGGCGAGAAACTCATCCACGATTTGAGCAAACTTGGGTTTATCGTCAAGCATCTCATTGCTGATGCCGTGGACCTGAAAAGCCCCCGCATCTACTTCACGCTCTGGATTAATATATTGATGATAATGCCGCCCTGTGAGCCTGCGGTTGAATAGTTCAACACAGCCAATTTCTATGATGCGGTGCCCTTGGGTTGTTTCAAGACCAGTTGTTTCGGTATCCAATACTATTTGACGCATGTTGTTCCCATTAACCAAATTCTTATGAGCAAATTCTTGATGGTAAATCTATTAGGGGGATTTAGATCCACAAATTTTTCCTGATCAACCCAACTCTTCTATACCGCGGTTCGCCAGGCTATCAGCAATTTCGTTTTCGCGATGCCCGGTGTGCCCCCGCACCCATTTCCAATTGATCTTGTGGCGCTGTACCTGCGCATCCAGGCGCTGCCACAAATCGGCATTCTTCACCGGTTGTTTAGCGGCTGTTTTCCAACCGTTACGCTTCCAACCGTCCATCCATTCGGTTACGCCTTTCAACACATATTGGGAATCGGTTACCAATAATACATCGCAAGCCTCTTTTAATGCAGTCAGGCCCTCAATCGCTGCCATTAACTCCATACGGTTGTTGGTCGTGTTGGCTTCACCTCCGTAAAGAGATTTTTCGACTGCCCCAAAGCGTAATAACGCACCCCACCCTCCAGGACCGGGGTTGCCCTTACAGGCTCCGTCTGTAAATATTTCTACATTTTTCAATATCTTATACCGGTTTTATTAAGTGATTACTTAGATTTATATTGTACTTGCGGTTCTTTTTCACGGCTCGCACGGCCAAGAATTTTGGTCACACCCCAACCACGCAAACCCGCATAGCCCTGCCATTGGGGCTTTTGTGGAGTAATTGCAAAGCTGTCTTTGCGCGCCACAATCACATAGAAGCCGCCCCAGGGGAGGTTCAATTTTTCGCCCCAACGATCAAGCCACTGTAAATATCTAATAGCGCCCGGTTTGGAATATGGGGGACGGTAGAACCCCTGCTTTACGGCTACCGGCTCGAAATCCAATACTGCCAGCCAATCCAAAACTCTACCCAGTCGCAGCGATTGATGCCTCCATTGTGGTGCGCGACTGAAAAATCTTATAAAAGCGCGCCACAGCCCAAAAAAACTCCGGGGGTTAAAACCTACAACGATAATGTGCCCCTGCGAAATAAGCACGCTGGACGCCTCACGCAGAATATGATGCGGGCTTTGGCTGTAATCGAGAATGTGGTGAAGCAAGACGACATCTATCGAATTGGCAGGCAACGGCAGGTGATTAAAGTCTGCACGCCCAGCCACTAATGGATGGTCCGTCTCTTGAGGATAAAGCGCAAAACGGTGAGATACCCTGCTTGCGCCAGTTAAGTCCAGACGCTTGGAAACACTGAGCTGCAACAAATGATAACCGAACAAATTATGGATCTGTTCATCTATGACGGTCTGCTCACTGTCGATGAGTAGCAGCCCCAGCGGTGAGTCTAGCCAGTCTCCAAGGCCCTCCAACGAATCACGCATGGGCATAACACCAAAACGTCTTCGCCACTGTAATCGCAATTTGGTTATGAACCTGTGGGTAATTTATTTACTATTCGCAATTCTATACTGGAATCATTATGCCTAGCACGCGAACGACTCTGGTATCATGTTTAAAACGCCGATCTTAACACTCCGTATCTATGGCCATTATGTTTCAAGTTCATCAAATTCCAGCGTTTAAAGATAATTATTTCTGGTTGATACAACCGGACAAAAATTTAACTGATTCATTTATTATTGACCCCGGTGCAGCAAAGCCTGTGGAAAAATACCTGCACACTCACAGTTTATGCCTTAAAGGCATACTGCTAACCCACCATCACCACGATCACATTGACGGCGCGGAAGAATTGAGCTCCAAATTTCAAGTGCCGATTTACGGACCCTGTTCAGACCGCATCCCACAGGTGACCCACCAACTAAAGGAGGGTGATCACCTAAACCTGAATTCATTGACAGCCAAGGTCATAGCATTACCCGGGCATACGCTTGATCATATCGCCTATTTTATTGAGCTCCCCGGAAGCCCGCCCATGCTTTTCAGTGGAGATACTATTTTTGCGGCGGGTTGTGGCAGGCTTTTTGACGGTACAGCCGCGCTACTTTACGCAAGCCTGCAAAAAATAGCGGCCTTAAACTCAGATACTTTGATATACGCCGCCCATGAATATACTTTGAGCAACATCGGTTTCGCTCTCTATGTTGAGCCAGATAACGAAGATCTCAAGGCTAGGCATAAAACGGAAAGTCACAAACGAGCTCTTGGGTTAGCGACCCTGCCAACCCAACTCGCATTGGAAAAGCGCACCAACCCATTTTTACGCTGCCATCTGAATGCAGTGAGAGCGCGAATTCAGCACCTCACCGGAAAACCCCACAACTCCGATGTCGACTTTTTCACCAGTTTGAGACTAATAAAAGATAGGTTTTGAGAACCTGTCTGGCGCTTCTATTACAGCCCGGGTTGACCCTTACTGATCCAGTCCCTAGACTTGGCGTCAGATAAATGATTTTTGGCAGAATACACATAACGAAATCAAGGATGGCGAGACAATCACAACATCATAAAAAGTGACCTTATGAAATTGATTAACCGCCCACTCTTGACCATGGTATCTGTAGCAGCTTTTCTTGCAGGCTGTGATTCTCTCGGCTTAAAAAAGACCGAGCATGCCAAAAATCCTGAAACCACTATTGAAGCTCCCGTTGTACAACAAACCGCTGAAATCCCCACTGAAGTAACACAAGAACAAAAATTTGATACAGTCTGGGAGCGCATGCGTGTTGGCTACGGCCTACCGGAAACTTCAAATAACGCCGTAGATGCCCAGATACGGTTCTACACCAAATACAAAACCTATTTTTATAAGATCACCCAACAAAGCGAACCTTATCTATACCACGTTGTAAGCGAAATGCAGGCTAACAATATGCCTATGGAACTTGCGCTCTTACCTTTCATAGAAAGCTCTTACAATCCAACCGCCTCGTCGGCAAGCAATCTCGGCATGTGGCAATTCGGTGCCGCAACAGCGCGAAATTTTGGACTCAAACAAAATCGCTGGTATGACGGACGAAAAGATGTGGTGGCATCTACCGATGCAGCAATTCGTTTACTAAAAAATCTCCACGACCGTTTTGATAACGATTGGTTGCTTGCTGTTGCTGCTTACAACGCGGGCGATGGCGCCATTCAACAAGCAATTGATAAAAATCGTCGCGCAGGAAAACCAACGGATTTTTGGTCGCTCCCCCTGAATAAAATTACCCAAGGTTACGTTCCACAACTGTTGGCTTTATCTAAAATTATTGCGAAACCGGAAGCCTACGATTTCAATCTCTACCCGATTGCCGACACACCTTACTTTGTAAAAGTGAATGTTGATTCGCAAATTAACCTTGCCGATGCAGCAAAAAGTAGCTCACTCGATAGCGCACTTTTGAAAAAATTAAATGCCGGTTTCAGCAGCTGGCTGACTGATCCAACAGCGCCGCGCGATGTGTTGGTTCCGGTAGATGCAGCAGCCACATTTAGATTGCAGCTGGACTCACTCCCCAAAATAGCAGCAAGCCAACAAAACGCCGTCGATAACACGCAAACACAAAACGCATATCACATTGTAAAATATGGCGAAAATTTATGGTCCATTGCGAGAGCAGAAAATACAACCGTAAGCACCCTAACCAAACTTAATAATTTAAATTCTCAGAGCGCTATAAAGCCTGGTCAGAAATTATTCCTGGCAGGTCAAGCAGTTGACGGGCCAGAGGTTAAAGCACAAAAGAAAGCGAGTTACACCATAAAAGCGGGAGATACATTAGGTGGAATCGCAGCTAAGTATGACATTAGCGTTAAGCAGATAATGGAATGGAATAAAATTAAGGACGAGACCAGTATTCGCCCTAATCAGGAATTGATTGTAATGGCTGAGCCAGCAAACTAAAAACCAACAAGTTTAAGGATTTAAATTTTAGGAATTGCCGCCAAAAGTTGTTGGGTGTAAATCTCCCGGGGGGCGGCAAATAAACTTTCAGTTACACCTTCTTCAACTAATTTTCCATTCTGCATAACCAATACCCTATCGCACACATAACGAACCACCGACATATCGTGTGAAATAAATAACATGGTCAATTGATGCTTCTGCGTAAGCTTAAGCAACAACTTTAAAATTTGCGCACGAATAGTTACATCCAATGCCGACACGGGTTCATCTGCAATAATCAGTTTAGGTTTTAGTGCAATTGCACGAGCAATAGCGATACGTTGCCTTTGTCCACCTGAAAACTCATGGGGATATTTACGAATAAAGCGACGATCTAAACCCACATCATCCATCAGCTGATTAACCTGCTCCAACACATTATTTTTGGTGGCAAGTTTGTGAGTCAGCAAAGGCTCTGCCAGTGTATCGAATACCGTCATACGAGGATTTAATGATGCATAGGGATCTTGGAAAATCATCTGAAAATTATGCCTGGATTTTTTCAAATCAGAATCCGACAATTTAAGTAAATCGGTTCCTTCCAATAAAATTTCGCCGGATTGTGCGTCTACCAAACGCATAATGCTACGCCCCAAGGTGGACTTACCAGAACCAGACTCCCCCACAACCCCAAGAATTTCGCCACGATAAATATTTAAGCTAAGATCATCTACCGCTTTTTGAGTGGTCAACAAACGTTTGATGAATACTCCACCAAATTTGGGGAAGTAGGTTTTCAATTGCTTAACTTGCAAAAACGGCGGTTCGGTTTTTTCTGCCAAACTCGGTGTAGGCTTGCTAGTCGTTAACACAGCGCTTAGCAGGTTTTTTGTGTAGATTTGCGTTGGTTGTTTAAATATTTTTTCGGTGCTGCCTTGCTCTACAAGTTTTCCTTTTTCCATCACAATAATCTTATCTGCCATTTGCAGCGCCACACCCAAATCGTGCGTAATAAAAATAACAGCAAGGTTGTGTGTTTTTTGCAAATTTTTAATTAATGCGAGAATTTGCGCTTGCACTGTCACATCAAGCGCCGTAGTAGGCTCATCTGCAATCAATAATTGGGGCTCGGTAATTAAAGCCATTGCAATCATAACGCGTTGTCGCATACCACCTGAAAATTGATGTGGATAATCGTTAATCCGTGTTTCTACATCGCGTATGCCCACTTCAGTGAGTGCTTCTATGGCTCGCTGGCGCGCATCAGGTTTCGATATCTTGTGATGTTGCAATACTGCCTCAATTAGTTGATCGGCAATTCGCATGTATGGATTAAGCGACGTCATAGGATCTTGAAAAATCATGCTAATTTTCAGACCGCGAATCCTACGTAATTCGGATTCATTCATGCGCAATAAATCTTGCCCAAAAAAATCAGCCGTACCACGTTCAATTTTACCCGGTGGAGTAGGAATTAAACCGAGCAAACTATAACAAGCTACAGATTTCCCAGAACCGGACTCACCAACTATACCCAGCACTTCACCGGGTTTTAATTCAAAAGTTAAATCATCAACCGCGACAGTTGTGCCATTGCGAGTATTGAATACAACACGTAAATTTTTGACACTTAACATAGACACAACCGTTGAATTAAATTTCCAATGACACTTCGTACATGATTAAATTTAAAAAGCATTAATCTTTAGCGGCTCTGGGGTCCAATGCATCGCGCAAGCCATCACCTAAAAAATTTAATGAAAATAATGTCACTGACAAGGTCAGACCGGGGAATATCAACAACCACGGAAATTCTTCCATAGTTTCTACTCCGGCTGAAATTAACGAACCCCATGAACTTTGCGGAGGTTGTACACCCAAACCCAGGAAACTTAAAAATGATTCTAATAAAATCACGCTGGGAATTGTTAGTGTGGTATAAACAATAATCGGCCCCAGTACATTGGGAATTAAATGACGGGAAATAATTTGCCAGGGTGATAAGCCCATAGATACTGCAGCCTCAACAAACTCCTGTCTTTTTATAGTGAGCACCTGACCGCGTACTATGCGCGCCATAGTTAACCATTCAACAGCACCGATGGCTAAAAATAATAGCAATAAACTTTTTCCGAAAATAACTGTTAATAAAATAATAAAAATTGTAAAAGGTAATGCATAAATAGCATCAACAATTCTCATCATTATGGCATCTGTTCTACCACCTAAAAATCCGGCAGTAGCTCCCCACAAAACACCAATTGATAATGCCACCGCCGTTGCAATCAAACCTACCATCAAAGACACTCGACTACCGAACATGATGCGTGTCAATTGGTCGCGACCAAGCACATCGGTACCGAGCCAATGTGCCGAAGATGGCGCGGTCGCACCAAGGTCGAGATTTTGTCCTTCATAGGTGTAAGGGGCAATCCATGGGGTGAGTAAGGCAATTAAAACAAGAAGCATCAGAACAAATAGTCCCAGTATTGCCATTTTATTTTTGCGCAATCGGTTGAAAGCATCCTGTGTAAGCGAGCTACCTTTTTCAATACTGATGGCTGATTCATGCATCTTAGTGACTACCTCCCAATTGCTGGCGCAATTTGGGGTTTATCCACACCAAAATCATATCCGCCAACAAATTAAAAACAATGATTAAAAACGCAAAGAAAATTGTGCACCCTAAAATCATGGTGTAATCGCGATTAAAGGCGGCCTGAACATAAAATCGACCCAACCCAGGAATTTGAAAAATAGTTTCTACAACAAACGAGCCAGCTAATAAACCCGCAATAGCTGGGCCTAGAAAAGAAATAACGGGCGTGATACCACCACGCAGTGCATGAACAAAGACAATTCGGGTAGTCGACAAGCCTTTTGCTTTTGCAGTGCGAATATAATCTTGCGATAAAATTTCCAACATGCCACCACGACTAATCCGTGCAATATATGCGGCATAACCGGCACCCAAAGTGATTGAGGGTAAGATTTTATCACCAGGAATATCACCCCACCCAGAAACGGGAAGCCAATGAAGCCAAATACCAAACACAAGCAGTAGAAGCGGCCCAAGCACAAAGGTGGGCAAACAAATACCGATCATTGCTGTGGTCATAGGGACATAATCTTGAAGCGTGTTTGGTCTCAATGATGCTAGCACTCCTGCCGTTAGCCCAATAATTAATGCAAATAAAGTAGCGTAAGTTGCCAATTCAAACGTTGCTGGAAAACCGGCAATAATTAAATCATTGACGGTGTGGGTTGGATATTTAAATGAAGGCCCAAAATCGCCATGGGCAAGATTGCCCAAGTAGAAAGAAAATTGCTTCCATAAGGGATCATTTAAATGGAAATGCTCATTTAAATGCTTCAAAACTTCGGGAGGTACATTTCGTTCTTGTGAAAATGGTCCACCAGGAGCACTGTGGATCATTAAGAAGGTGACCGCTACAACGAACAATAACACCGGGATTGCTTGCAGAAAACGCCTTACAAAAAACGCAAACATTATGGCTTCTCCGCAGATTGAAGATAAACATCTTTGAAGGCAAAAAAATCCATTAAATGATTTTCCCATCCCACGACTGAGGGTGAAACCAAACGGTTCCATGAATAGGTATAAATAGGTATTACTGGCACTTCGTCAACAATCATTTGCTCAGCCTTTTGAAAAATTTCAAAACGCTGCTGTTGATCGACTGTTTGTGCAGCATCTCTAATTAACTGATCGTAGTGCGCGCTTGACCAGCCAGTTTCGTTATTTCCCCCATCTGTGATCATTAATTGCAGGAACGTATCAGGATCAACATAATCGCCGATCCACGAAGCCCGGCACATTTGATAATTCATGGTGCGCTGATTCTCTAAAAATGTTTTCCATTCTGTATTTTCCAGCTCAATGTGAATGCCTAAATTATCTTTCCACATTTGCTGCAGTGCGGTGGCAAGCTGCTGATGATTTTCTTGAGTATTGTAAAGTAAGCTCATTACAGGAAAGCCATTGCCATCGGGGTAACCAGCTTCGGCTAACAATTTTTTTGCGAGTGGAATATCGTAGGGAATTTTAGCTCTAGGGGTATAACCAGCAGGATTTGGCGGCGTTAATGCGTATGCAGGTAATTCTCCACCTTTGGATATATTTTTTACTAGCGACTCACGATCAATCACGTAAGCCAGTGCTCTGCGCACCCTCACATCATCAAATGGTTTAATTTTTGTGTTAAAGCGATAAAAATAAGTTCCATACATCGGAAAAGTGCGTAGGGCGCTGTCATTGCTATTTTTATATTTCGCTATTTTTCCTATGGGCAAACGCTCGACAACATGGACTTGCCCTGCTCTGTACGCGCGCTCCATATCGGATTCCTTAACAATTGGGAAATACCGAATTTCATTGAGCTTTACATTTTTAGCGTCCCAATACAGCGGATTTTTCTTAACTGCAAAAACTTTTTGCGGAACCCACTCCTTAATAATAAAAGGGCCATTACCAACAAAATTTTCCGGTCTTGTCCACGCAGTGCTACGTTGATCCACGGCGCCAAATTTTTTGATCGTTTTTATATGTACAGGAAAAGTAGCGGGATGATCCAATAACTGTAGAAAATATGGAGTGCTGCTAGCTAGTCGAATTTCCAATTCCTGATCGCTAATTGCTTTGACACCAACCTGATCGAAATCCTTAATTCTTCCATCATAAAAGGCTTCCGCGTTTTCTATAACATACAAATAACTCGCCCATTGATTGGCAAGTGCTGGCATTAACGCGCGTTTATAGCTGTCAATAAAATCCTGAGCAACCAATTTATCTCCATTTGACCATTTCGCTGTGTCCCGGATATGAAAGCGATAAATCTTGCCATCTTCAGAAACAGTCCATGAATCTGAAACGGCAGGTTTAACCGCTTGGGTGCGTAAATCCTGCGTTACTAACCCTTCAAATATTGAATTTTGGATGTGATGTTCTGGAGTGCCCGTAGTTGTATGTGGATCTACGTCGGCGGGGTCCTCACCATTGGCAATAAGCAAGATCTGCTTTTCGTTGCTTATTTCGACAAGGGTTTTACGTTTTCCATCGCATGCACTTAATGCTGTCCACAAAGTTATAAATATCAGGAATAGTTTCAACGAAAATTTCATGAATAACTTACTTTATAAGTGATCGGGATTTTTTAATAAACTTTATTAAATTGGATGAAATTTTTTACCACGTAATTTCATCCAATTTAGCAATACTGTTTTTAAATCAACAGGTGAATCAGCAGCAATTAATGTGCCTTCTCCAAGGTCTTGGCAAACGCATCGAAGCTAAAGGGACGACCAAGGAAATCTTGTACCAAATCCGCTGCATCTTTGGATCCGCCCGGTGCGAGAACTGTATTACGGTATTTTTGAGCTACGACAGCATTTCGCAAACCATTTTTTTCAAATTCGCTGAACATGTCGCTCGCAATCACCAATGACCACATATAGGTGTAGTAAATGGCTGAATAACCATTTAAGTGACCGAAGCTTGCATAAAAATGTGTGCCATCCACGTAACCGAATGGCGAATAAGTCGATTGGATTTGCGCGGTGAGCTTGTCCAAATCAATTGAGGCAGGATTTTTGTTGTAGAGATTTAAAGAGGTGGCAGCATAAAACAATTGATGCTTGGTCCATAGGCCTTTCCCAAAATGGCGGCCAGCGCGCATTTTATCGACCAAAGCTACTGGAATCACTTCACCTTTTTGATTACGAGCAAAGGTGGCGAGAGTATCAGCATCCCACACCCACTCTTCCAACATTTGTGATGGTGCTTCAACAAAATCCCACTCTGTTTCTATACCTGAAAAAGCGATTCGATCATGGTTCCCGCTAAACATGCTGTGCAACAAATGCCCAAACTCGTGCAAAAAAGTTTCTACGTCATCATGCTCAAGCAATTCATTAGGATCATCCCCACCGGGGAAGTTACATACCAATGCAGAAATCGGAACTTGTACACCTTTTAGTCCGCGCTGGACTCCGAATTGAGCAGCGTGTTTATATTTTCCGTCGCGCGGATGCATATCCAAATAGAAGCGACCAATCACCTGATTGTTATCCAGAATTTCAAATGCTTTTACAGACTCATGCCAGGTTTCTGTATCCCATGGGCGAATGGTGACGCCAAACATGGTTTGGGTTAAATCAAATATGCCTTGCTGCACTTTGGCATAAGAAAAATACTGGCGGATTTTTTGGCCATCCACCTGATATTTTTCTTTTTTGATCAGCTGCTCTAAATACATTTTTTGCCAGTCATTTACGCGTGTGGCGCGCGGATTAATTTTTTGCAAACGCTTCAGTAAAACATCGTATTCCTGTTGTGCTCGCGGTGTTGCGATTACTGAAACCTTATCAATAAATTCTTGTGCATTTTGCGGCGACTTAATCATTTTATCTTCAGTAATATAAGTCGCGTAATCTGGATACCCGAGAAGTTGCGCTAGCTCATAACGCTTTGCCAATAATTTTTCGAGTACCGCCTTATTCTCCGGGTAGGCCATATCGCGGTAGGTTCTATAAAAGCGTTCACGCAGAGTATCATTCTCAGCGTATTGCATAACAGGCATATAATCTGGAGTATCCGTAGATAAAATAATTTTTCCTTCGGTATTGGGTTTATGACGCTCAATATAATCCTTCGGCAAACCTTTTAATTCTTTTACCGAAGCAACCTCAATTGTTTTTCCACCTTCACGGTAATTTTTATCGAACTCCTGCCCAATCAAATTTATTTCTTCACTCAACTGTTTAATTTTGTCGCGTGTTGCCTGATCCTTATCTACACCGGAGCGATGATAGTCGCGCAATATATGGCTCACGTGGCGTTGATCTTCAGCATTTAATTTTTGCGAATCGATGCGTTTTACCTGATCGTAGATATTTCGCGATAAACTGATGTCTGTATTAATTTCTACGAAATGTTGCTCACACTGCTCTGCTGCAGTCCGAACATTCCCATTTGGATGAACACTGGAATAAAGGCTGGCGGTGCTAAGTTGTACGTCTAAAATCAAATCCATTTTGTTCAATTTATCCAGCAATGCCAGATCGTTAGCTGGTTTTAAATTTGAAAAACTATCCAGCTCGGCAGCAAGCCGTTTGAAATCTGCTTCGCACTTGCTCAAGTAATTTTTGGCTTCAGGGTCATCCGGGAGTTGCCACCCAGGTCGTTGTGTTGACGACACAGCTGCAGTGTTTTTGGCGACAGGATGTTCGCACGCTGTTATCACAATGCAGCTCAAGACTAACGCAGCCGAGCGCGCGATTTTATGAGTCATAAGTGAAGTCTTCACCATAATCAGCTACCCATGTAATTTATTGAAAAAAATTGCTATTGAAGACCTGCCGAAAATCGGTGAATAAATACTCACCTTCACCGGTGATGCCGAGTTAGCGCATCATTCGTTTATACAATTAGTATTTTATTAACGTGTATTGGATTAATTAAGGCCGTGAGTTTTTTACCAGAGAAATCAATAAAATGACACATTTTTTCAATAGCGAATCGCATATTGCGCCGCAGGTGCTAAGCTTTGATTAACCTAAACCAATTAGCATGATCACAACTTATGCGACCAAACCTACTTACGGAAGACCAACGCGACTGCCTGCAGGAGATCACGAACGTTGCCATGGGGCGAGCTGGTGATAGGTTAGCAAGACTACTGGACGTTTTTGTCGTACTTTCTATTCCACATGTCAGTATTCTCAACCCGACTGATATCGCCATGGCGCTTCATTCATTAAATCGTGAAAGTAATGACGTTGTGCATGGTGTTTGCCAAGGGTTTATTGGAGGCGGAATTGCAGGTGAGGCCATGTTGATTTTCAACGGCACTGATTTCAACGACCTCGCAAAATTACTTCAGTATGATCGCGTGGCCGACGAGCAAGCAGAATTTGAATTGCTTATGGATACCGCAAATGTTCTCAATGGTGCGTGCCTGAAAGGTCTCGCTGAGCAACTCGACACTCACTTCAGTTTTGGCCCACCTATGCTCCTTGGGCAGCATTGCAATATCACTGACCTTTTGCAAAACAACAATATGACCTGGAAGCAGGCGTTAGTGGTTGAAATAAACTACTCTATTGAAAACCACAAAATTAATTGCGACCTCCTTTTGGTAATTGCAGAACATTCAATTACAGGACTGGTGGAGAAGCTTAATTATTTACTTGACTAATAGCTGCCCTATCGAATGACAACAACTAATAAAGAATTCACCAAGTTTTTCGAGGACGTCCACTGGCTGATGGACATCTTGCAGAATATTGATGTCGGCCTGGTGGTGATGGATAAAGATTACAAGGTGGTACTGTGGAATAGCTTCATGCAAAATCACAGCGGCAAGACACCGGAAGATGTACTACAGCGAAGCATATTCAATGTCTTTCCCGAACTTTCAGAAACCTGGTTCAGGCACAAATCCCAATCTGTATTCGTTTTGCAAAATGCTACCTTCACCACTTGGGAGCAACGCCCCTATTTGTTTCGCTTTCCCCATTACCGCCCTATCACCGGCACTGCGGAACACATGTATCAAAACAGCACTATCATTCCCTTAATAGACTCCAAGGGCCATGTAGAACAAATCTGCCTGATCATTTACGACGTAACCGACACCGCCATCAATAAAATGGCGCAACAGCAGGCAAATAACCAATTGCAAAGCCTGAGTCGCACCGATCACCTTACAGGTTTATACAACCGGGGCTATTGGGAGTTGCGGCTAATCCAGGAATTCAAACGTTTCGGCCGATACGATCAAGACTCTACCCTAATCATGATGGACATAGATCACTTCAAGAAGGTGAACGATAAGTACGGTCACACAGTCGGTGATGATGTTATACGTCAGGTAAGCCGAGCGATTAAGGAACAAGTTCGCGACCTGGATATAGCCGGGCGCTACGGGGGTGAGGAGTTCGGTTTGATTTTGACAGGCACAGATGTTGAGGGTGCCAGTATTTTTGCGGAAAGATTACGTACGACCATTGAAAAAATGGTCGTCATATCGGAAGGACAACAGGTGAGATTCACTATAAGTATGGGCATATCTCAGTTGCATAACAAAATAGCAGACCATCGACAATGGATTGAAAAAGCCGACGCGGCACTTTATCAATCGAAAGAAGGTGGTCGTAACCGTTTTACTGTTTCAAGCACCTAAGCATTTCAGCTACCGTCCTATTTTTCTACACCTCCAAATAAATATGGGAACAGATTTTTTTTCTGCTCCACTGTCAAAGATTGCACACAGATTCTGTTGCGATCTGGAATTTCCTCTACTCCTTCAAAATATTTCAATGCCTGTTCCAAACTGGCCTCGCGAATAATGTGAACTATAGGATAAGGCGCGCGGTTAGTTAAGTTTTCACTGTCTGCCGGGTCAACTCCCGCAAAACAATAGTCCGGGTGGAAACTCGCCAATTGATAAATACCTAGCCATCCCCGCCGCTTCAGTTGTGACTGTGCCCACAACAAAAATTGTGTGTAGTCAAAAAAATCCTGTAATGCATTGGGAATAATCAATAAAGTCGTTTCTATTTCTGCTGCTGGGGTATGATCCAATAACTCCATTTCAGTGGTTAAATCTGTTATTAAATTTTCTTCATGATGTGCAAGGCTAACCTTAAATCTTACGCGATTCTCCCTTGTTGGCTTGCCAGAAAAAGGGCACAAATTTAGCCCAATAACAACCTGGTTTAACCATGTTTTTACGTCTTGCTCAATTGAATTCATAGAAATCAACTCGAGTACAAAAGTTAAAAACAATCGAGACGTTAAAACGACCGATTGAAGTAATTAATTCACATACAAAAAGTATTTTTTAGTTACCACAAAAAATACAGGCGTAAAAAAAAGAGCTGCAAGCAGCTCTTTTTTCGGCAGTCAGGTTATGGAAGTTTGACTTTGGCAACTTCCTGCAAATGGGCCTGATAGCTTTTAAAATCATACTCACCGTTAATATTAGATAACATGGAAGCCACAGACAAACGTTGCTCAGCGGCAACTTTATCATCAGTTCCCAAATGTACAGCATCGAGTGCTACAACGGCGTAATCCCCGGTAGATGTTTTAACATTACCAGCAACAGGTTTTCCTGCCGGTGTAGCCAAACCAAATACATATTGTAGAATGTCTCTGTCTGTCACTGTGTCTGTACGGCTCGTTTCCTTTGCGACTTTTACTTCCAAACCTAAGGCTTTAGCTTGATCGGCCAGCGAGCTACCTGCATTCAATGCCGCAGTAATTTCTTGTGCTTGCTGTGTTAACAATGCCTGGATTTTTTCGGCACGTACAATTGAGGTAATTTGTTCTTTAACAGCGTCAAGTGGTTGCAATTGCGCAGGTTTGCGATCTGTTTTTTTCAAAACCAGTACACGGCTTGGTTCCAATTCGATAATTTCACTTGAGTTACCTTGTTCCAGAACTTCTGGAGAAAAGGCAGCGCTAACAAATGCATTGTTTGCGGTTAGATCTTTACCGCCAGTTTTTCCAAACAACCCGGAATTTTGCACGGTTAACCCAAGCTCTTTTGCGACCTCAGTAAGATTGTCGGCGTTGTACGCAAGATCTTTCAACTTCTCAAGCTTCTGACCAAACTGTCCTTCCGCTTCGGTACGCTTTATCTGATCGATAATTCCTGCTTTCGCTTCCTCAAATGTAGGAGCTTTGGAACCACGTTCAGATAACAATTTAATAAGATGAACACCAGCTTCGGTTTTGACTGGAGCAGACACTTCACCAACTTTCAATTTTGCGAGCGCAGCTTCAAATTCAGCCGGAAATGCATCGCCAGAAGAAAAACCTAAATCGCCACCTTGACTCTTAGAACCCAAGTCGTTTGAAAACTCTGTCGCCAATTTTGCGAAGTCTGCACCAGCTGCCAACTTTGCTTTGACTTCTTCAGCACGTTTTTCGGCATCTGCACCTTCGAGCAAAATATGCGCAGCCTGACGCTCAGTTTTCGCAACAAATGCTTTGGTATTTTGTTCGTACTGCTTTTGAACTTGTTCGTCAGTGACGTTAATATTTTTTGCAAGTTCCGCCGTGCTGAGATCAACATAGTCCACAGCAACTTGTTCAGGGGTTGTGTAGGTCTGTGGATTGGCATCGTAATGCGCTTTCACATCTTTATCTTCAACGCTAACCAATTTTTCTGCTCGCGCTGCTGGCAACACAAGGTAGCTAAAATCGCGAGATTGAAAGCTTAAGCCAATAATATTTTTTAATTCTGCCGGAGTAACAAAGGACGTATTAGCAATTGCAAATTGCAGTTGATTAATCAATGTATCTTCAGCGACTGCTTTTTGATAAGTTGCCGGCGTGAAACCTTGTGCACGCAACAATTGTAAAAACCTTTCCTGACTAAAAACACCATCTTGCTGAAATGCCGGCGAAGTAACTATATCTTTATGAATAGCTTCAGTACTTGCTGCAAAACCACCTTTCTTAGCAAGCTGTGCAAGCAACGAGCGCTGAACCAAACCATCTATAACGGGTTGACGCAATTTTTCGTCGGTTAAAAAGTCTGCAGGAACAGAATCACCGTATTGATTGAGGATTCGCTGTTTGCGATTTTGAATACCACGGGCAATATCCGTCTCAGTAATTTTTTCACCATTAACAGTTATGGCTCGACCTGTATCTCCACTTTTTTCAAACAGAGCATCAGTGCCCCACAATGCAAAAATCACTGCAATAAATCCCATAATGATTTTGGCAACCAGGCCCGTAGACTTGTCACGCAATTCTTGTAGCATTTTTAAACTCCAACAAACTTTTTAACTTATTAGCTGAAAAGCATTCACAAATGCATGCTGCTTTATAGTGATGTGTCCGCGATTATTTGACTTATAAGAGCGGCTTAATAAAAAAGGCGCACTTAAAAGGCGCCTTTTTCCTACCCTACCACCAACGTGATGAACAGAAGTCGGCAGCGGAACAAAAAATTAATTTACCGCGTCTTTCAACGCTTTGCCAGCCTTAAAACCAGGCACTTTTGACGCAGCAATTTGGATTTCTTTTCCTGTTTGTGGATTGCGGCCAGTGCGAGCAGCGCGCTCTTTCACTGAGAAGGTTCCAAAACCAACCAACACAACTGAATCACCATTTTTAAGGGCAGTTGTGACATTTTCGACAACTGCGTCCAGAGCACGACCTGCCGCTGCTTTTGGAATGTCTGCTGAGGCGGCAATCGCTTCGATAAGTTCAGTTTTGTTCACACATGACCCCTTTCTGATTATTTGTTCAATTAATTTGCGCCCTTATCCCAACAGGAACAAGCCTAACGCGACCTATACGATAAAAAGAATTGCGATTTATACCAACTGAAAACATGAGGGTCAAGGACACATCAAGCTTTATGTTGAGCAATTTGAATTTTGTACATTTTATAATCGCCATCCATGGCGCCATTGTGTCATTTCAACACGGTTTAGACTTTTAATGAGTGCTAATACGAGTCGATTCGGATTTTTGCGCCGCTTGCTCCAACGCACGATACTCTTCATCTGACAAGGGTTTCGGCATATGATGCAAAGCAATCTCAAGAACTTCATCAATCCATTGCACAGGTCTAATAGATAAATCTGCTTTTATATTAGCCGGAATTTCTTTTAAATCGCGTTCATTTCCAGCCGGAATAATAACGGTTTTAATTCCACCGCGATGTGCTGCAAGTAACTTCTCTTTCAATCCACCAATTCGCAATACTTCTCCGCGCAAAGTAATTTCACCAGTCATGGCTACATCTGCCCGTACCGGAATTCCTGTTTGTACAGACACTAACGCAGTGCACATTGCTATACCAGCGCTCGGTCCATCTTTAGGAGTCGCACCCTCAGGAACGTGAATATGTATATCTACTTTTTCATGATAATCCGGAGCGATACCTAAAACTTGTGCGCGTGATCTAACGACCGTTAATGCAGCTTGAATAGATTCTTGCATTACATCACCAAGCGAACCGGTTTTAATAATTCGGCCTTTACCAGTAACGGCCGAAGATTCGATCGTTAGCAATTCACCACCTACTTGTGTCCATGCTAATCCAGTCACTTGACCAACTTGATCATTAACCTCGGCCTTACCGAAATCAAATTTGTGAACACCCAATAAATCCTCCAATTCTGCTGAGGTAATAATATCGGCTGTCAATTTTTTTGATTTCACATGATGGGTTACTATCTTGCGACATAATTTCGCAATTTCTCGCTCCAGGCCACGCACACCAGCTTCACGCGTGTAATAACGAACTATATCGCGAATAGCATCTTGTTTAATTTCAACTTCATTATCTTTTAATCCATTCGCTTTCATTTGCTTTGGAATTAAATAGCGTAATGCAATATTCAGCTTTTCATCTTCGGTATATCCCGGAATTCGAATAACTTCCAGACGATCCAACAATGGACCAGGAATATTCATGGAATTCGACGTACACACAAACATGACGTCCGATAAATCGTAATCCACTTCAAGGTAGTGATCATTGAAGTGATTATTTTGTTCCGGATCTAAAACTTCGAGTAAAGCTGATGCTGGATCACCGCGATTGTCCATACCCATTTTGTCGATTTCATCCAACAAAAATAATGGATTTTTTACGCCAACCTTCGCCATCTTTTGAATAAGTTTACCCGGCAACGAACCAATATAGGTTCTTCTGTGACCGCGAATTTCAGCCTCATCACGAACGCCACCCAAAGCCATTCGAACGAATTCGCGATTTGTTGCGCGTGCAATAGATTCACCGAGCGACGTTTTACCAACTCCAGGCGGACCTACGAGACACAGTATTGGGCCTTTAACTTTTTTAACACGCTGTTGTACAGCGAGATATTCAAGAATACGTTCTTTAACCTCATCAAGACCAAAGTGATCTTTATTCAAAACTTCTTCGGCACGAGTTAAATCATGACGCACTTTGCTGCGCTTGGACCAGGGCACTTTTACCATCCAATCGATGTAAGCGCGCAACACTGATGCCTCTGCAGACATAGGGGACATCATTTTTAATTTGTTCGCTTCAGCACGTGCTTTATCTTCAGCATCTTTGGGCATACCGGCAGCAGTGATTTTCTTTTCTATCTCATCTGCTTCACTAACTTCCTCACCCATTTCACCAAGTTCTTTTTGAATGGCTTTAATCTGCTCATTCAAATAGTACTCGCGCTGACTTTTTTCCATTTGCTTTTTAACGCGACCACGAATTTTTTTCTCAACCTGGAAAACATCCACTTCAGTGTCCATTAGACCTAAAAGATGATCCAGACGCGCACGTACATCAATGATCTCCAACACAGCTTGTTTTTGTGGAAGTTCCAATGACATGTGCGCTGCGATTGTATCTGTCAGGCGACCCGGATCATCAATTCCAGATAAAGACGTAATAACTTCTGCAGGAACTTTTTTGCTGAGATTTACATATTGTTCAAATTGACTGACCGCCGCAGAAACCATTGCATGGGCTTCAGAACCAGAAACTCCAATTTCAGACAATGGCGAAATTTGTGCTTTAAAATAAGTGTCGAGCTCTTCGATTTTATTTATCTGCGCGCGCTCTTTACCTTCGATAAGAACTTTTACAGTTCCATCGGGTAATTTAAGCAATTGCAAAATCGACGCAATTGTTCCCACGCTGTAAAGATCTTCAGCTTTAGGATCATCCAGCGACGGATTTTTTTGCGCCACTAAAAGCACATGCTTATCCGCAGCCATGGCTATCTCAAGCGCTTCAATGGATTTTTGGCGCCCAACAAAAAGCGGTGTAACCATGTGGGGATAAACCACTACGTCACGCAGTGGTAAAAGCGGGAGTTCGTTTAGCGTAGATGAAGCAAAATCTTGTGTTTCCATTAGGCATCCTCACTTGTAGAGGTAGGGACCTCTTAAACCTGAAATAAGAGTGGGGGATATTTCTTGAATTACAAGTTTCCTACTATTAAATAAGTAAAAAGGGCGCTAATTTGCGCCCTTTTTGAACATTTCGCCCAAAGAAACATCAGGCCAAATTATTCATCTGAGGCGGCTTTTGCAGGCATGTCCATATTTTCATAAACCAGCAAAGGCTCGGATTCGCCTTTAATAACAGATTCATCTACAACAACTTTGACTACATTTTCTTCAGAAGGAATTTTGTACATGGTATCGAGCAAAACATTTTCCATAATTGAACGCAAACCACGAGCTCCCGTTTTTCTTTCCATTGCACGTGAAGCAACTGCTTCCAACGCATCAGGGCGGAAATCTATGGAAACACCTTCCATTTCAAACAAACGCGCGTATTGCTTGGTTAACGCATTTTTTGGTTCTGTCAGAATTTGAATCAAAGCGGCTTTGTCCAATTCATCTAGCGTAGCTATTACAGGTAAACGACCTACAAATTCTGGAATCAAACCATACTTAACCAAATCTTCCGGTTCGAGATCGTGTAAGGTTTCACCAAAATTACGTTTCTCATCTTTGCTTTTCACTTCAGCGGAGAAACCAATACCACCCTTCTCGGAACGGTCGCGAATAACTTTATCCAAACCAGCAAAAGCACCACCGCAAATAAACAAAATATTGGAAGTATCTACTTGCAAAAATTCTTGCTGCGGATGCTTGCGGCCACCTTGCGGCGGAACTGAAGCAACCGTGCCTTCAATTAATTTCAATAGTGCTTGCTGTACACCTTCACCAGATACATCGCGGGTGATGGATGGGTTATCAGACTTGCGCGAAATCTTGTCGATTTCATCAATGTAGACAATGCCTTGTTGAGCTTTATCAACATCATAATCGCATTTCTGCAAAAGCTTCTGAATGATATTTTCAACGTCTTCACCTACGTACCCCGCTTCGGTGAGCGGAGTTGCGTCAGCGATAGTAAAAGGTACATCTAGTATACTAGCCAAGGTTTAAGCAAGCAAAGTCTTACCGCT
>CBHTVU010000012.1:0-38967 GCA_966096785.1 uncultured Gammaproteobacteria bacterium | reverse complement strand
CCTGCTCGACAATTGAAAAAGCGCTACACCATTACTGGTGTTGAGCACATTGAAGCTGCGAGGGAAAAGGGGCAGGGTGTGCTTCTGGTAGGTTGTCATCACACAACGCTCGAAGCCGCAGGGCGCATTATGTCCTTCCATTTCAAATACGATACCCTCTATCGCAAGGATCCTAACCCGTTGTTGGCCTATAAGCTGGTTAGCGCCAGAGAGCGCTTCACGGGCACGGCAATTGTTAGGGCGAACACGCGTCAGCTTATCAGGAGCCTGCTGGACGGCAATGTTGTCTGGTATGCACCGGATCAGGATTACGGAGCAAAATACAGTGTGTTCGCGCCGTTTTTCGGTGTGCAGGCCGCTAGCATAGTCGGTACCGCGCGCGTTGCAAAATTGGGTAATGCGTTGGTCATGCCGCTTACGCACTATAGGGACGAAAAGAATCATTACCATGTTGTGATAGGCGCACCGCTGGAAAATTATCCAACTGGTGATGATATAGCTGACGCAACTCGCATCAATCATTTGTTTGAGACCGCAATCGCCCGACACCCTGATCAATATCTTTGGGTGCATCGTCGCTTTAAAACCCGGCCGGAAGGTGAGCCTGATTTATACTCCAGGGTTAAGTCCTGAACAGATTTTTAAGCCTTGCAAACAATCTGTTATTAAGCCCAAAAAATTAGTAAGTGTGCGACTAGAATGTGGTATAAGGCGCGCCATGTTTGAAGCGCAACCTTGGGGAGAAAACACTGATGTTAAGAATGTTTAAAGTTCAAGGCCAGTTGCTGCGCGAAGAAGCGCTTAATACGGACGAGCTGAAAGTATCCATGGCAAATGCGGTTTGGATTGACGCCCATGAGCCAACCGAAGAAGAGCGTGAAAGCCTGAATGTATTTTTGCGCGCTGAATTACCCGAGTCTGATGATGTGGAGGAGATTGAATTCTCTGCGCGTTATTTTCAGGACAACGAGGGCATTCACGTACATTCCCTGTTTTTATCACCCGGTGAAAGTGGTCGCCACAATACGGTGACTGTTGCCTTCCTGTTGCAAGACAGACGTTTGATCACCGTACGCGAAGGTGATCTCGCAGATTTCCGTTTGTTGCGTATGCGTGCTCGTCGCGGGCAAGTGCAAATTACTTCACCGCAAGATTTGCTCATTACCATGTTTGAACAAAAGGTGGAAAACCTCGCGGATGCCCTGGAAGATATTCATCGCAAGCTTGAAGAAGTTAGCCATCTGGTGTTGGAAGATGAAAATTCAGAGCTTGAAGATGCCATCGACAAGCTTGCGAAATTGGAAGACAGCAACGGAAAAATTCGATTGTGTTTGATGGATACCCAACGCTCAATTTCATTTTTGCAGCGTTACATCCGCGACAATAATGACTTGAATGAAACCGCCCGTGAAATCAAACGCGACGTTGATACTCTTATGGCTCACACCGCGTTTCTATTCGATAAAATAAACTTTTTGATGGACTCGACGCAGGGCTTTATCAATATTGAGCAGAACCAGATTATTAAGACCTTTTCGGTTGCGGCTGTTATTTTCCTTCCGCCTACTGTGGTCGCGAGTTTTTATGGGATGAACATGGACATTCCGTCAACTCATAACGCTCATAGCTGGTTGATCGCGTCTCTCGCGATGATATTGTCCGGTCTACTGCCTTATTGGTACTTCAAAAGTAAGGATCTATTGTAAAGCGCATTTCAATCATTTTTGGCTTTTTGCTGGCCGTGCATATATATCTGTAGTCACCCTCGCAAAGCGAGGATGACGACTCCCTTCTAAGCAAAACTCCATATATGCGCCATGCTTAGTTATTCCTCCACCCATTCCCATCTTAAAGGCTGGCCGAAATCGTCCAGTATTACTTTTTTCTTGGGGCGAGGCTTGTAATGTTTGAGTGGTGTTTGCGGTTTACGACGAGCTTCAATGGCGGCCACCACCTCAGGAAGCGGGGTGCGATCCTCATGACTCGTTCCTTCAAAAATACTGATTAACGGCGATTGCGCGTGCGGCCTCCCACTCATGCCTTGTGGCACCTTATTAACGTTTCCGCCTTCATGCAAAAAGGCGTCTATTTGTGCCTGTAGCTCCGCATGCAATTCGCGTCTGGTTTTAGTGGGCTTCATAGGTGTTCATTTATCGAAGTGCGTAAAAAAATAACGGCCATCGGGCAGCATACCAGCGCGACCATCGGCTGGGCAATCGTGGAATGATGAAATCCTCTCTGGTTTTCTCGCTTCTCGGGTGCGCTTTGGGTAAACTGCCGCTCTTTTTGCGATGGTGTAAATTATCCTCCGCTACCCCTGTTTATTTGGGCTTCCGCTTATTTTGCAATTTCTGTTCAATTCGTTGTTGTTAGGTTGATATGACTCAGGCCAGTTTAAAAATCACCGAGATTTTTTATTCGCTACAAGGTGAATCCACAAGTGTGGGGTTGCCTACGGTGTTTGTACGCCTGACAGGTTGCCCACTGCGTTGCGGTTACTGCGATTCTGAATACGCATTTTATGGCGGTGAGCGATTGTCGCTGGATGCGATTCTGGAGAAGGTGGCCAGCTATAATCCACGCTATATCTGCGTTACTGGCGGCGAGCCACTAGCGCAACGTGAATGCCTGAGCTTGCTTACATTATTGTGCGACGCTGGTTACAAGGTGTCACTTGAAACCAGCGGTGCCTTACCAGTGGATGCTGTTGATCCACGTGTTGTAAAAGTGATGGATTTAAAAACACCGGGCTCTGGCGAAGTGAGCCGGAATCGCTGGGAAAATATTCCGTTGCTTACACAACAGGATCAAATTAAATTTGTGATTTGTAGTCGCGAAGATTATGAATGGTCGCGCTTCAAGCTCGATGAGTTCCAACTTACCCAAAAAGTATCGGATGTACTGTTTTCTCCCAGCTTTGGTCAAATTCAACCGCTCGAATTAGCGGAATGGATTCTTGCAGATAATTTACCGGTTCGCTTTCAATTGCAGCTGCATAAACTTCTTTGGAATGACACTCCCGGTCATTAATTTTTCATCCGTTTTTAATTTCTTTTTCTTAGCTATTTGAATTCAGGTAATAGTCATGTCGCAAAAAAAAGCTGTGATACTTATTTCCGGTGGTTTGGATTCCACCACCGCACTTGCCATAGCACGCAGTGAGGGCTACGACTGTTACACCATGAGTTTTGATTACGGCCAGCGCCATCGCGTGGAATTATTCGCAGCAGAGCGCACAGCAAAATCGATGGGAGCAATTGCGCACAAAGTTATTAATCTGGATTTGCGTAGCATCGGTGGTTCGGCACTCACTGACGATTCTATTGCTGTACCTGAACATGAAACTGCGGGGATTCCAGTAACTTATGTTCCAGCACGCAATACTGTATTTCTATCAATTGCATTAGGTTGGGCGGAGGTTTTAGGTGCGGAAGATATTTTTATCGGCGTGAACGCGGTGGATTTTTCCGGCTACCCCGATTGTCGCCCAGAATATATAGCCGCATTTGAAAAAATGGCTAATCTCGCAACGCGCGCTGGCGCAGAGGGCGGGCATTTAAAAATTCGCACACCTCTAATTGATTTGACGAAAGCGGATATTGTGAAATTAGGTTTAAGTTTGGGTGTTGATTATAGTTTGACGGTGTCCTGTTACCAGGCAAATGACAAGGGTGAAGCTTGTGGAAAATGTGATAGTTGCCGTCTGCGAAAAATGGGATTTGAGCAGGCTGGTGTCAAGGATCCTACGTTGTATGCTGCGTAAAAAAGCCGCCGTGTTCAATATTAATTAGAGAAATACGCTCGTGTTATTAAAAATATTTTGCATTAGCCTAGCGTCAGCTGTTTTATAAATATTCAGCAGTTTTATATCTTGTCGCTGGAATTCCTGTGAACTGGTCAGGCGTTTGATATAAATGCCGGAACAGACGACATGCTCTGCTTTTTAAGCTAATCATTCCCCCAGCGCTTCCTATCACCTACAAACTTAATAACTTGTATTTTTAATAAGCAATCATGATTTTTTCATTTGTATTCTGGGAGTTAGTGCAAAAAAGGCTTGTCTTTTTGAGGTAAAACATTATTATACGCGCCTCTTAATTAGGTCTGCCTGATTAAGGCTTTTGGGTCGTTAGCTCAGTCGGTAGAGCAGTTGGCTTTTAACCAATTGGTCGCAGGTTCGAATCCCGCACGACCCACCATCTTCAGCCGTGAATATGCCCGATTAAAATATTTATGGCACCCGTTTTGGGTCGTTAGCTCAGTCGGTAGAGCAGTTGGCTTTTAACCAATTGGTCGCAGGTTCGAATCCCGCACGACCCACCATATTAAGTGTGTAAAACACATGAAATTTTAAAAGAGGATGCTCAACAGCGTCCTCTTTTTTGTTTGTCTGGAATATGCCTTTTAGTCTGTTCTACAGCGCTTAAACCATAAACTCCATAATTTGCTGTGTTAGAATCACGCCTGATTTTTTTGTCTGTTGCTGTGTTGAGGGGCGTGTATGACTACCGAATTATTAAATGTTGCTGTGCGTGATAGTGCGGCGCAAGATTTGGTCAAAGAACATTTGGCGCGTGCCTGGAGTGCACCCCAATATACTCCCGAGCAAGAAGCCGACTATAAGCTCCGTATTAAAAGCTTGCTCAAACAGCACAACGCCGTTTTAGTTGCGCATTACTACACCGATCCTTTAATCCAGGCGTTGGCTGAGGAAACAGGTGGTTGTGTATCTGATTCTTTGGAGATGGCTCGTTTCGGTAAAAACCATCCTGCCGATACATTGATTGTCGCTGGCGTTAAATTTATGGGTGAGACCGCCAAGATTCTCACCCCTGAAAAACGCGTGCTTATGCCAACGCTGGAAGCGACTTGCTCCCTGGATCTTGGTTGCCCTATTGATGAATTTTCTGCATTTTGTGATCAGCACCCTGATCGTGTTGTAGTGGTTTATGCAAACACCTCAGCGGCTGTTAAAGCGCGCGCTGATTGGGTTGTTACCTCAAGCATTGCTTTGGATGTCGTCGATTATCTGGATCGCCAAGGCAAAAAGATCCTCTGGGCGCCGGATAAGCATTTGGGTTCTTACGTCCAGCAGAAGACGGGTGCAGATGTTTTGTTGTGGGATGGTGCCTGTATCGTCCATGAAGAATTTAAAGCCAAAGGCGTTGAGGATCTGAAAACTCTCTATCCCGATGCTGCGGTGCTGGTTCACCCCGAATCACCAAAAGCGGTGGTTGACTTGGCTGATGTTGTTGGTTCGACATCGCAACTCATTAAAGCCTCGCAAACCTTATCTAATCGCGAATTCATTGTTGCGACAGACCAAGGTATTTTCTACAAGATGCAGCAACAAAGTCCGGACAAGACATTCCACATCGCGCCTACTGCTGGAAGCGGGGCGACTTGTCGTTCCTGCGCGAATTGTCCCTGGATGGCCATGAACGTGCTGGATAATTTGGCCAGTGTCTTTGATCGCCAGGACAATGAAATATTTGTGGACAGTGATTTGGCTCGACGTGCCATGATTCCCCTGCAACGTATGCTCGATTTTAAAAAATAGTTAATATCCACCTTAAATGATTGAGTTAAGTGCTTTGAAATGGGGATTTACTTGTTTCATCGCGTTTCACTCAGTACCATTGCGCCTTCTAATTTTTCACACATAAGCCAGCTGCATAGCTGACGGAGTTTTTAATGATCCAAGGTAGTATGGTTGCCCTAGTAACACCGATGAATGCTGATAACTCACTCGATTGGGCGAGTCTGCATAAATTGGTTGACTGGCATCTGGAGCAGGGCACTCATGCGATAGTTGCTGTGGGAACCACGGGCGAATCAGCCACCTTGAGCGTTGAAGAACATCTGGCCGTCATCAAAAAAGTTGTAGATCAAGTTAACGGACGCATACCGGTTATTGCGGGTACAGGCGCGAATTCAACTTCTGAAGCTGTGGAGCTCACCCTGGCAGCAAAAAATGCAGGTGTAGATGCCTGTTTATTGGTAACGCCTTATTACAACAAACCTACTCAGGAAGGTTTGTTTTTGCATCATCAATACATTGCACGCGCAGTAGCCATTCCTCAAATTCTGTACAACGTTCCGGGTCGTACCGGCGTAGATATGAAAACTGAAACTGCACTTCGTATTGCTAAAGTGCCGAATATTATCGGCATTAAAGAAGCGACTGGTGATTTAGCCCGTGCAAAAGATTTGATTGAGCAGGCACCTGAAAGTTTTGCAATTATATCCGGTGATGACGCCACTGCAGTTGAATTGATTCTACTTGGAGGAAAAGGTGATATCTCGGTAACAGCAAACGTTGTACCGCGCGATATTGCGACCATGTGTGAGTTGGCGCTTGCCGGCAAGGCACTAGAAGCGCGCGCTATTAATCAGCGCTTGATGGCCTTGCATGATGCAATGTTCCTTGAGTCGAATCCTATTCCGGTGAAATGGGCAGTAGAGCAACTCGGATTTATTCAATCAGGTATTCGTTTACCCTTGACGCCTTTATCAGAACAATTTCAACCACAAGTTGCTGCAGCCTTAAAGTCAGCAAAATAAAAAGTTGGCCGTTTCTTCTTTCTGTGAAGCGGCCAATTAAAAGTTATAATATTTTAGATAAAAATAAAGTTTTTCGATCGGCATCGGTTTGGTCCTACTAAAAAAACAAAAGCGATTTTTGTGATCGTAAAAGGTATATAAAAACCTAACCAAACAGAGAGCTTACATGAGTACATTCACAACAATAAATGCCGGTGTTGGCAGGTATCGCTGGACTATATGTCTGCTGATTTTTTTTGCTACCACGATTAACTACCTCGATCGACAAGTTCTCAGTTATCTCGCCCCCGATCTTTCTAAAGAGTTTGGCTGGACCAACAGCGACTACGGAAATATCACCGCTGCATTCACGTTTTTCTACGCGATCTCCATGTTATTTGCCGGTCGTGTTATCGATAAGTTAGGCACTAAAACGGGATACATCATCGCGATTGTGATTTGGTCTTTGGGTGCGATCATGCACGCCTACTCCATTCAAGTTGGAGAGTCCCTGAATACTACTCTTGCAGTAGCCGGTATTGCCGCTGTTCCAGTTTCTATCGCAGGGTTTATTATTTCCCGTGCAGTTTTAGCACTTGGTGAAGCTGGTAACTTTCCTGCAGCCATTCGTGCAACTGCTGAATACTTTCCTAAAAAGGAACGCTCACTTGCCACGGGTATTTTTAATTCCGGTGCAACAGTAGGCGCGATTTTAGCGCCCTTGACTGTCCCCTGGATTGCATCTCACTGGGGGTGGCAATCTACATTCATTATTATTGGTGCAATCGGTTTTTTGTGGATTGGTTTCTGGCAAGTTTTCTACGAGCCGCCACACAAGCAAAAGCGTCTATCGAAAGCTGAATTTGATTACATTAATAGCGATGTTGACCAACAAGACGTGGTGACATCTGATACAGCGGCAGAACCCAAAACATCCTGGTTTCAACTTCTGGGTTATCGCCAGACGTGGGCATTTGCGTTCGGCAAATTTATGACTGATGGCGTTTGGTGGTTCTTCTTATTTTGGCTGCCTACTTATCTGAGTGCACAATACGGAATGTCAATCTCGGGAACGGCTTTACCGCTTATGGTGCTTTACGGAATGACCATGGTCGGCAGCATAACCGGTGGTTGGTTTCCCACATATTTTGTTAAAAAGGGCTACAGCGTATTTGATGCACGCCGACGCGCCATGTTTTTTATCGCGCTTTTTCCGTTAGTCGTTCTTCTTGCGCAACCGCTCGGCTACATAAGTTTTTGGGTTCCAGTTCTATTGATCGGTATTGGCGCCTCTGCGCATCAAGCGTGGTCGTGCAATATTTTTACAACTGTTTCGGATATGTTTCCGAAAAAATCCGTTGCGTCGATTGTAGGCATAGGTGGATTTGCGGGAGGCATGGGCGGTGTGGTGCTAACAAAGTTGGGTGGCTGGTTGTTTGACTACTACGGTGCCTTGGGCGATGTACACACGGGGTATTCCATCATGTTCGGTATCTGCGCTCTGGCTTACCTAATGGCGCTAGGTGTAATGACCCTTTTGGTGCCGAAATATAAGCCGATTGTCGATTTGTAAGTTGCAACTAATCATTCGCGCAACTTGCCAGATTTAAATTGGTATCTATGGATCTAATCCCTTGAGCTGGCTGGCTGCAAGTCTGTCAGCTTGGTAAGATAGCGGCCGAACTTTATAGGGGAGGCCGTGTCTAGAAGCAGGCCTGTCTAGTCCGTATGTTAAAACATAAGAGTCAGATGTCTGGCAAAGAAGTATTCGGTTTATCCTCAAGAGAGATTTCATGAATTTAATGACTGCAAAGGCCAAGATAGTTTTTTCTCCATCGGTGTTGGTTCGTTTAGGATGCTTGGCCTGTTTGAGTATTTCCCTTTCGGGTTGTGGGATGTTGTTCGGTGACGATGGGTTTTTTCGCAACCGTGAAAATGATTATCTAAAGGCGGATAGCCTGCCACCTCTGACTTTACCCGCTGGCACCAATAAAGAAGCATTGACCGAGCTTTATCCGATTCCACCCATAAGTGCGGCGGATTTTGGTTATGACGCAACTGCGTCTGAGTACGAAGTTCCCCGTCCTATGCCTTTGTCAGCAAATATGCTCCAGGACAACGTTAAGATCCAACGTGTTGGTGAAAACGCCTGGATATTGGTGAACGCCGCGCCGGGCGAGCTTTGGCCACGTATTCGCAACTTCCTGAACACCAATGGCCTGAGTGTGACTCGCGCTGATTTCAAGCAGGGCATCATCGAAACTGATTGGCTCCAGTTTAAAACTGACTCGGAAAATCAACACAGGTATCGTCTTCAGCTTGACCAAGGTATACAGCCTGAAACCAGTGAAATTCATATTACTCATATGAATGTAGCGAGTGCCTCCAAGCCGGTCGCAGAACCGGAATGGCCCGCGAAATCCATGATTGCAGAGCGCGAAAAGTTTTTGATGGACGAGCTTGCAGCAACCCTGGCCAGTGACGATACCCAAAGTGGAACTTCTTTATTGGCGCAAGGCATAGGCTCCAATGCATCCGCAAAAGCTACATTAGGGATGTATAGGAATGAACCGGTCATGACCTTAAAGCTGGAGAAAACCCGCACCATGGCCACTATTGCCTATGCAGCAAAACGGGATGGTTTCCAGTTGTATGAGTCGGATTCAAATTCAGGTCTGTTTTACGTGTTCTATCAAGACCCGGAAGATGCAAAACCGGGCTGGTTTAAACGTCTCTTTCACATAGGTCTGAACCCAAAACCAGCTACTACGCCATACAGTTTGGAAGAAATTGCCGCTAATATGCTACACGGCGACGCTCTTGATTCTGCACCTTATTCAACGCGTGACGATGAGAAAAAGCTCAAAGATGCGCCCGGTTATTTATTTGTGGTGACTGGAAAATCGGGAGACTATCTGATCCGCGTGCGTGACCCCTACGGTAAGCGTTTGAAACCGCGCGAAGCACGTGAGCTGATCACCAAGCTGCGTAAGAACTTGATATAAGTGCCAGAGCTTTTCACCACCCTGGATCTCTTTGCTCCGCTTCCTGCTCCCAAAGTTTCATTGCGATTTGCTTCTTTGGGAAGCGGGAGCCGGGGTAATGCCACTCTCGTTGAGTGGGCGCAGGGTGCAGTTCTTATAGATTGTGGATTCAGTATCAAAGATACCGAGCTGCGCCTGGCGCGGCTAGGTAAAACCCCGCGCGATTTAACGGCGATTCTCGTCACCCATGAACACTCGGATCACATCAAGGGAGTTGCACCCCTTGCTCGCCGGTATGACCTCCCGGTCTACATGACTCCCGGAACATGGCAAAGTAAAGATCTGGGTGAGTTACCCGATTTAAAATTTATTCAATCCTATGCTCCCTTCCAGTTAAACGGGCTCGCTGTCACTCCCGTAGCTGTACCTCACGATGCCCGCGAACCGGCGCAATTTGTTGTCGAATATGCTGGCCTGCGCTTGGGAATACTGACGGATTTAGGTAGTATTACGCCGCACGTTGAAGCGGCCTATCAATCCTGCGATGCAATCGTGCTTGAAGCTAATCACGACCCTTTTATGCTGGCATCCGGGCCTTATCCGTATTCATTAAAGCAACGGGTCGGAGGTCAGTGGGGGCATTTGAGCAATCAACAAGCGGCAGGTTTTTTACAGCGTATCGACACTCAACGTTTGCAACATCTCGTGGTGGCGCACATCAGCCAAAAAAACAATTCTTTGGAGATTGCACGCACAACGCTTGGCCCCGTAACCCAATCGGTAAAACAAGTAACTTATGCCTGTCAGGATCAAGGTTTTGACTGGCTGGTAGTGGTTTAATTTAATCAGTCTCAGTTATTTAATAACCAGGATGAAGGATTTCACTGCTAATTAAGCATTATCCCAATAGTCGACTAGAATTAATTTCAATATAAGTGAGTAAAACAATGGAAAAGCGCGAAGAGCTCTATGCGGGCAAAGCCAAATCTGTTTATAGAACTGATGATCCAGATCGAGTGATCATGGTTTTCCGCAACGATACCTCTGCATTCGATGGTAAACGCATCGAGCAGTTGGATCGTAAAGGCATGGTAAACAACAAATTTAATGCCTTCATTATGGGTAAGTTACAAGCAGCTGGTATTCCAACTCACTTTGAAAAATTGCTGTCGGACAACGAAGTGCTTGTGAAAAAAATGGCCATGATTCCGGTTGAATGCGTAGTTCGCAACCTTGCCGCAGGTTCACTGGTTCGTCGTCTTGGTGTACAAGAGGGGTTGGAGCTGAATCCGCCGACGTTTGAATTATTTTTGAAAAATGATGCGCTGGGCGATCCAATGGTGAATGAATCCCACGTGCAATCTTTTGGCTGGGCAACGCCTGAACAGCTCGCGCGCATGAAAGAATTAACCTTCAAAATTAATGCAATCCTGAAAGAGTTATTTGCCAGCGGCAATATGTTGCTGGTGGATTTCAAAGTGGAATTTGGTTTGTTCAAAGGCGAAGTTATCCTGGGTGATGAATTTTCTCCCGACGGATGCCGTCTCTGGGATAAAGATACTCGCGAAAAATTGGATAAAGATCGCTTCCGTCAAAATTTAGGAAATGTTGTTGAGTCTTATGAGATTGTTGGTAATCGTTTGGGTTTAACGTTTTAAATTTATTTCCAATATGTAAAAAGGAACTGCTAGGAGCAATTTGTTGCTCCTAGATCTCTTTAATAAAATGTCATAACAATCGGGAGATCAACCGTGATAGAAAGACGTTTATTTGATCGAACCAGTACATCTGTACGTGTGGAGATGAGTCATCCCAGCTTTGGTACGATTGTCGGTTTCGCAAAAGATGTTTCGGATGGTGGTGCGCAGGTACAAATTGAAAACCAGCCTTGTCCTCCATTAGGCACAGAGGTCATGGTGATGTTTAAAAAATCCATAGGTCCTATCAACGCAGAACCCGTACGTATGAAAGTCATGCACCAGTTTAGAAATACGATTGGTCTGATGTTTGTGCGCTAATAATATTTATGCAGTCACGTACACAAAAAGTAGTAAATTATCCGAATGGGGTCGTCTGAAATTAATTTTCCATTCCTGCTTTAGAGACCCCCTTGATATTTATTGACAGTGTTCCGGTGCAATCAGTTTTAAATCTTCTTTATTAAAATTTCTGGCGAGTTGTTTTAAGTCGCCACATGACAGTTTTGTATTTTCAGAAACGTCCAGCGTGCGTAGCGCCAGTAGGCCAAGTAATGGTTCAGCACTGGTTAAGTTATTTTTACGCAAAATAAGCACCTGTAATTTACTAAAATTCCGTAACGCGGAAATTGACTGCAGGTTGTTTTCAGCCAGGTTAAGTTCTTCCAAAGAGTAGAATTTTTCCAGGCCTGCAAGTGAAGTGATTCCCGCATTGCTACAATTGAGTTGCTTTAAATCTTCTGCCTTGGTTATTTTTTTATCGTTAATGGTTTGTTCAACACAATCAGATAAATGAGTGTCTGGAATTGCGAAATCTTTGAAAAGTGGTAAAGGTGTATAAACCACGTTATTGTTTAAGCTCACAGAAAAGCTTTTACAACCGGTAAACGAAGCGACCAGGAATAAGCTGAAGAAATAGATAAGCGATTTGCTATACATGATGGATTGCCTGGATGTGTGAATCATTGTGAATGAAGCGATCGTCAAATTGAATTTAGGCTATTTTGGCAGTCTCCCGAGGGAATGCCAACTGTTTATAAAGCGGATGCAATCTAGCAAGAACCTTTTTATAGAGAGGCAAGTCTATATAAAGTTCATCAAGGCACCCCTTATATATGGACTATAGAATTTTGATTTCTCCTATAAGAATAGGAACAGTTAAATTATTCAAATTGTATTGATAATTACGAGGTGAAAAAGCGATATGAAAAAATTAATTGTGTTTTTATCAGCTGTTGCTTTGGTTGGTTGTACAACTGTAGATCCAGACACGGGTGAAAAAAGAGCTAACAAAACCGGTACTGGCGCAGGTATAGGTGCAATTGCTGGTGCGGTTTTAGGTGCGGCGGCGTCCAGTAAGCATGATCGTGGCCGCGGTGCAGCTACAGGTGCTTTGCTTGGGGCGGCAGTAGGTGGTGGTGTGGGTCACTACATGGACAAGCAAGAAAAAGAATTGCGCGATAAATTAAAAGACAGTGGTGTGCAAGTCAGTCGTCAGGGCGATAATTTAAATTTGATTATGCCTGGTAACATTACATTTTCGGTAAATAAATCCGATATCCGCTCAGATTTTTATTCAGTGTTAAATTCAGTTGCACAAGCCTTAAAAGAATACGATCAAACAACAGTGCGCATCAGTGGTTATACCGACTCGACTGGAGCTGTGTCGCTTAACCAACGTCTGAGTGAAGATCGTGCAAATAGTGTTCGCAGTTATTTGGTAGCGCAAGGTATTTCGTCTGAGCGAATTGATTCAGCGGGTTACGGCCCCTCTAATCCAATTGCCAGTAATGCAACCGATGAAGGTCGCCAGGCAAATCGCCGTGTAGAAATTAAATTAATTCCGATTCAACCACAATCGTAAGTAGTCATTCGGTATATGCATTTGCGTCTTGCAATGCGAATTGAAACTGTTGATAATGCGCGCCTCTTACAAAAGGCGCGCATGAAAAACGCATTGTCGTAAGCTGTAATGGTAGTCTAGCCGGTCCCCTCGCAATGATGACCTGTGAACCCCGCCAGGCCCGGAAGGGAGCAACGGTAGCAGTTAGTTATGTGCCGGGGTGTGGCTGGTTAGATTGCCTCCATTTCAAGTTTTTTTCTCGATTATCTTCCGTAGTATTTCCATTCCAGCTTTTTGGTGAGCGATCTTTTCGCGTGTCTATTTCGCATCATAGGGCTATAATCGCGTCCATTTAGCGACATCCATTCGTTTTTTTCAGGGTTAGCAATTGGCATGAGTTATCAAGTTCTCGCGCGTAAATGGCGCCCACGTATTTTTCGTGAAATGGTGGGGCAGGAGCACGTGTTACAAGCGTTGATTAATGCGCTTGATCATAATCGGTTGCATCACGCCTATTTATTTACGGGAACTCGCGGAGTCGGTAAAACTACTATCGCGCGTATTCTTGCCAAATGCCTGAATTGCGAGACTGGCGTTAGTTCTGAACCCTGTGGTACTTGTTCTTCCTGCCGTGAGATCGCCGAAGGTCGCTTCGTGGATTTAATTGAGGTGGATGCGGCCTCAAGAACCAAAGTCGAAGATACCCGCGAATTGCTCGAAAATGTGCAATACGCGCCAACTCGCGGCCGCTATAAAGTCTATTTGATCGACGAAGTTCATATGCTCTCCAACAGCAGTTTTAACGCACTGCTAAAAACACTGGAAGAGCCCCCGCCGCACGTTAAGTTTTTGCTCGCTACGACTGATCCGCAAAAACTGCCTATGACAATCTTGTCGCGTTGTTTGCAGTTCAATCTTAAAAATATGACACCCGAGCGTATCGTCAATCACCTCAAGTACGTACTTGAACAGGAAGTAATTCCTTTTGAGGAAAGCGCGCTATGGCTGTTAGGGCGAGCTGCTGATGGCAGTATGCGCGATGCACTGAGTCTCACCGATCAATCCATTTCCTACGGTTCCGGCAAAATTACTCAGGCTGAAGTAGCGGCTATGTTGGGTACTTTGGACCAAGCGGCGGTTTACGAGATAGTAACTGCGCTGGCGTCGTTGGACGGGAAAGCAGTGCTCGATGCAGTGAAAAATATGTCTGAGCAGGCGCCAGATTATGCGAATGCTTTGGCAGAAATGCTCTCGGTGTTGCATCGTATTGCTATAGCCCAGGCTTTACCTGAAGCTGTTGATAACAGCCATGGTGATAAAGAACGCATCATGCAACTTGCGCAGCAAATGCCAGCGGAAGATGTACAACTATTTTACCAAACGGCACTTCTTGGGCGCCGTGATTTACCTTTAGCCCCTGACGCGCGCGCGGGTTTTGAAATGGTACTGCTGCGCATGCTGGCTTTTAAGCCACAAGGTGTAATGGATGTACCGACCCAAACATTGCCAAATACCAAACCAGCATCTGTGACATCTCCAGTGCATGTTCAGCCTCAAGTTGCGTCAGGGCAGCAGACTGTTTCGTCGCAACAGGCTGTTCCAGCGCCAAAGGTGGCATTTGAAGCTCCGAAACCTGTAGCTGTTCCAGATGCTCAAGCGGTGGTAACTGCTCCGTCAACTTCTGTGCAATCAATTGTTCCTCCACGCATTGCACGAGTAGATCAAACTCCACCACCTTTCGATGGACCTTTTGATAATGCTCCAGAGATAAGTGGCGATGAATACGATGAATATGCCGCAGCTCCAGCTTATCTTGAAGCAGGCGATTACGGGTCCGGTCAGGCCGAGGTGCCTGAACCAAAAAAGTTTGAAACGCCTGCAACCCAGGCGCCAGAAACTACCAGCGGAACTCTAGTTGCACCCACTGTAAATACGACTGAGGTAGATCGCTCCAGAGTGGTTCACCAAACAGTTTCAGTTGCGAGCTCTGTTCAAAATACCGCACGTAAAGTTCCCTACGAGCAAGCGCAACCACAAGATTGGCCAGAAATATATTTGGGCCTGGGGGTGACGGGCATTTTGCAAAGTACCATTGCTAATTGCCAATTGGTTGCACGGTCGGGGAATGAATTCCAATTTATTGTCGATGAGAATAACAGCACGCTTTATGATCCAGGGCACCAGCAGCGGTTATCCGATTTGCTCAGTCATTATTTTATCGAACGAGTTCATGCAAAAATTGCGGTGGGAAAAATTACTGCTGAAACACCTGCGTTGCTCGCCAAGCGTTATCAGCAAGAGCGTTATGCCGCCGCGATAGAGGCGATAAAAACAGATCCAATCGTACAGCAACTTATTGAACATTTCGGCGCTAGTTTGCGCGAAGAATCTATACAAGCAATTTAGAAAAGAGGCAGCTATGAATATCGGCGACTTAATGAAACAAGCGCAGCAAATGCAAGCCAACATGCAAAAGATGCAGGAAGATCTCGCACTCATCGAGGTAAAAGGAGAGGCGGGTGCAGGATTAATTTCGGTGGTAATGAATGGTCGCCACGATGTGAAACACGTCAGTATTGATGAAAGTTTAATGAAAGAAGATAAAGAAATGCTGGAGGATCTGCTCGCTGCAGCTGTTAATGATGCGGTGCGGAAAGTTGAAACACAAAATCGTGAACGCATGGCGAAAATGACGTCCGCTATGGGCTTGCCTGCAGATTTTAAAATGCCATTTTGATTGCTGTAATTGAGTTATACATAAAGATGTTGTTTAAGAAAGGAGTCGTCATCCTCGCGTAGCCGGGATCCAGCTTTTGATTTTAATTTTAACTGCTGGCTCCCCGCTACGTGAGGATGACGACTTCCTTTTAAAGGATATTTTCGTAAAGTCTTTATTGTAAGATTCAAAAAAATTTTGAGAAAATAAAATCCAATGTTCAGCCCTTTAATTGATGAGCTTATGTCTTCACTGCGGTGTTTGCCTGGTGTTGGTCCTAAATCTGCGCAGCGCATGGCGTTGCATTTACTGGAGCGCGATCGCGAAGGCGCGGAACGTTTAGCGCAAAGCTTATTGAAGGCAGTAGAGGGAGTAGGGCGCTGTAAACGCTGCCGCACGCTGACTGAACAGTCTTTGTGTGGAATTTGTAGCAATAATCGTCGCGATAATTCTATTATTTGTGTAGTCGAAACCCCGGCGGATGTTCTGGCTATTGAACAATCTGGTACTTATCAGGGGAAATATTTTGTTTTGCTTGGGCATTTATCTCCCATTGACGGGATTGGTCCGGAAGATATAGGCGTGGATCAATTGATTAATTTGTTGCAACAGGAAGCGAATGTTGAAGCGCCCATTAAAGAAATTATTCTCGCTACTAATCCCACTGTTGAAGGTGAAGCGACCGCTTATTACATAAGCGAACGTGCTAAAAATATAAATGTAATTGTGTCCCGTATAGCTCACGGAGTACCGCTGGGAGGTGAGCTTGAATTTATTGATGGTGGAACCCTGGCGCATGCATTTTCCAGTCGTAGAAGTTTTTAATTTATGATTTTATCGACTGAACCCGTCTGGATTGCGCAAGATCACGAGCTGGTGGATCTCTGTGAGCGCCTACGCCAGCAAGCGGCTATAGCGGTTGATACCGAATTTATGCGCACGGATACTTTTTATCCCATCGCCGGTTTAATTCAACTTGGCGATGGAAAAACCTGCTATCTGGTTGACCCTCTCAGCATCACTGATTTTTCTCCATTGCGTGAATTAATGCTGGATGAAAAAGTTGTTAAAGTTTTGCACTCCTGTTCTGAGGACATCGAAGTTTTTGCTTCTCTGTTAGGCGAAGTCCCGTCTCCAATATTTGACACACAAATCGCCGCTGCATTTGCGGGATTTGGTTTTTCATTGGGCTATGCCGGTCTTGTTAAAGCGGTATTAAATATTGATGTTCCTAAAGATGAAACAAGATCCGACTGGCTACAGCGACCACTTAGTGCGTCACAAATAAAATACGCTGCCCTCGACGTAGCGCACATGCTCATTGTGTATGGAAAACTGCTACAACTATTAAAAACGAGTGAACGTTACCAGTGGGTGAAAAGCGATTGTGCAGATATGGTTGCAGCGGCACGCAAACCTGATGATTTTAGCGAGGCTTATCAAAAAGTGGGCTTTGCGTGGAAATTGCGGCCGTCGGAGTTGGCAATTTTGCGCGAACTCTGCGTGTGGCGTGAAATGGAATCTCGTGCGCGTAATATTCCGCGAAATCGTCTTATAAAGGAATCATCTTTATTTGAAATGGCGCGTAAGCAACCAAAGGACGCTGCACATTTGCAACGCATTGACGATATACCTCCTCGAACTTTGCGCAATGATGTCGAAACATTACTGGGTATAATTCGTAATACTTCAAACCTTGAACCTACTAATTTGCCCGCTCGCCTGGATGCACCGCTTGCGCCGACCGAAGCACCCTTAATGAAAGCGTTAAAAAAATATGTACGCGACACTGCTGAAAATTTGCAGCTTCCCCCGGAAATTTTAATTCGAAAAAAAGAATATGAAGCTATAGTTCGTTCAGGTATGAATGGTGGCATTTTCACCTTGCCTGAACGCTTGCTCGGCTGGCGTTATGATGTGATCGGTAAAGGTTTGTTAGCAGTAGCCGAGAATCCTATATCAGATAGTGTTCCATCACTCTAAGTTATTCATTAAGCAAGATTAGCCTATGAAAATTATTTGCCAGATTTATCGCAGTCCCAAGGAAGAGGGCATGTACCTTTACGTAAAAAAAGAAGAGGGTTTGACCAGGGTTCCGGAAGCTCTGTTAACACTTTTTGGTAAGCCTCAACCCGCCATGGTCATCGTGTTAACTCCAGATAAAAAATTGGCACGTGTGAGTGTAGAGAAGGTTGCGGAAAATCTTGAGAGCCAGGGATACTATTTGCAAATGCCGCCGCGCGGTGAGCAAGATCCTGAAATGCAGGATATGCGTGCAAAAAACTCCAAACTTTCTGGTTGAAAACTCCATACTTTTTTAAGTTTTATAAATCGCTTTATCGCTAATCGTTGATCGACACAGGTTAAAAAATGCCGGTACAAGTTTTTTGGCGTGCAAAAAAATTGCATGAAATGTCCACTTCAGAGTTTGAATCTCTCTGCGATGGCTGTGGAAAATGTTGCTTGCATAAACTGGAAGATGAAGATAGTGGTGATGTGTTCTACACTAAAATTGCCTGCCGTTTCCTTGATCACGATAGTTGCAAATGCCAGGTTTATAGCGAACGCCAAAAGCATATTCCAGATTGTGTAACACTTACCCCTGCAACCGTTAAAGACACTTACTGGTTGCCGGAAACCTGTGCCTACCGTTTGATTGAAGAAGGCATTCCGTTATTTGATTGGCATCCATTGGTATCCGGTGATCCAGATTCTGTGCACAAAGCAGGTATGTCGGTAGCGGGTCAGGTGTTACATGAAAGCTCTGTGAGTCCAGAAGATTTCGAAGATCATATTGTGCGTTGGGTCTAGGGAGAAAATGCATTGAATGAGTTAACTACAATCCAATACGCTTGGATCATTTATTTTGCTGGTAGCCTGGGTTGTACTGTTGCAGCCTGGTGGATGTTTTTATGGGCCTGGCGTTTTGTACGTTATGCAGCAGTTGTTACTGTAATGGCAATTTTATTGACTCCCTATGCCATAGACCCTAAAACCATGTTAATGGCCCCTGCAATTTATACCTTGGTGTTTGAAGGCATTGGGCAAGGTAAGGCTGCAATTATGCCGGTGCTGAAGTTAATCATAGGTATTTGGCTTATCGCCGTTATTCTGGTGGGCGTATTTGTTGCACTTACTCGTAAACAAACTTACCAGAATTTCAAAAGTAACGACCCTGAGCCGCCAGTGAGGCGCAAATCGCGCAGGCTTGAACATCATTCGGGAAGACGCCATGAAAATCCCGTTCGCAGACGTGGTTTGAGCCGCGACGAACATGAAGCGCGGGAAGAATTGCTAAAAGGTGAAATACCAATGCGAGCCGTGCGAGATTAAACGAAGTTTCTATCACAACTTTTTGCAAATTAAAGCCAGCTGCTGCTGGCTTTTCCATTTTGGGCGTCATGAAAATGGCAAATTACAGTTTAAGTGCTATAAATGAATGAAGCTATTGCATAAATAACTCTCATAAGAGCTATGTAATAAACTTTAATTTCGGCTGACAGTAGGCCTTGTATGCAAAATCGGATTATTAATCTTGCGCTTTTTTTTGGAATTTTTACCTGGACTTATATAGCGCAATCTCAAACTCATGATGCTGTCAAAAGCACCTCAGTGGCGAATGCATCTGAAGCGACAAAGTCGTCTGTAAAAAATGTATCACCAAAAAATGAAGTAGCAAAAGAAGAGGTTGTAAAAGACCACTCGAAAAATGATTCCCAGGTTCAAGCAAAAATAGCGTCTGAAACGCAGCCCACCAAAATTTTATCCTCTGATGTGCGTGTGCTCATTGATGTATCGGGTAGCATGAAAAAAACCGATCCACAAAATTTGCGCAAACCCGCAGTAGATTTAATTACCCGTTTGTTACCGGATAAAAGCCGTGCCGGTATTTGGACGTTTGGTAACGACGTTAATATGTTGATGCCATATAAACTTGTCGACGCGAACTGGCGTAAACAAGCCGCGCCAAAGGCTAACCAAATTAATTCAGTCGCTATGTTCACTAATATTGGTAAAGCATTGGATGAGGTTAGTTTTGATAAAAAATCCTTAAGCACGGATTATAAAACCCACATCATATTATTAACTGATGGGGTAGTGGATGTGGGGCAAGATGCCGTTGGCAATAACAAAGAACGGCAGCGTATTATTAGTGAAATTTTGCCCGGCCTAAAAGCCGCCGGATACATTGTCCACACTATTGCGCTTTCATCCGATGCTGATATGGATTTACTCAAAAAGTTATCAGTTGCAACTGATGGTGTATTTACAACGGCAATTTCTGCCGAACAGTTGATGAGCGTATTCTTAAAAATATTTGATCAGGCTGTACCCGCTGAACGAGTACCTTTGGAAAATAATGGCTTTTTGGTAGATGCCAGTATTAAAGAGTTCACTGCTTTAATATTTCGTAAGCCTGATGAGGATAGGAGCATTCTTGTATCACCGGATGCAAAAGAGTATTCCGCCACTAATCCAACTGATGGTGTGAACTGGTATCGCACTGACAAATACGACCTCATCACTGTTACCGCGCCTAAAGCGGGACAATGGAAAATTAAAACAGATATAGCGCCACAAAGCCGCATCACAGTGGTGAGTGACTTGCAATTAGTTGTTGAACCCCTAAAAAATAATTTGCACAGCCATGATTCCCTGGCGCTGACTTATTCTTTCCAGGAAACCGGAAAAACGGTTACCAATCAAGACTTTCTGGGTTTAATTGAAGCCAATGCAATAGTGGCAAAAAATAATACGGAAGAAAATATAAATGTTTCATTCACTGCTGACACACCACCTGCAGATGGATTTTTCCATCAAACTTTAGATGCCTTCCCAAGCTCGGGCGACTATGAACTCCATATTTTTGTAGACGGTAAAACCTTTAAAAGAGAGTTCAAGCATAACGTGAGTGTTCGCGATAGTTTTATGGTACTGGAAAAAAGTAATGCTGTAGCGGAAGACGGTAGGCTTACTTACTCCTATAAAATTTCCACCGACGATAAAGTGGTTGATGTTAAAAAAACACAGGTTACTGTCAGCATACAAAATTCGGTTAATAATAATGTTGAAAAAGTGCTGAACCTGGTGGAGGGGAATCATTGGGAATTTTCCTTCGCTCCGGTGCAAGCAGGTGACTATAAAATTGACATACACGCATTAGGTGAGCGGTTTGACGGTGAGAAGCTGGATGAAACCTTACAGGCCGATAACTTTACCTATGTTGAAAAAAAATCCGTACAGGTTGCGTCATCCGAGGCATCTTCTGAACCCAAGAACGAGGTGAAGCCTGTTGTAGAAAAGCCAGCGGAAGAATCTAATGATTTACTGCTTTACGTAAGTATTGGTGTTGGAAATTTATTGTTGCTACTGGCTGGTTTCTTTGCTTACAAAATGATTATGGGTGGCAAAGCAAAAGATGAACTCGCTGAATTTGAGAAAACTCTATCTGCCGCTGCCGGTACGGACAAAAGCAGCGGAGCCGGTGCTGCAAAAAATGCGGGAAAAAACACGATAAAGAGTGCGGCAAAAAAAGCACCTGAAAAGGCAGAAATAGATTTATCAGATGAAGATCCTGCGCATATTCCTATGAACGATGACAATTCCGATCTGGACAAATTATTTCCGTTAGATAATATGGATGATTCCAATAACTCCGACAAAAAATAATGTACGCTGATGTATCTGCTATAGATTTTAAGAAACTCAATATCGAGCTGGTTGATGAGTTGCGCTTGCCTCTTGTTGATCGTTTTTATGCATCGCTTAAATACCGTGTAAAGTGTGGTCGTTTCGATAAGGTTTACTGCTTAAGCAATGGCGTTGAAATTATTGCTGCTGCTCGGTTTATCTTACAAAAATCAGGTCATTTTTTATTACGTAATCTCTGCGTTGATCCCAGGATGCGCAATCAGGGTGTAGCTAGACATCTTTTGGCGAATGCCCTTATCGATTTGCAGTCAAGGTTTAATTCCCTTAATTGCTATTGTTTCGCGTTATCCCACCTCAAGAATTTTTATTCATCGCTTGGCTTTAAGCGCCTTATTGCGGAACAGGTTCCGGAGGATATTGCTGAAATGCATGTTCGCAGTTGCTCACGTCATCGGGATTGGATTTTGATGGGATTTATAATAACGTAGTTGATAAATCCAACTATGAGGGTCATAGGAAAATCCAACTGGTTTATCGATTTCATCTACCCTATTTTTATCGCTTGTCTGATCTTCATTTGTATTAATTGGAGGAACATAGTTATGAATATTAATATTGGCATTAATGAGCAAGATCGTCAGGATATTGCGCAGGGCTTATCGAAGTTGTTGGCGGATACCTATACGCTTTATTTAAAAACGCATAATTTTCACTGGAATGTCACGGGCCCCATGTTTCAAACTTTACATTTGATGTTTGAAACTCAATATACCGAACTTGCACTTGCTGTTGATGTAATCGCCGAGCGTATTCGCTCGCTGGGTGTCTATGCTCCCGGGACCTACAAACAATTTGCAGCCTTGAGTAGCATCAAGGAAGAAGATGGCATACCCAAAGCACAAGATATGATTCGTCTGTTAGTGGAAGGGCAAGAAGCCGTAGTGCGTACGGCACGTTCATTATATGCATCAGTTGAAAAAGCTAATGATGAGGCGACCGCAGATTTGTTAACCCAACGTATTCAATTGCATGAAAAAACAGCGTGGATGTTACGTAGCCTGCTCGAATAATTATGTTTTGTTCAAAATAAAAAAGCCGATCACCGCAATGATGATCGGCTTTTTTGTTACATAGGTCTATACAAGCGGTAATTGAATATTAAAGCAAGTACCAAATTTTTCATCGGATGTTACCGACATTTGCCCGTCGTGATGATCGGTAATAATAAAATACGAATAGGATAAGCGATGCTCTACAGGGCAGGCTGGTTTACGGTCCGAAATGGAAAAGAAAGGCTGAAAAATATCTTCCTGCTCCATGGGGCTTAGTGCTTTTCCATTGTGTTGGACCTTGATCCACAATGAATCATAAAATTCGCTGATTTCAATATTGATTGCCGGATTGTGTTGTCCATTATTATTCAATGAGTGGAAAGCGGCACGCAATAAGCGAATAAAAACTTGTTGCAATTCCGATTGAAAGCATGGGATTTGCGGAAGATTGTCATGGTAGTGACGCGTCACATTAATTGAACTGAACCTCAAGCCCGATAAATCTGTAAATAGCTTGCTAGCGAGCGTTATGCTTTGGTCCATCAAGAATGTGACATCAGCGAGAACTTTTTCATCATTATGACTATTGGCGAGATCTAGCAAGTTCTGAATAATGGATGATGCCTGTTGGCCGCTGAAGCATGCATTTTTAAGTGTTTCCGATAATTCAGTTTTGATATTGTTTAAATCATGGGTTGTTAATTTTTCTTGTGCATTCAATAAGCCGGATAAAATGGATTGCAAGGGCAAATTAATATCGTAAGCCATGCCAGACGCCAGTTCGCCCATGGCCGACATCTTGTCGCGCTCGGAAACTTTATTTTCCGCTTTCATTTGTTTAGTGATGTCATCCACCAAAATGATAACGCCGGTTTCATCCTTGTCGTTCAATGGATAAAGTGTCATATCAAAATAGTATTGATCGCGTTGGCTGTGTTTAATGGCCATAGTAGTCTTGTTGCGCAAAACCTCTGCAACATGAGCGGGCGTCAGTGTAATAGCCGGGTAAGCATCCCACAGGTTTTTGCCCAGTACTGTAGCTATAGGTCGACCGGTGGCTGTTTCAGCAACTCGATTCCACTGAATAATTTCCATTTTTTGATTGAGACCAATGAGCATCAACGGCATGGATTCAACAATATTGTTGATGTATTGTTCACGGCTCTTTAAGATTTCTGTCGTCTCAATCAAAGATGCAGTTCTTCTTGCCACACGATCTTCGAGCGTAGCTTTAATATCGGTCAGCTCGCGATTAACTCGCCGCACACGAGTGTTAGCAATTAATAAAAAGATCGCGACTATGAGCAATGTGAGAATCAGCACGCTCAGGGCGCTATTGGCAACCCATTGCCACTTGGTCGTACCATCGGGATTTTTATAGATATCGAATATTCCAGCGTAAACGTGAACGCTGATCGTGCCGAGCGCGAGCGCGAATAACCATTTTGTCATGGGGATTTTATTGGGCATTGAAATGGGAAACCTCATCCGCGTTTATTCGCTATAAAAGTGTTAATTGTATTACATCTATGAACTTAGTTGAAATTGATCGTTCTATGGTAAGTCTTACCTGGGCCGATTTTTAGTTCATGAACCTGTCTTGGGCCTCATGCGGGTTCTCATGCTTCGGGCGCTATTATAGGTAATTAAGCCGAATCCCGGCTGAATATGACTCCTTGTTTGCGTCATAATGAATTTATAGCGGGTATGCTGAATGAAGAGTTTCCTGAAATGTCATTGGGCTGGCGAGAAGTGAAGGAATAAGGTGAGTTTGAGGTGAGTTAGAGATAAGAACGATATGTAGAATAATGAAATTTTTCCGTATATAAGTTGTACTATTTAGTGACATCATTCAAAAAGTTTGTGGTTGTTGCATGCAAAATAAAACCCTATTAATTGCGATCTTTGCTTTTGCATTAGGCTTCATTGTCAGCGAATATCGCATTCAGCTTTTAGGTCGAAATGCTTTTCCTTACGTTATTTCCTCTAAGTCTGACAACTCATTGTTAGCACCGTTAGATAACTCTGTTGGCGCGGAACCCGAATTTGTTAAAAATACCGAGATTGAGCCGGCTAGTGTGGCAACAACTTCACCTACCATTGCTGGCGAAAAAACAAACAATTTATTTTCATGGTCGCGGGTTGATCAACTTATTACCAATGGTCACTACCAGGAAGCTATTGTCTTGGTGGAAAGCCGAATGGGCGATAAGAAAGAAGCAGCGCGAGCCTGGTTTTATTTAGCATCCATTTATAAAAAACAATCTCAAGTTATCAATGCGGTAGATGCGTGGTTTCGCTACATAAAACTGGAATTGGATGACCAAAAAATTGATAAAGCCTTAAGGGATATTAGAAATTATTTACTGCAAATTAAAGAAACCCCATCGCTATTTAATGAAGATTATTCCTGGTTGATAGCACAGTTCGATGAACTGTTAAAATACAACGCTAATGATGGAGAGTTACATTTAATTCTGGCTTCATTGCTGGCGCAATTAAATGACGATTATCAGGCACAATACCATGCACTCATGGCGGCTAATGATCCCAATGCCCAAAAACGTGCAGAAGCTATATTGGCAAAGTTGAATGGCGATAATGTTTCCGGCGACGCAACAATTTCATTAACGCGCTTTGGCAATCAGTATTTGGTGAATGTAAATGTTGAAGGTAATCCGGCGCGTTTGTTGCTGGATACGGGCGCATCCTTGAGTGGTTTGTCGAGCAGTTACACGGCAAAATATTCAGGCTTACTTAAATCTACCAAACCCATCCGGTTAAATACCGCCAGCGGTACACAGGATAGTGTTTTATTTACCGTCACCAATATTACTATGGGAAATTTAGTGTTCAACCAACATATTCTCGCGCAGCTGCCTATGGACAACTCGCAAGGTTTTGACGGTTTGTTGGGAGTGGATATTTTGGGGCGTTTTGATTTTGTAATAGATCAGGATGCAGCACTTCTGCGCTTGAAAGCACGAAAATCGAGTGCCAATTAATGCTTCACTTCAACTCATTGGCGGAGAGCGGTAACTTTAATATAAACGTTGATCCTTCACCCACAGTACTTTCAACGGTCAAAGAACCCTGATGCGCTTCTGCCAGTTGTCGAGCAATATATAACCCCATACCCAAACCGGAGCACATTTTTTTATTCTCACCACGTTCAAATTTTTCAAAGATGAGCTGTTGTTCGTTAGCACTAATTCCTATTCCATGATCGCGCACGCTGAGTACGGCATAATTGTCCTTGAGGCCCAAGGCTATTTCAACAGCTTGAGTGCCACCGTAACGCATAGCGTTGGTAAGCAGGTTAATAATAATTTGTTCAATGCGAAATTCATCCCAACAACCTGTGATGTCTGGATCGATAACTGTTATAAAACAACGGTCGGCAGTTTTTGCCTGCAGCGACAAGTCCTCCACCACTCGGTGTAACAGTAGCGATAAATTAGTTTTAGCAGGGCGTACAGACAAAGTGTCATTTTTAATTTGCGATACATCATTCATGTCGTTAATAAGACGAACCATGCTATGGATTTGGCGTGCATCGCGCGCGATCATTTCTTTCAACTTCTCTTGCGTGAAGGCAGCCATATTGCCTTTCTCTAATTGAATTTGACGAACCTGAGCCTCCACGTGCAAAGTATTTAAAGGAGTGCGTAATTCATGCCCGACCAATGACATAAAATCATCGCGCATTTTCACTGCACGCTCTAATTCAATTTTAGTCGCCCGCAATTCATTGCGGCTTTTCTCTAACTCTTTAACTTGCTTTTTAACTTGCGCCCGTTGCTGGTATAGGGATACAAATACATTAACTTTGCTCTTAACAGCTGCTACATCAAGAGGTTTATAAAGGAAGTCCACAGCACCTGTTTCATAGCCTTTAAAAATATAGTTTAATTCGCGACCACTAGCACTCACAAATACTATAGGTGTATGTCGGGTTCGGTCAGTGCCACGCATTAATTCTGCCAATTCAAAGCCATTCATTTCGGGCATCATCACATCTAATATGGCGAGCGCAAATTCATGTTCGAGCAGTAATGCCAGCGCTTCGTCTCCGGAGGAGGCTTGATAAATTTCCCGGTCGTCACCTTCGATAATTTTTGAAAGCGCGCGTAAATTTTCTGGAAGGTCGTCTACTATGAGTAACTTGGTAGCAGTGTCGATAGTCATAATTATTCTCTTTGTGTATTACTCTAAGTTTCTCAACAATTGGTGTATTTCATTTAATTTGAGCACCAAATCTGGGTTGCAAAAATTAATAGCAGCTTGTGGCATTATCGCTACTTCTGCCTCTTGGGGATCTTGCACAATGCAAAAACCACCTGCCGCTTTAATACTTGTAAGTCCGGCGGCACCATCGTGATTTGCTCCGGTTAGCACTATACCTGCCAATGATTTTCCGTAAGCATCCGCTGCAGATTGCATGAGAATATCTATTGAGGGGCGTGCAAAAGATTCTGGTTCCTCAACGCTCAATGAAAAGCTAAAATTCTTTTCTATCGATAAATGATAACCCGAACCTGCCATATAAATTACGCCTGGCTTTATCCATTCTTTATCACGTGCCTGATGTACAGGCATGGCTATATGGTGTTGAAAAACTTCTGCCAATTTACTGTCCCGGTCATTGGGTAGGTGGATAACAATAATAATAGGTAGGCGATAACTTGCTGGCAGAGGCGTAAGTATTTTTAGCAATGCATTAATACCACCAGCTGATGCGCCTATAGTTATGGCTTGAATTGAAGTTTGGTGTTTGTTTTCCATACCCGTTCAAACAATCCCACGTTAAAGTTTACGAAATAGTCGTTGCTGTTTTACCAATGGCTCAAAAAAATTTGCGTACCCTGAAAAATCGAGACTTTCTTTGCTACCCAACCCCAAAAAGCCACGGTGACATAAGGATTCGTGAAAGAGACCAAGTGCGCGTTCCTGTAAATCATGATTGAAATAAATCATGACGTTACGACAGCTAATGAAATGAGTTTCAGCAAACACGCTGTCAGTGGCAAGGCTGTGATCGGCAAAGCTGATGTTTTCACACAGTGACCGATCAAACAACGCGCTTTCATAGGCAGCGGTGTAGTAGTCGGAAAACGCAGCTTTGCCGCCTGCTTGCTGATAATTGTTGGTATAGGAACGCACGCGCTCCAGCGAAAAAATTCCTTTGCGCGCTCGCTCAAGTGAAACAGGATTTATATCAGTCGCGTAAATAATACTGCGTTCCAATAAGCCTTCTTCCTTTAACAAAATGGCTATGGAATAAAGCTCCTCACCGGTACTACAACCCGCAATCCAGATTTTTAATGAGGGATAAGTTTTTAAAAAAGGAATAACTTCTTCGCGCACCGCTAGAAAATACGCAGGGTCGCGAAACATTTCGGTGGTAGGAATAGTAATGTACTGAAGTAACTCCATGAACGCATCTGGCTTTTGTAAAACACGTACCTGAAGTTCAGAAATGGAATCGTATTTTAATTGTTTTACCGCGTGCAAAATCCGTCGCTTTTGCGAAGCGCCAGAGTAATTGCGAAAGTCATAACTGTATTTGAGATAAATTGCTTCGATAAGCAATTTTATTTCGATATCAGTATTGATTGAATCCGGCATCAAATACGTTCCAAACTTGGCATCCATACACGCAACAATGAATAGAGTCGGTCGATATCTATTGGCTTGGCCAGATAATCGGAAGCTCCGGCTTTTAAACATTGCTCCTGATCGTCTTTCATTGCTTTGGCAGTTACTGCAATAATGGGTGTCTTCTGGAAACGAGAGTCTGCGCGAATACGACGCGTTGCCTCAAGACCATCCATGCCCGGCATCATGATATCCATCAATATCAAATCTATGTCAGGAGTTTTTTCCAATTTGCTTATTGCCTCAAAGCCATTTCTGCCAACTTCAATGAGTGCTCCTTTTTGTTCGAGTGCACCGGTCAAGGCGAAAATATTTCGCATATCATCATCCACCAATAAAATTCTTCGACCCTCGAGTGCACGGTCGCGGCTGCGCACCGTTTTGAGCATTGACTGGCGCTCAGTGGATAGCTGCGATTCAACCTTGTGAAGGAAAAGTGTCACTTCGTCGAGTAAACGCTCCGGTGAGCGAGCGCCTTTTATAATTATTGAGCGCGAATATTTCATTAGATTATTTTCTTCGTCGCGCGTCAGGTTGCGGCCGGTATAAACAATCACGGGAGGGAAGCTGCAAATATCTTCAACAGACATGCGTTGTAAAAGTTCATGTCCTTGCATGTCTGGTAATTTTAAATCAATGATCATGCAGTCAAAAATAGTTTTGTTGAGATGCGCAATAGCTTCTTCACCAGACTCAACTGCGGTAATTTCTATATCGTCATCACCTATGAGTTGGGTAACACTTTTGCGTTGTAATTCATCATCTTCAACTAGCAATACTTTTTTCACTTTTTGTGTAAGCTTTGTTTCCAGCTTTTCAAACACATGGTGCAAACGTTCACGCGTTGTTGGCTTAACAACATAGCCCACGGCACCTAATTGCAATGCTGCCTCTGTGCGATCTGAGGCTGAGACAATATGTACCGGAATGTGGCGGGTGAGGGGATTGGATTTTAATTTCTGCAACACACTCAGACCCGATGTATCAGGCAAACCTAGATCCAGCAATATGGCATCGGGTATAAATTCGCTAGCCATGGAAATACCCTCCGCCGCAGTAGTTGCAACCAGGCATTGATATTTTAAATCGTGTGCAAGCGTGTAAAGGATTTTTGCAAAATCTGTGTCGTCTTCAATGACCAATAATGTTCGTCCTTGAGAAAGATCTTTCTGGCGATCGTCAGGAAATTCTATATGGGGTTGCGCTACAGGTATGGTGAGTGTTGGCGCTGATACTGGTGCGATTACCACAGGGATTTCAGTAGTAGCGTCTGCGGGATCTGGCATTGTGAGAGGTAAACGTAAACTAAAGGTGCTGCCTTTACCCGGCTCGCTGACGACGCTAATTGATCCTCCCAGGAGTTTCGCCAAATCGCGCGAGATAGAGAGGCCTAATCCTGTACCACCGTAACGTCTGCTGATGCTACCGTCCGCTTGTTGGAATGCCTCAAAAATAATTTTTTGTTGATCTGGCGCTATACCAATACCGGAATCTGTCACAGAGAAAATAAATGCAGTGTGCGTATCTTTGGTAATGCTAAGTTTGATTTGGCCCTTCTCGGTAAATTTTAATGCGTTTGACAATAGATTTTTTAAAATTTGTTCCAGGCGTTGTTGATCTGTGTTAATCGTTTGTTTTATGTCAGCCTCGACATAGCTGAGAAACTCCAGTTGTTTTTGTTCTGCCAAAGGTTTGAATGTCATTTGCAGCGAATCAGCCAAACGCTGCAGGGAAATGTCCTCGGGCACGAGTTCAAGTTTACCAGCTTCCACTTTGGAAATATCCAAAATATCATTTATTAAATTCAGTAAGTCATTGCCAGCAGAATAAATACTTTTTGCAAACTGAATTTGTTCGTCGTTGAGATTACCCTTGGAGTTTTCAGCAAGCAGTTTGGCCAGAATCATGGAACTGTTGAGCGGTGTGCGTAATTCATGCGACATGTTAGCGAGGAATTCGGATTTGTATTTGCTCGCACGTTGCAACTCTTGCGCTCGAGCTTCCAACTCTATCTGCACTGCATTAAGCGTGGTGTTTTTTTGATCCAACGCGGCGGCTTGATCCACCAGTTTTTCATTAATTTGTTCCAGCTCTGCTTTTTGACTTTCTAACAAAATCTGCGACTCTTCCAATGCGCGCGATTGTTCTTCCAGTTCTTCATTGGAGGTGCGTAATTCTTCCTGTTGAACTTGTAACTCTTCGTTAAGTTGTTGGGTTTTTTCAAAAGCATTTTGAAGGCGAGTGCGAGATAGAGCCGCTTCTAATGTGCTGCCTATATTTGCGGTAACAAGTGAAATAAATTCTACGTCGCGTTTATGTGGCTCCTTTAAAAACCCCAGTTCAATGACGCCGTTCGTTTTGCCTTCATATTTTAGCGGAGCCAAAATAATATGACGTGGAGATGTTTCGCCAAGACCGGAATTAATCTTTAGATAATGGTCAGGAATATCCTTGAGTTGTAGCATACGGTTTGACACCATAGTTTGGCCTACCAGGCTTTCGTTTCCTGAGAAAGATTGTTCGGTCGCCGTATTTTTTTTGCTAGCACCAAAGCTTGCGACTCGTTGTAATTTACCGTCGGCTTCATTGCGAACGTAAAGAGCAGCTACCGCTACATTCAGATAATTCGCCAGGAAATCCAAAGTAAGTTCACCGATTGTGCTGAGAGAATTTTGCCCAATAGTGCGTTCTCCGAGCTGCACTTGTCCATCGCGCTGCCAAGCTTGCTCCTCTAAAAGCTCGGCGTGCATCTGACGCTCCTGCAAGGTTTCGCCGTAACTATTGGAAAGTTTAAGGAGTTCACGGCGTCCAACGTAACTCAATATCCCGGTGAGTATAAAAGTGATCAGCAGATAAATTGAGATGCTGATAATAGTGACTCTTTCAGCTGTTTGATTCCGAGAAGTGAGAAGTTCATTTTCGGTATTTTGTAAATCACTTAGTTCACTGCGAATTGCATCGAATTCCTGTGCGCCACGGCTGCGAACCAAAGCGGCGTAATCCTGATTGTTGCGGCGCAAGTCTATGGCGCGTAGAGCATATTCATCCCAATCGCCCTGCATGACAGATAACCTTTTCAGCCGGTCGGTTTGTACCGGGTTGTCAGCGGTCAATTCCATTAGGGCGGCGAGGTCCACGCCAAATTTGGATTTGGCTGCGCGATAGGGGGCAAGGAAAGATTCCTCGCCGGTAATGAGGTAGCCACGCAAACCAGTCTGCATATCAATGGTCAGTTTGGCCACCTCATTGGCTTTACCAATAACGGTTTCTGTGTGGGTCACCCATTTCAATGCGCTAAGTAAATACAGAATCAGGACAACAAATAGCAAAGCGCTGATAAGCCCTGCTACCAGAGGTGCGGCTATATTTTTTAACAGAATTTTACGAAATTCTTTTTGATTCATTGCAAGCAGATTTTTCATCGGTATCCCAAATTATTTGTACGTTATGCAATGGCGGGGCGCCGGGCAAAAGTTGAATAGAGTAGGGTGATGGTTTTTAAGTGACTGTGCGCCAGCCCACTTAAGGTGGATTATGCATGAATGCTGTACCCGAACTACTTGGCTAGGCGGGTCTGCTGATGGGTTGGATTTTAGTATCCGGTTTCTACTAATCAATCTTGCTGTTTAGAAATTGAAAGTTATCTGCATGAAGCTTTACTATGCGCACCTGATTTAAAAAGGCGTTTGGCATGGCAAGTGAGTGGCAAGACTATAAACAATTGATTACGAGCCTGATGGCGAGAGACCATCATCGTTTGCAACGTCGCTTGAGTGAGATCGAGAAGCTTGCCCGTGCGAAAAAGCCTCATGAACAAGCCCTGGAAAAATGGAAGTTACAGCTTGAAGGCTCGCAAGCGATGGTTGCTGCGCGCCAACAACTTATTCCCGCCTATATTGAGTTCCCCGATTTACCTGTATGTGAGCGGCGGCAGGAGATTGCTGAGCTAATTGCTAAAAACCAGGTTGTTGTGTTGGCCGGCGAAACAGGCTCGGGCAAAACGACGCAGATTCCGAAAATCTGTCTAAGTATAGGTCGTGGCACACGTGGATTAATCGGTCACACCCAGCCGCGCAGAATTGCTGCGAATACAGTTGCAAATCGTATCGCCGAAGAATTGAAAACAAAATTAGGCGAAAAAGTGGGCTACCAAGTTCGCTTCAGCGATCAATCCAGCGATCAAACCCTAATTAAAGTCATGACCGACGGGATTTTGCTGGCTGAAATACAGAACGATCCTTACTTAAATAAATATGACACGATTATTATCGATGAGGCTCACGAGCGCAGTTTAAATATTGATTTTTTGCTGGGTTACCTCAAGCAATTATTGCCGCGTCGTCCTGATTTAAAATTAATCATTACTTCCGCAACTATCGATCTTCAAAAATTTTCAGAGCATTTTAATAACGCACCTATTATAGAGGTTTCCGGCCGTACCTATCCTGTCGATGTGTGGTATCGCCCATTATTTGAATCACTTTCTAAAGAGGCAGACGCTGAAGATAGCGAACAAGATATTTACAGCGCAATAGTCGACGCTGTGCATGAAATTGAATTGCATGAGAAAACTGGCGGTGTGCGCGGCGGTGATATTTTAATTTTCCTGAGTGGTGAGCGCGAGATTCGCGAAGCTGCAGAAGCTTTGCGTAAAGCGCAGTTTGCGCATATGGAAGTCGTACCTTTTTATGCACGCTTAAGTTTGGCAGAACAACAGCGAGTGTTTGCGGCACATACAGGACGACGTATTGTGTTAGCGACTAATGTGGCCGAAACATCCATTACAGTTCCAGGTATTCGTTATGTAATTGATCCTGGTTTTGCGCGCATATCGCGTTATTCCTATCGAACTAAAGTTCAACGCCTACCGATTGAGCCTGTTTCCCAGGCGAGTGCAAATCAACGTAAGGGGCGTTGTGGCCGGGTTGCTGAAGGTATTTGCATTCGCTTATACAGTGAAGAAGATTTTAATAATCGTCCCGCTTTTACCGATGCAGAAATTTTGCGCACCAACCTTGCCGCTGTTATTTTGCAGATGCTGCAATTGCGCATGGGCGATATCCATAAATTTCCTTTTATTGATGCTCCTGATCACCGTTTAATTAGTGATGGCTATAAATTACTCGAAGAGCTGCAAGCGGTTAACAGCAATAACCAACTTACGCCGGTGGGTACGCAACTTAGCAAGCTGCCTCTTGACCCGCGTCTTGCTCGTATGTTGTTGGCTGCGCAAGAACATTCCTGCGTACGTGAAGTGTTAGTTATCGCTAGTGCACTTTCTGTGCAAGACCCGCGTGATAGGCCTGCTGAAAAGCAACAAGCTGCAGATCAAATGCATCGCCGTTTTTGGTCTGAATATTCAGATTTTTTGGGTTACGTAAATTTATGGGATTATTTTGAAACTCAGCGTCAAGAGCTCTCCCAAAATCAATTGCGCAAGTTGTGCAAAAAAGAATTTTTAAATTATCTGCGCTTACGCGAATGGCGAGATATTCATCACCAACTATGTGTTGCTATTAAAGATTTAGCGCTTAAAACAAACACCCAGCCTGCAAGCTACGAAGCCACTCACAAGGCACTTCTAAGCGGTTTGTTAGGCAATTTAGGCTTCAATCACGAAGAACGCGAATATCTTGGTGCTCGCAATCGAAAATTTAGTATTTTTCCCGGATCGTCGCTTATTAAAAAAACGCCAAAATGGATTATGGCGGCAGAGCTAATTGAAACTTCAAAATTATTTGCTCATACAGTTGCGAAAATAGAACCGGAGTGGGCGCTTGCCTCCGCAGAGCATTTGGTTAAACGTCAATACTTTGAGCCGCATTACAATAGCCACAGTGGGCAAGTAATGGCGTACGAAAAGGTCACTCTTTATGGTCTAACGCTTGTAGAAAAAAAATCGGTTGCCTACGCGCACATTGATCCTGTTGCTGCACGGGAAGTATTTATTCGAGCGGCTTTTGTTGAAGGGCAATACGCACAGCACCCAAAACGAAAAAATATCCAGGGAAAAATCAAAGACTTTTTTTCATATCAACAGGATTTATTAAAAGAGTTGGATGATCTTGAAGCTAAATCTCGCCGCCGCGATATTTTAGCGGATGAACAGGTAATCTTTGAGTTTTATAATGAGGTGATTCCTGAGCACATCATCAATTTGGCCGCCTTTGAAAGTTGGCGTAAAAAGGCTGAGCAGGATAATGCGCACGTTTTATTTATTAGCCGCGAAACACTTATGCGCCACGGTGCATTGGATATAACCCAGGCACAATTTCCCAATGAGTTGGAATGGCGCGGCATGGTATTCCCTTTGACCTATCATTTTGAACCTAATCACCCGGATGATGGTGTTAGTATTCATGTGCCTATGAGTGTGTTACATCAGTTACCGGAGCAACGTCTTGAATGGTTGGTGCCAGGCATGCTGCGCGAAAAATGTATTAATTTGGTAAAAAGTCTACCCAAATCTTTGCGCAAACATTTTGTTCCTGTACCGGATGTTGTTGATAAAGCACTATCGTCCATGGCACCGGACAATAAACCGTTGACTGACGCTCTCGGTTTGCAATTAAAAAGGCAAACCGGTGTGGAGATCAATGGTGATGCCTGGTTGGAAGCGCAGGTAGATAATTATTATCGCTTCAACATTAAAGTAGTGGATGATAAAGGAAAAGTAATTGCCAGTGGACGCGATCTATTACCGCTGCGTGAAAAATACCGCGCACAAGTGCAGCAAAATATTCAATCAGCAGCAACGAGTGTTGAGCGCGATAATATTATCCAATGGGATATGGATGATTTACCACAAGCTATTCAATTGCAACGTAACGGAATCGGTATTCGCGCTTATCCGGCTTTAGTCGATAAAAATACCTCTGTCGCTTTACAAGTACTTGATAATCCGCAGCAAGCATTGGATTTGACCCAGCGCGGTCTTGCGCGTTTAATTTTTTTGCAGCTGAATCAAACCGTAAAATATTTACAGAAAGAGTTGTTAAAAGGGCAAGACATAGCTTTATCACTTGCAGGTATTGGTTCGCGCGATCAAGTGGCAGATGACATTATTCTTGCCGCTATTAAACAGCTTGTATTAAATGATCCTTTAACGTTACCGCGCTCTAAGGAAACTTTTGATGCGGCGGTTGCGTTTATTAAAGATAAGTTAGTCGCAACAGCAGAAGAGTTGTGTACACATTTATTAGCAAGTTTGAAATTATTGGTCGATGTAAAAAAAAACATAAAGCAGCAAAAAAATGCATTGGTTCTTGCCTACACCTTAAGCGATATTCAGGAACAGCTTAAAGAATTATTTTACATTGGGTTGGTTTATAAAACCCCGGATGAATGGTTGCGTCAATATCCACGTTATTTACGAGCGATCCAAATGCGTTTGGAAAAAGCTGTACTCAATCCTCAAAAGGATAAATTAACTGTATTAGAGATCCAGCCTTACTGGCAACGATTACAAGAATTCATTGCGAAAGAGAGCGTATTTGGAATGACGCAAAATTCTGCACTAATTGAATATCGTTGGTGGATTGAAGAATTACGAGTTTCACTGTTTGCTCAAACATTGAAGACGCAAATTCCTATATCGCCGAAACGATTAGATAAGCAGTGGGAATTGGTTTTAGAATCCAAGTCTTAAGCTTCGCACCAACTATCCCATGTGAGCTCCCCGAGCACTGGAAGAAAATGATTGGCAAACGCACAGGACGTGCGTTTGTCACCGATTTTTCTGCGATGCTCGGGGCGTTCAATGGGACGCGCGTTGGTGCCAAATTGGGAATTGGTGTTAGGGTGCCGATTTAGCGGTAAAAATTTTGGTTATCAAGTTTCCTGAAATCCATTGTTGTAAATACTGTGCGGTTTGCAGCGGAACCTGCTCTTCATCAAACCACTCACACAATCCCTCACAAACATCCGCAAAATTATGTGAGGTTAAAAATGCATTTAAAGCCCAGGCTTCAGGTTTTTCCAAAGAGCGATATAAGACTTGCAAATCCTCTCGCCAAGTTAACCAGGTTCGTAATTCCGCACTGGTTTTGGTTTCAACCGCTATTTCGTCCTTAATTGCACCATTCCATTGTTCCGGAGCATTGCTGTAAAAGTGCAATTGTTGTAACGATGGATGAAATTGAAGTTGCAATGTCATCCAATCATCCAGTGGTAATAAACGTAAATCTTCAACAGTGGCTAAGCATGCATCGGCTGCATCAAAGGCGTTAATTTGAGCCCATTCAAATTCCGCTAGTTCTGCAAGATGAATTTTTTTTTGCCAATTCACATGCTTGCGCAAAAAAGTTGCCAAACTTTCTCCAAGCCAGCGCAGCGACGGATTTTTTGAAGGATATTGTTCAATATATTCACTCGTCAATGTAGTAAAGTCATCTTCACCCACATAAAATTTTAGTGCTGGATAATCATTACTTAATGTATCGATTAATCGCAAACGATAGGCGTTGTAATAAATTGCTAATCGCTCGACTCTGGAAAACGCTGGTGTTTCCAAAGTTAAATCACTAGTGTCTATCTCTTTGTCCAACAAAAAATCTTGCAGTGCGGCTTGTTGCTCAGCCAGGGTTTTGTGGTTTGCTACATTCATTTTTTTGTTAACCAATGATCAATAGAGATTTTTCCAGGGCCTGCAATCGCGAGCCAAATGAAAATGGCCAAATAAGCTGTTTCGGAAAATCCTAGTAAAGTATCGAGTGAATCTACCTGTTCCCACAATGCACTTTTAATAGCAACTATCATTATTACCCCAAGCACGCCGCATGAAATACGAGTAAATAATCCTAGCATTACTAAAATACCGCATACAAACTCAGCACCAGAGGTAAATGGTGTAAGAATATGAGGAAAGGGAATTCCCCAGCTGATAAAGTTTTCGGTAACTTGTTCAAGGTTTTGCAGTTTACCCCAACCGGATGTGAGAAAAATTTCACCCACGACAAAGCGTGCGAATAATGGACCAAACCATTGAATATAATTAGCGATATTCTCTGGCCAACCTAATGTGATGTTTAAAAAATTAGCATATAAACTTTTCATAATTGTTCCTTTTTAAGCGTAACTGTTTTTAAGCGTAATTAAGAGTTGGTATAGATTCAGCTAAAACGCATTTGGAAACATCACGCGCCTTTTGTAATTCTTTCAGCAGTACATCAATTGCTGGAATATCATCATCGCGTTCGATCATGGTACTTACCGGGCCAAGATGCCTTAGACTCTTAGCATACAGATCCCATACGGAATCGATAATCTCGTGATCATGCGTGTCAATGCTGTAATCACCTTTATTTAAATGTCCTGCAAGATGGATTTGTTGAATGCGTTCTGCAGGCATTGCCTTTAGGTAGGTAAGGGGATCGAAACCGTGGTTATGTGCGCTAACATGAATGTTATTAATGTCGAGCAAAATTAAACAATCAGCCTCCTTTGCAACAGCACTTAAAAATTCCCATTCTGAAATAGTTGAATGCTGGTAAGTGAGATAGCTTGAAACGTTTTCCAATAAAATTCTCTGGCCGAGAAAATCCTGAACTTTATTGATACGATCTACCAAATGTTGCAACGCCTCTTCGGTATAGGGTAAAGGCATTAAGTCGTGAAGATTAATTCCTTGCATACCAGTCCAACACAGATGATCAGAAATCCATTTTGGTTTTACTCGTTGCGCAAGATTTTTTAATTCCTGTAAATAAGCTTGATTGAGTGGATCAACGCTACCGATTGACAGTGACACGCCATGCATAACAACGGGATAACGCTCGCAAATTTTATCCAGATAATAAAGTGGTTTACCACCTTGAATCATGTAGTTTTCACTTAGAATTTCCAGCCAGTCTACGGGATGATTTCCGTCAATTAAATCAATGTAATGTTCACTGCGTAAGCCTAGCCCGAAGCCGAGATTTGGTTGGCATAAGTTTTCAATTGTCATAGCATTATCCAAATATCATACAAAATCAGGCGAATAAAAAGGCTGTGCAGCTGTAGAGCTCACACAGCCTCCATACGCAAAATTATTTAGCGTCTTTTATTTCTTTACCACCTTTTGCTGCACAATCTTTTGCACTGGTCTCAGTGAAACCTTTACCCTTACAGCTGTTTTGACCTTTGCATGCATTAGTTGCGGTTTTGCACGCCGAGTGGCCTTTACAAGCATTGGCACCGCTGCATTTTACAGCGCCTTCACTTGCGGCTGGTTTGTCATCTGCAAGGGCAACACCTGATGCAAACAAAGAAGCAGCAGCTAAAACAAGTGCGGAAGTAGTCATTTTTTTCATTTCAAAATCTCCATTAATAGGTATGTACTTAGTTGTAGTAGGTTGAGGTAACTATTAGGTTTTCCTCAACTCTCATACTAGATGTGTAGCGTTAAGCTTTGTTACAACAAAAAGTAAATTTTTTACATAATCTTTCAAAAAACAAATGATTGTGCATATTTATCTAATAATTATGGACCTTTAGCAGATAAATAAGAGAGTTCGAATACGTAGGGGTGAACAAAAAACAATCAAATATAGTGGTTTTATGGTTGTATGCTGAATCGTTATTGATAACGCACGCACTTATTTCAAAATATCTCTTTGTGTTATGACTAAATTCTTGCGAAAATCCGCCCGCTCTTTAGCGCTGTAATACAACTGCAATATGGTCGCAACATAATGCGCGCCAGAAAGCTACAAATGCCTATGCGTCGCGTCAGTAGTTTTTATGTACGACACACTATTAAAACCCTAGGGGATAACCTCATGAAAAAAGCTTTATTACCTTTATTAATCGCTTCACTTGTACCAGCAGCTGCATTTGCAGA
>CBHTVU010000011.1:0-39306 GCA_966096785.1 uncultured Gammaproteobacteria bacterium | reverse complement strand
CATAGACGTTGATACCGGTGTTGGTGTCTGTACCAAGTTTTGGTAAATTGCCGGTAATATCGAGTAGTGGTGAGTCGCAGGACATAATGATCAAGTGTTCTTTACGGATTGTTACAGGTGCACGCGAACATTTTTTATCGGCCTCATCCTTTTCCTGACAGAAATCACCGTTATATATGCCGTTATTTGATGTGTAATTTGTGCCATACGCAGGATCATTTTCATCTGTAGTATCGTTGGCTGTATCGGTTATAAAGTTGACAAAATATTCACCCTTTTCATAAGTGCCATTTTCATTAGTATCAAGATAAGCCTCTGCTAAGTCATCACATTGTAATACTAATGATTCAAAGGATGAGTTTGGAACGTTGTCTTTACATTTATCTGCTTTTGCTTTTGCTACGTCTTCAGCGTCACCCTCCTGAGTGTCGTCACCTACGTGTGCAAATATATCTACCGCGGGATCATAAACTCCATTTCCATTCGTATCTTTAAAGCTTTCATTTCCAATTGCAGTTGCCAATATAGTGCTCCGCCCTCCGCGCTCAGCTTCACAAACGCGCAGATCATTGCCTACAAGATTTAGGCACAAAATTCTGTTCAATGAATTATCTACCGTACTTCTAGCAGGCATAGGGGACTGGCTGGTCCAATTTACGCTACAACCCCCATTTTTTGTCAAGCAGCTGGGTTCAATTGATCCACCTTCGGTTGTGAAATACACCGCTGTGCCATCAGCAGCAGGATTGTTATAGGCGTCCGCAAGTAGAATAGATACTTTCGATTTAACACCATCATACCCCCAAGCTGCTGGGTTGAATTTCTCTAAAGACAGCGACATGCTTTTTTGGTCCGGACGACCAGTTGCGATAACCAATTGATTGGACTGAGTGGCTATTTCAGGTGTATCTAATACGGTCGCGGCAACGCGAACACTAGTTGAGATGGTGCCTGCTATGACGCTGGTAGACACGTATCCGTCCTTATCGCTTGTGCCAGAGGCTTGTGATAGTTGCAGGCCTCCGACAGTGGAGGTCAGCGTAAAGCCCACTTTAATTCCCTTAATTGGTTGGCCGGTTTGTCCCAGCGTACGAAAACGAACTAGAGAGGCTTCAGCGCCGCCTGTGCCTTTTAAATTGATCACTGCCGGTGTCGCATCTTTAAATTCAATAGACTGCAATGTGTCAGAATTAACAGCGCTTGAGGTTGAGCTTGAATTACTGGCGCCTGAGCTTACCCCATTTAAAGCGTTGTCCAGCGTAGATCCGCCCCCCTCAGCTCCGCCACAGCCCGTTAAAATCAAGCCTAAGAGCGCAGCGCTAATGAATGTGAAAATTGTTTTTGTTTGCATGGTGTCTTCCTAAGTTACCGGGAGTTGTTCAGCGTTGTGAGTCAGTGAATTTTTGTCGCACAAAAAGGTAATTCTTGTAAGTATAGACTCTTACGTTAGCCTATATCTGGCGAATGTTAAAGTCTGGTGGTCGTAAAAGTTATGCCGTAGGTCGGTATGCGTTGGCTGAATGCTCATTTTCTAGTTTTTTTAGTGGCTTAGCTAAGCTTGTTCAAACTAATTCTAGCATTTGACTTGGTTCAGCGCTTCGATTTAAAACATTTTTCGGCGTATTAAGCACATTGAAGTGCGCGATCGGTGTCGCGCCAGTTCGCTTGCCAATTATAGCTCAAGCGGGTAATATCCTGCGCCCATTTGTCCATAGCCCCTAGACCTCAGGGGCTTTTTTGTCTGGGGTGTGATCTGGCTCGTCTTTTGTATTCAAAAAGTTTGAGCATGCAAAATAGTGTCGCATTCCTTGATATTGATCGATTTATTGAGATTCAGCCTATGACCACTGGCCTCTACCAGTTAGACGAGTTCAAAGATAACTGCGGTTTTGGTTTGATTGCCCATTTAAAGGGCACAACCAGCCATCGTCTTCTTTCAACTGCCATTGAAGCCTTGACCTGTATGACGCATCGCGGTGGTATTAACTCCGATGGTAAGACCGGTGATGGTTGTGGTCTTTTGATTCAGAAACCTGATGGCTTCTTGAGAGCTGTAGCTAAAGAGTCCTGCGATGCTGAGCTCACACCCATTTATGGTGTAGGCGCTGTTATGTTAAGTCGTGAGGCTGAGAAAGCTGATCGCGCTCGCGCAATTTTAGCGGAAGAGTTAGCTGCTCAAGGTTTAATTGTTGCCGGTTGGCGGGAAATTCCAGTAGATCCAAGCTGCCTTGGCCCTATTGCGATGAGATCTCTTCCTGCGTTTGCCCATTTGTTCGTTAACAGTAAGGATCTTCCGCTGGAGCAAGTAAATGCAAAGCTATTTATGGCACGCCGCAGAGCCGAGTTACGTCTTGTGGATGACAGGTCCTTCTATATCTCAAGCCTGAGCACAGGTGTGCTTTCATATAAAGGCTTAATGATGCCTGTGGATCTTCCGCAATTCTTTGCTGACTTAGCTGACCCTCGTCTTGAAACGGCTATTTGTGTGTTTCATCAAAGATTCTCCACTAATACCATGCCGCAATGGCCATTGGCGCAACCCTTTCGTATGTTGGCTCATAACGGTGAGATCAATACAGTAGTTGGTAACCGCAATTGGTCTGTGGCGCGTACGCCAAAATTTATTACTCCTTTATTACCTGAGCTGCAAACAGTTAAGCCTTTGGTAAACCGTACGGGGTCCGATTCATCCAGTCTCGATAATATGCTGGAAATCCTGACCTTGGGTGGTATGGAATTGCATCGTGCAATTCGTATGCTGGTTCCGCCAGCCTGGCAGAATGTTGAAAACATGGACCCGGATTTACGCGCGTTCTACGAATACAATTCCATGCATATTGAGCCTTGGGATGGTCCCGCTGGCTTGGTAATTACCGATGGACGTTTCGCGGTATGTACACTTGACCGCAATGGCTTGCGCCCGTCGCGCTGGGTTATCACTAAAGATGACATAATTACCGTGGCGTCCGAAGTTGGCGTATACAGCTATGATCCTGCCGACGTAGTTGCCAAGGGTCGCCTTGGTCCGGGCCAAATCATGTCAATTGACACTTTAACCGGTGAGTTACATCGCACCCAAGATGTCGACAATCAACTCAAACAAACTCAGCCATACAAACAATGGCTGAAAGAGCGCGCATTGCGCATTGAATCTACCCTCAATACTGACGCCAAAGAAAATGGTTTGGAAGGTGTTGAACTTAAAGCTTATATGAAGATGTATCAGGTCACCTTTGAGGAGCGCGATCAATTGTTGCGTCCTCTTGCTGAAGGTGGCCAAGAAGCTGTGGGCTCTATGGGCGACGATACGCCTATGGCTGTTTTATCGCGTCAGCAGCGTTCTCTATATGATTATTTCCGTCAGCAATTCGCGCAGGTTACCAACCCGCCAATTGATCCATTGCGGGAGGCGATTGTTATGTCACTGGAGACTTGTCTCGGTCGCGAGCTTCCAGTCTATGATGAAACGCCTGAGCACGCTGATCGCGTTATCCTCAGTTCACCAGTACTTTCACCAGCCAAGTTCCGTGGCTTGTTGAATTTGAATCGTCCTGGATATGAGCATCAAAAATTCTCGTTGCATTACGATCCTGCAACTAGCGATCTTAAGTCTGCCCTCACTAAGTTATGTGAAGATGTAGCTGCATCGGTCGGGTCTGGCAAAGTATTAATTGTGTTGAGTGACTGCGGCTTTAAGCAAGGTCTTTTGCCAATTCACGCGTTGTTGGCCACTGGCGCAGTGAACCAATACCTCACCAGCCAAGGTTTGCGTTGTGATGCGAATATCATCGTGCAAACCGGTACGGCCCGTGATCCGCATCAAATTGCTGCGCTTATCGCTTATGGTGCAACAGCTGTTTACCCATACCTCAGCTACTACGTGCTTAACGACTTGATTGAAACGGGCGAGTTGCTTGCAGATGTTGACTCAGCTTATAAGAGCTACCGCAAAGGTATCGACAAAGGCTTGCTGAAAATCCTTTCCAAGATGGGTATTTCCACAGTCACTTCTTATCGCAGTGCGCAATTATTTGAAGCGATTGGTTTGTCGGAAGAAGTCATATCTATGTGCTTCGATAGCACGCCTTCTCGTATTGGTGGTGCACGCTTTGAAGACCTTGAGGCTGACCAGAAAATTTTGTCTCAGACTGCATGGGCTGAGCGCAAACCGATTGTCCAGGGCGGTCTGTTAAAGTACGTCCACAACTCTGAATATCATGCTTTCAACCCGGATGTTGTGCAGACTTTGCAACGTGCCGTTCAAAGTGGCAGCTATGCGCTTTGGCGCAATTATGCCGACTTGGTGAACAAGCGTCCGGTTTCCATGCTGCGTGACTTGCTGGCCATTCGCGAAGATGCATGCAAACCGATTCCTTTATCAGCCGTTGAGCCGATAGAAACTATCATCAAACGCTTCGACTCAGCGGGTATGTCTTTGGGTGCATTGTCACCTGAAGCGCATGAATCTCTTGCTGAGGCTATGAACCGCTTGGGTGGCCGTTCTAACTCTGGTGAGGGAGGTGAAGATCCTGCGCGTTACGGCACTATCAAGACGTCGAAAATCAAACAGGTTGCATCTGGCCGTTTCGGTGTCACTCCTGCTTATCTAGTGAATGCAGAAGTTTTGCAGATTAAAGTTGCTCAGGGTGCTAAACCAGGTGAGGGTGGGCAGTTGCCCGGTGGTAAGGTGAATGCCTTGATTGCGCGTTTGCGTCACTCGGTTCCAGGCGTGACCCTGATTTCGCCACCTCCGCACCATGATATTTATTCAATCGAAGATTTGGCCCAGCTTATTTTCGATTTGAAACAAGTTAACCCGGATGCGCTGGTTTCTGTGAAGCTCGTTTCGCGTCCTGGAGTAGGAACTATTGCTGCGGGCGTTGCTAAGGCTTATGCGGATTTGATTACCATTTCCGGTTACGACGGCGGTACGGCAGCAAGTCCATTAACCTCTATTAAATACGCAGGTTCGCCATGGGAATTGGGTCTATCAGAAACTCATCAAACTCTGCGTGCTAATGACCTGCGCGATAAAGTTCGTGTGCAAACTGACGGTGGTTTGAAGACAGGTCTGGATGTTGTTAAAGCGGCCATGTTGGGTGCTGAGAGCTTCGGTTTTGGTACCGGCCCTATGGTTGCGCTCGGCTGTAAGTATTTGCGTATTTGCCATTTGAATAACTGTGCGACCGGCGTAGCTACTCAACAAGATAAACTGCGTAAAGATCACTATATAGGTACAGTTGAAATGGCAATGAACTTCTTCAAGTTTGTTGCTGAAGAGACTCGTGAGTGGATGGCGCGTTTGGGCGTTCGCTCTTTGGGTGAGCTGGTTGGTCGTGTGGATCTATTGAAAATCCTGGAAGGCGAAACTGCCAAGCAGAAAAATCTGGATCTAAGTCCAATTATCTACACCGATGATTACTTGGCTACCAAGCCGCAACTCTGTGCCGTTAGCAAAAACGAACCCTTTGATAAAGGCGAAACTGCTGAAGCGATTATGCGCGTGCTTTTGCCATCTATCGAAGGTAAAACGGGTGGCGAATTTGAGTTCCGCATCACTAACTGTGATCGTTCAATTGGCGCGCGCATCAGTGGTGAAATTGCCAAGCGTTACGGCAATTCGGGTATGTCCGATGCTCCAATCAAATTGAAGTTGAGTGGCATCGCCGGACAAAGTTTCGGTGTATGGAACGCGGGCGGTTTGGAAATGTATTTGGAAGGTGATGCTAACGACTATGTCGGTAAAGGCATGGCTGGAGGTAAACTCGTATTGCGTCCACCACGCAACTCCAAGTTCAAAAGCAATGTCACCAGCATCATGGGCAATACCTGTCTGTATGGTGCAACGGGCGGTAAGCTGTTTGCTGCAGGTACGGCGGGCGAACGTTGTGGTGTTCGTAACTCTGGTGCACATGTTGTTGTTGAAGGTGCTGGCGATCACTGCTGTGAATACATGACTGGCGGAGTAGTAACTGTGTTGGGTCAAACGGGCGTAAACTTTGGTGCAGGTATGACCGGCGGCTTTGCTTATGTATTGGATGAGGCCAATGATTTCGTGGATCGTTACAACCATGAGCTGGTTGATATTCACCGAATCAATACTGAAGCTCTTGAGGCACATCGTCATCATTTGCGCACAACTATTGAAGAGTTTGTGAAAGAAACTGAAAGTGAGTGGGGGCAACACCTCCTCAATAATTTCGATGATTATATTGGCAGGTTCTGGCTGGTTAAGCCCAAAGCAGCTGCTTTGGGCGGGCTGCTCGTCAGTTTCCGCAAGCGCGGCGAATAAGGCGAGAGGAGAAATATCATGACTGCACGTTTAAACAATGATTTCCAGTTTCTCGATGTGGGCCGCCAAGACCCCGCCAAGAAAGATATTGAGACCCGCAGACACAAGTTTGTGGAAATTTATCAGCCCTTCGCTCAGGAAGAGGTTGCTAGTCAATCACACCGGTGTTTGGCGTGTGGCAACCCCTACTGCGAATGGAAATGCCCAGTACATAACTTCATCCCCAACTGGCTGAAGTTGATATCCGAAGGCAATATTTTTGAAGCAGCCGAGCTGAGTCATCAGACCAACTCTTTGCCGGAAGTGTGTGGCCGTGTATGTCCGCAGGATCGTCTGTGTGAAGGTGCATGTACACTTAATGACGGGTTTGGTGCGGTAACTATCGGCAATGCTGAGAAATATATTACCGATACTGCCTTTGCCATGGGCTGGAAGCCAGACATGTCCAAGGTGGTTTGGACAAATAAGAAAGTTGCCATTATTGGTGCCGGTCCAGCAGGTATAGGCTGTGCGGATGTATTGGTGCGCAATGGTGTTAAGCCAATTGTGTTCGATAAGTATCCTGAAATTGGTGGTCTGTTGACGTTCGGTATTCCTGAGTTCAAGCTCGAAAAATCCGTGATGACACGTCGTCGCGAAATCTTTACCGAAATGGGTATTGAATTCCGTTTGAACACAGAAGTGGGCAAAGATGTCACCATGGAAGAATTACTGCGCGATTACGATGCAGTATTTATGGGCATGGGCACATACACTTACATGAAAGGCGGCTTCCCTGGTGAGGATTTGCCAGGTGTACACGATGCGCTGCCATTCCTGGTTGCGAACGTCAATCGTAATCTTGGTTTTGAAAAAGATGCGTCTGAATTCATCAGTGTAAAAGGTAAAAAGGTTGTGGTTCTCGGTGGTGGTGATACGGCGATGGACTGTAATCGTACGTCTATTCGTCAGGGTGCTGATTCAGTCACTTGCGCCTACCGCCGCGACGAAGAAAATATGCCGGGCTCCAAGCGTGAAGTATCGAATGCGCGCGAAGAAGGTGTTGAGTTTTTGTTCAACCGTCAACCAGTCGCTGTTGTTGGTAATGGTAAGGTTGAGGGAGTGAAAGTGGTGACTACCCAATTGGGTGAGCCAGATGAAAAAGGTCGTCGCGCTCCTGTAGTCGTTGAAGGCTCAGAGGAAATTTTGCCTGCGGATGTTGTCCTCATCGCGTTCGGATTCCGTCCCAACCCACAACCATGGTTTGAAACCAATGGTGTGAAAATTAATTCCTGGGGCGGTGTAGTTGCACCTGAGCAACAACAATACAAATTCCAAACCAGCAACCCGAAAGTATTTGCTGGTGGCGATATGGTGCGTGGCTCCGACTTGGTTGTAACGGCAATTTGGGAAGGTCGTGAAGCAGCTGATGGCATTTTGGATTATTTACAAGTGTAATTTTAAAAAGGATTTAAATATGAAAATTAAAAATATATTAGTAGGATTTATTTGTATTATCTCTGGACATGTTTATGCAGGGGCTACAGAAGGAAAAGTTGGCGCAGTATTTGTCCATGTTTTTAATGATGCGGTTGTTTTTGGTATGCAACCAACCAGTTCGGGATTTGCTAGTTGTGCAACATCAAATCGGTATGCAGTAACAACCTCTGCTCAGCAAGGGAGGAATGTACTTTCTACAATTTTAGCTGCTAAAGCTGCGAGTCAAACAATTCAGGTAGTAGGTAAAGGTACATGTACTGTGAATCCTGATGCTGAAGATATAAATTATATTGTTGTTTATTAATGAATTGTGCTTACTTAATTTTTTTATAATTTGAATTAGATAACCCCGCATATCGCGGGGTTATCTTTTAGTTAGATCAGGAAATAGAATGACTGAATTAAAAAACGACCGTTTCCTTCGCGCTTTACTCAAGCAACCTGTAGATGTCACCCCCGTGTGGATGATGCGTCAGGCTGGTCGCTATCTTCCTGAGTATCGCGCAAGTCGCGAACGCGCCGGAGATTTCATGGGCTTATGTACCAATCCTGAAATGGCTTGCGAGGTAACTTTGCAGCCTTTGGATCGGTATCCTGGTCTCGATGCTGCCATTTTGTTTTCGGACATTCTCACCATCCCCGATGCCATGGGTTTAGGTTTGTATTTTGAAACCGGTGAAGGCCCGAAATTCCGCAAGCCGGTTCGCACCGAAGCGGATATCAATGCGTTGACAGTTCTCAAGCCGGAGCAAGATTTGCCTTATGTCGTAAATGCCGTAAAAACAATTCGTCGTGAGTTGAATGGTCGTGTTCCGCTAATCGGCTTCTCAGGTAGTCCATGGACGCTTGCTACTTATATGATTGAAGGTAGTTCAAGTCGTGACTTTCGTCGCGCCAAAGAGATGCTCTACAACCAGCCGCAACTCATGCATCAACTCCTAAGCGTGCTTGCAGATTCGGTTACGGCTTACCTCAATGCACAAATTCTCGCTGGTGCCCAGGCGGTACAGATATTTGATACCTGGGGGGGCGCCTTGTCGCACTTGGCCTACCAGGAGTTTTCTCTTGCATACATGCAGAAAATTGTTTCCGGATTAATCAGAGAGCATGAAGGTCGTCAAGTTCCGGTTATTCTGTTCACTAAAGGTGGTGGGCAGTGGCTCGAAGCCATGGCTGCTACGGGAGCTACTGCTTTAGGATTGGATTGGACGACTGATATAGCCGCTGCCAGGAAACGAGTCGGTGACAAGGTAGCGTTGCAAGGTAATATGGACCCGACAATTCTTTACGCATCACCAGAACGTATCCGGTCTGAAGTCGGCACGATTCTCGCTGCCTATGGAAAAGGTTCGGGTCACATATTCAATTTGGGGCACGGTATTACCCCGGAAGTAGATCCCGCCCACGCCGGTGCGTTTATAAACGCAGTACATGAATTGTCTGTGCAATACCATAATTAGGCGCGCTGTTCATCATGTGGTAGTCTTCCTTGGGGGCTTTTTAAACTTAACGGCTCTAGTTTGTTAGGCTAATCTTTATTACACTCGCGTTCATGAGTATTTGAATATAGCTTGGGTTCGTAAGTCGTAATGGATTTTAAAATGAGAGGCGAGGCTTAGCAGTGGGTATCAAGCAGGTTAAGGTTGATGTAAATGAGCTAAGTTTGGGCATGTATGTGTCCGGCTTGGACCGTCCATGGTCACAAACCCCTTTCCCGCTGCAAGGTTTTTATCTGCGCGATCTTCAAGAAGTAAACCAGCTTAAAAGTTTGTGCAGCTATGTCTATATAGATGTTGAGCGCGGCCGCGGACCGATTGCTGCCAATCTTAAAAAAATGGATACCAAACACAGTAAGCCCAAGGTATCTGGTCGTGAGCGCGACAATGCAGTACTAAGTGAGCCTATAGCGCCACTCAAAATTCAGCGTAATCTTTATCGTGAAGTTCAACCGCTTCAAAAAGAAGTCAAAAAAGCTAAACAACTCCATCAAAAAGTTTATGGTGCGGTTGTTGAAGTTATCGAGATGCTTGAGAACAAGCAGCTTGAAAATATTTCCCTCGGTGAAACCAAAAAAGTTGCTAGCGAAATGGTGGACAGCGTGCTGCGTAATCCCGACGCTTTCACCTGGTTGTCACGCGTGCAGGAAAAAGATGAATATACCTATAGCCATGCAGTTCGTTCATCGGTGTGGGCGATATTATTTGGTCGCCATATAGGCTTACCAAAGCGTGATCTTGATGTGCTCGCCTTAGGTGTGCTTCTGAAAGATGTTGGTAAGGTCATGCTGAACCAGGAACTGCTGGTAAAAATTGATCGCAGCCCTGAAGAGGAACACATTTACGAGGCCTTTGTGGAGCTCGGCTGCGAAATTTTGCGAAAAACCCATGGCGTTGAGCCGCGAGTGATCAGTGTTGTAAAAACTCACTGTGAGCGACTAAATGGTAGTGGTTTTCCACAGCATTTAGTGGGCGATAAAATTCCATTGCTTGGGAAAATTGCAGGTATAGTAACTTTTTACGACCATGTGACTAACCCGCGTGGTTCCCGTCATCCTATAGCGCCATCCAAAGCAGTGGCGAGGCTATATGAATTGCGTAATATTCAATTCCAGGAAGAGTTGGTCGTTGAATTTATTCGCGCTATTGGTCTTTACCCGACAGGTACGTTGGTTGAATTGAGTACGGGTGAAGTTGCAGTTGTTGTAGAGCAAAATTTTGAGCGCCGTCTAAAACCAAAAGTGATAGTCGTATTGGATTCGCTAAAACAGCAGCTCTCCGAAACTCTTTTACTGGACCTGTCAGAAGATGATAAACGCAAACAAGCGCTTCTGGATTCTGGCAAGAAAACCCGTTACGAAATTGAAAAAATTGAAATCGCGCGCGATTTGGAGCCGGGTAGTTATGATGTTGATATATCCGGTATTCGCGATCAATATTTGATGAAGACAGAAAAAACCGGGCTTATGGCATTGTTGAGTCGCTTAAAAAATTAAGCCGGTTTTTCAAAGACATTGGGCCGCTGTCAGTTTTGCTGATGGCGGCTTTTTTATAGAATCAGGTTTAGCCGCCATTCAAAGTTTATCATTGTAAAGTTATTAAAATAAACTCGATGTTCTCTCCTGCGGAACAGCAAACTGTAATAAATATTTGGCGTGTAGTTTATCAGGATTATTTCATGGTTCGCCGTTATTGTTTTATTTTTAAATTGTTTCTAATTCTATGCATTCCATTTTCATTGCAGGTATTGGCGAGCTCCTTCGAGTCACAACAAAGCAATACTACTATTTTTAACGCAATCAAAGGGGAGCAAGGTGACTTAACAATTGACCCAAGCCAGACTATGCATGTTTGGAAAACGGGTTCTGGACTACAAAACGCGGCAGTCACTAATGGTTTTGCATTTCGTAAAGTATATGGAGATTTTATTTTAACGGTGCAACTTAAGAATAAAAAAGATGCAGACCAATCCGGTAATTTTGGTTTACAAATTGATACCGCTCAGCCGACGGAAACACTTAAAACAAAATTAGATTCACATTCGAATATTGTTGTGGAATTGCAAGGGGAGAAGAAGACTCTGCTAAATCGGGAATCAGCAGTGAAAAACCCCGATATATTTCAGGTTGAGCAAGCAGGTAATGAATTAATTTTCTCTGCTGCCAATTTCGGAAAACCCTTAAAGGTCATTTCCCGTTATAGCGTAGCTAAAATACATAACCTGGAAGTGGGGGTTTATCGTGAGTTTTTACCAGGTGATAAAAGTACTCTCGAAATGGTCAATTTGCGGTGGGTGATTCCTGCTTGGAAAAACTTTATTCCTTATTACCATTATCTTGGGAGTCGTTTAGAAATTCTTGATGTTGTCACCGGAGATCGAAAAGTAATTTACGAAACAGCCGCAGGAATTGAAGCTCCAAATTGGACCTCAGACGGCGATACTATTATTTATAACTCGTCTGGTCGTGTGTATAAGTTATATTTACCGACAAAAAAAATATCCTTATTTAACACCGGTTTTGAAGTTAAAAATAACAATGACCATATAATTTCCTACAAAAGTAAAACTGTGGGTATAACTCACATGGACAAAGATATTCTGGATAACTGGTCGATTTATAAATTACCTATCAATGGTGGAGAGCCGCAGCGGTTAACATTTAAAACGCCTTCATACTTGCATGGATGGTCACCAGACGGGCGATACATTCTTTATACATCGGTTCGCAATAATCAATTTGAAATATATCGCGGTAACAGCGATGGTAGTGGCGAAGAATTGCAATTGACCAATAATGAAAGTATGGATGACGGCTCCGAATATACGCCCGATGGAAAATACATTTATTTTAATTCCAATCGTAGTGGTGCCATGCGGTTATGGCGAATGGATGCCGATGGAAGAAATCCCAAGCAAATTACGAACGATAATTTTAATGATTGGTTTCCACATATATCACCCGATGGGAAATACATTTTATTTTTGTCGTATTTGCCTTCTATCGAATCCAATTTGCACCCTTATTATCAGCAGGTGTATTTGCGTGTGCTACCAATCGCGGGTGGTGAAGCTAAAATCGTTGCTTACTTATACGGTGGACAGGGCACGATCAACGTACCGTCGTGGTCACCAGATGGTCGCTATGTTGCGTTTGTAAGTAATAGCCAGTTAGGTAGTGAAAAGCACTAGTTGTTTTAATGTTCCCTATTCAGTGCATCCGTTTCATATTTTGATGAAACGGCTGTCAAATGATTACTAATTAGAATGATTAATTAAAAGTGTTCACCCACGCCTCTGTTGAACGCGTTACAATTGGCGCCCTTATAGCTGCCGGATAAAGCAGCATTTCCTTAGCATTGACAGGTTAAACTTCAGTTTAACTGCACTTTGCTGGTTAGATTCCTTGATTGAGATATTTGCGATGTTTGAGTGGATAACAAGTCCAGAAGCTTGGGTTGCATTAGCAACTTTAACGGCACTGGAAATTGTGTTGGGTATTGATAACATTATTTTTTTATCGATTTTAGTGGCGCGCCTACCAGAAAAACAACGCGCTATAGGGCGCACAGGTGGCTTGGCACTTGCGATGCTTACGCGTCTTGGGCTTTTATTTTCATTATCCTGGGTGATGAGCCTGACGCATCCATTTATTAGTCCGTTTGGTTACGACATTTCCGGCCGGGATATTATCTTGATTGGTGGTGGATTATTTTTGTTATACAAAGCCACCATAGAAATACATCAAAGTGTAGAAGGGGGTGACGAAGAGGCTGAACTAAAATCCGGAAGTTCGAATTTTTTTATCGTGCTCATTCAAATCGCTATCCTTGATATTGTTTTTTCGCTCGACTCCGTAATTACAGCGGTTGGATTGGTTAGCCAGGTATCTCTCATGGCGGTTGCAATTATCATTGCAGTTGGTGTCATGATGTTTGCAGCTAAGAGCATCGGTGAATTTGTGGAGAGGCATCCAACAATCAAAGTATTGGCCCTTTCGTTTTTAGTTATTGTGGGAATAACCTTGATTATGGAAGGCTTTAATGTACATGTACCTAAAGGGTACATTTACTTTGCCATGGCATTCTCACTGGCAGTTGAAATGATTAATATAAGAATGCGTAAAAAAATCAGTAAATAAATAATTAGACAAATTGAAAAGCAAAAAAAGGCTTCGCAAGAAGCCTTTTTTTGTTTGATATGTTTTAACTATCTTTACTGATCACTTTTTCTGCGCCAGTTTAACTCCAAGGCGTGTCGTGGCGCCTGCGGTGAATTGTGGTTCCCACGTAATTTTGTCTTTGGCGAATAAAATAATTGCAGTTGATCCAAGTTTAAATCGACCCATTTCAGCGCCCCTTTCTAAATTAATATTTTGATAAGGGTAAAGCGACGTTTCGGGCTCACCGCTGCCCATAGGTGCTATTTGTCCGTCCCACACAGTTTCTATTCCTGCCACAATCATTGCGCCCACTAACACCACCGCCATAGGACCAATGGTGGTATCAAAAATTGCTGCAATGCGTTCATTGCGTGAGAACAGGCGCGGTACATTCTCGGCGGTGATTGTATTTACCGAAAATAACTCACCCGGAATAGAAACCATTGCACGCAGTTTTCCACCATAGGGCATGTGTACACGGTGATAATCTTTGGGGGATAAATAAATGGTCGCAAAATCGCCTTCAGCAAATTCCTGAGCGAGGGCTTCATCACCACCCAGTAATTCTACCGCCGAAAAATCCTGGCCCTTGGCCTGGAAGATACGGCCATTTACAATTTTTCCAAGCTGGCTGATGGCACCGTCAGCAGGGCAGACGATAGCGGTAGGTTCTACGCAAATGGGGCGAACACCGGGTTTTAATTCGCGAGTGAAGAAATCATTAAAGCTTGCATAAGCCGTAGGGTTTTCTTCTTTTGCAATCGACATATCTACGTTATAGCGTTTGATAAACCATTTAATAAATGTATTTTTAATGAAAGGATTGCGGCTATTTGCAAAATTGCTCACGAACCGTGAAAGTCCATGTTGTGGAACCCAGTGTTGCAACTTGATAAATAATTTATCGTTCATAGCGAACTGCCTGTTTTAAACTATTTTGGGATGCGGTGTTAGAATGCGGCATCTTAGCAAAAACTATCTTTCATTGCTCTTTTATAAATCAATCAAATGTCGGTGAATATGCTCCAGTATCAAATAATTCCAGTGACACATTATCAGCAGAATTGCACCTTACTTTGGTGCGATGAAACTATGGAAGCAGCGGTGGTTGATCCGGGTGGAAATATCGAGCGAATTTTAAGCGCGCTTGTTGAGCGTCGGTTAAGGCTCGTAAAAATTTTACTGACTCATGGTCACCTGGACCACGTGGGCGGTACCGAAGCTTTGGTGCGCGCGACACAAGTATCCGAAGATGCTGCGCCCATTCCTATCGAAGGGCCTCACGAAGATGATATGTATTGGATAAATATGCTGCCGCAACAGGCGCAGTTTATGGGGTTTTCGACGCCAAATAATTTCGTTCCCAATATTTTTTTCAATGATGGGGATGAAGTAGGTTTCGGTAATATTCGTTTGCAAATTCGTCATTGTCCGGGCCATACGCCGGGCCATATTATTTTTTTCCATTCCGAAACAAAACTTGCTTTGGTTGGCGACGTACTCTTTAAAGGCTCTATAGGTCGTTCGGATTTTCCGAGAGGAAATCATGACGACCTGGTGAATTCAATTCGTACAAAATTATGGCCACTGGGTGATGATGTTCAATTTGTTCCTGGTCATGGCCCCATGTCTACCTTCGGGCAGGAACGTTTGTATAACTCCTTCGTGGCGGACAAGTATTTCGGCTAAGATGTTATGTATTTTTTTAACTTATATTCGCAGCTGATTTCATTTGTGGTTTATCAGCCAGAGTTTTTTTCGTGATTACAGATCTATCATTTTATTTACTTGCGGTACCTGTGGTGATATTGGTCGGTATGTCCAAGGGCGGCTTCGGCGGCGGTTTGGGCACATTGGCCGTTCCGTTTCTTTCTCTGTTAATCGACCCGCGCCTGGCGGCAGCGATTTTGTTGCCAATTCTATGCGGTATGGACGCGGTTAGTCTGTGGAGTTTTCGCGGCACTTGGGACAAATTAAATTTAAAAATTTTGATGCCCGGTGCAATTATTGGCACTATTGCGGGCGCGCTCACCTTTAAGATGACTAATGCGGATATGGTTCGTTTGATTGTCGGCGTCTTATCAATTTATTTCGTATGTCATTACCTGTGGGGCAAACATTTTCTTGAATCCATGCCGCAACAAAAAGCTGACCCGATGCGGGGTACATTCTGGGGAACAGTTGCAGGCTATGTTAGTTACATTGCTCACGCTGGCGGCCCACCGGTGGCGATTTATTTATTGCCACAGCATTTGTCTAAAACAAGCCTCGCGGGCACTACGATTTTATTTTTCGCTATTATTAATTTTATAAAGTTAATTCCCTACGCGTACCTTGGTCAAATAAATACGGAGTCTTTTTTAACATCGTTGATATTGTTACCGCTTGCGCCTTTGGGTGTGCAGCTGGGTGTCTACTTGCACCATCGCGTTTCTGACCAGGTATTTTATTGGGTTAGCTATGGGTTTTTATTGATTGCGGGCATAAAACTTACTTACGAAGGAGCGGTGGCTATCTTATAAAAGTTTGTGTTTAGTCTGTAAACATAATTTTTTGCAGACAATTTTATTTCAAAAAATTTTAAATAACTTTAACTCCATCTCCCATTTTGATTTTCCCGCTCTCCAGAATCCTGGCAGTAATTCCACCATGACCACGAACAGCATTGTAGCCACCGGGGCCAAAAGTAGCTTCCATGGCAGAGCAGGGGTGGCATAGGCCGGTGTATTCCAAAAGTGCAGAACCAATTTGGAATTGTTTATCTTTTAAAGCTAATAAATTAATTCCGGTCACCACAATATTACGTCGCAAGAGCTCAGGTTCAATTTTTTCCCTGCCGAGTAGAGATGCAATTGCGAGCACATGTTCTCCTTGAATCAAGGTTACTTGCCGTTTGCCATTTTTGCTGGCATAGCGATCTCCACTTAATCCTTTACCGGCAAGAGCTTCAACAATATCAAGTTTAATCATGGGCGCTTTGCGTTCTGGGCGAACTCCAATCCATTTAACCTGACCCACTTGTGGCAATCTATTAAACAAATCCTGTAGTGAATCGCTCACCGTTTTTTCCTCATGAAAATAACCGTCTATACAAAATGTCTGCAAGAGTTTGCATTTATTTATGTTTCTAAAAAAGGTTTGTCCCAATAGGCGGGTTCACCAAATTCGTTTTTCAAGTGTGATATAAACAATTGCGCTTTAGTTGCATGTGAGCGACCCGGTAACCGCACCGCATGAATGGCAGGTTTAACTTTTAACGAGATGTCACGCGCATCCGGGAACAGTTGAATCAGTTGACCGGAGCTTATCATGTCTCCCACTAGCCAGGTTGCCAAGTGAGCTATACCTATACCGGCAATTGCGGCAAGCAACAGCGAATTAATATCGTTAGCACGAAAGTTTCCGCGCACGGGCAAAGCGGTACCGCGATTCACTCCGGCAAATGTCCATAAACCCGGCACTGTTGTGCGTCCTACGGGGGATAAACAATTATGCTGTAACAAATCTTCGGTTGAAGCAGGGTGGCCCTGTTGTGCAAGATATTCCGGGCTCGCGCAAACAATACGGCGAAAAGGTGCTAATGGAGTCGCAACTAAATCGCTATCTGCTAAAGCGCCTATACGAATTGCCACATCAATTCGTTGCGACGACAAGTCAACTATGTCGTCATCAATATTTAAATCTACATCCATTAAAGGATAACGTTTTAAAAAACTGACAATCGCAGGGGCAATATGCAGACGGCCAAAGGACGAGGGCGCAGTTATGGTGAGTAAACCTTTTGGGTCAGCATTTAATGCCGAGATAGTACTTTTGGCTTCGTCTAATTCAACCAAAATATTTTTTGCGCGCTGTAAAAATTGTTCACCAGCATCGGTCAACATAACGAGGCGTGAATTGCGATTGAAAAGTTTGAAGCCTAATTCTGTTTCCAGTGCATCAATCTTTCTAGAGATGGATGACACGGCCAATCCCCTGACCTTTGCAACTTTCGAAAGATTTCCTGTCTCAGCAACAGCGATATAGATGCGTATGGCGTCTAGCATAGAATGATTTCGTTTATTTGCGGAAATCGCAAAGATGGTTTGCGATTTTGATCATTGTGCTGATTCGCGCAACGAAATACAATTTTTTCCACCAATCGCAAACCACCGAAGGAAAAATACTTATGTTCAATTTTAAAAAATTATTAATCGCGGCGTCTCTTTCATCTGTGACCGCATTAGCCACACTGACATGCGAAACTGCTTTAGCGGCAGCTCCCATGGCCAAAACCCCCGCACCTGGTTACTTTCGTCTTATGTTAGGTGCATTCGAGGTCACGCCCGTTATTGACGGCACGGTTGATTTGCAAGTGGAAAAACTATTGGCTCAACCAGTGGCCGCCACCAATCATGCATTGTCGAAAGTGTTTTTGATGACTCCTCTTGAAACGTCCGTGAATGCATTTGTCGTTAATACAGGCACAAAACTTATTTTAATTGACGCAGGTGCAGGAAGCTTATTTGGGCCTACTCTGGGTAAGCTCGTTGCAAACTTGAAAGCGTCTGGATACGAGCCATCACAAATCGATGATATTTTTATTACCCACCTGCACCCTGATCATGTTGGCGGTATCACTGCAAATGGCGAATTGGTTTTCCCGAATGCATTAGTTCACGTGGATCAACACGATGTAGATTATTGGTTGAGTAAAGAAAATTTGGATAAAGCGCCAGCAGATCAAAAAGGTATGTTTCAGGGGGCTATGGCATCACTAAACCCGTACATTTCTGCCAAGAAGCTGGTTCCATTCAATGGTAATACGGAATTTATGCCGGGCGTAAGGGCGCACTCAAGTTATGGCCATACTGTTGGGCACACGGTTTACGAGGTAGAAAGTAAAGAGCAAAAATTAATTTTTATTGGTGATTTAATTCATGTGGGTGGTGTGCAATTTGCTCATCCTGAAGTTACTATTGAGTTTGATACCAATCAAAAAGAAGCTGCAGCAGCGCGTGATCGAGTATTTAATGAGGCTGCCAAAGATGGTGTTTTGATTGGTGCTGCACACATTCAATTCCCGGGTCTTGGTCATTTGCAGAAAGACAAAAAAGGGTTTGAATGGGTTCCAGTGAATTTTACACAGATGCATTAATTAATTTCAGGGACTAAATATCGTCCCTGTTATTTTTACTATTGATACCTTTCGGGGTAAAGAAAGGTATCAATTTTTGAATTCTACCTCGGCACTTTTTTATTCAAAGATTTTATTCAAAGATTATTTTTTGAAATTTTTAATCCCGATATTACTCTCTTCAACATGCTTTTCCCGCGCTCCAAATTCATCACTTTTAGCGCTGTGATTTCTCACAAAAAATGCAATAACAAATGCACCAAAAAATAAGAATAACCCCAGCGCGACCCAAGTAGCATTCTCAGTTATCCAGCTCATAGTCATACCCCGCACCTGATTAGTATCTACCTCTTTTACATTATCAAATCACGGTTTAAAAAAAGGTTCGGCAACTAACGCTAGGCAAATGTCTATTTATTAATTACGCGCAGGTATTTGATGTAACGCTCATCCCTGTACTGGCGTGAAGCTGTGCATACTTGTGTGATAGCTGTTGAAGAAGCTGCCAGTCCCCGTGCTAATTTCCTGATCAGTGCTATAAATAATAAGTTTGGCGCTAATAAGTAATCATTAGATATACCTATAAGCATAGATACTCGATTTCCCTGGATGGCTACAGCTACCTATTCGATCTCTGTTCCTACTTTACTAGTTCATATGATGAGAACATGTATGTATTTGCGTGATTTTAGCCTTGCTCCGGCTGTTAAGGTCATCTGTTGGCAATTTATTATCTTCTGTGTTTTATTGTTTGGGCTCTTTAATTCTTATAGTTATGCTGACGATAAGCCTGTCGCTTCTGCGCCCGGTGCTGAGGCTGAACCCTACCCCAAGCGCATTAATTTTCGTAATATTTTGCAAAATGTAGACATTGCTTTAGGTGAAGTAGAAGCCATTATCCAGGATCATGAAGGTTTTATGTGGTTGGGTGGCCGCAATGCGCTCTTGCGTTACGACGGTTATGAGTTTCTCAGTATTCTTGCTACTGATCCCATTGATCCCACAAAAACTGCCCCTGTTACACAACTGCTGGAATTATTTGAGGACAGCCGCAAAGAGATGTGGGCCGCCACGCGGTCTGGCTTGTACAAATATGACCGTGATCGCGAGCTCTTCATACCTCAAAGAGACAATACGGGGGTAACGAAGTTATGGGAGGTCATGTACGCCTTAGCGGAAAGCCCCGACGGTGACATTCTTGTCGGGTCGAGCGCGGGCATTCTTATCATCAACCCCAAAACCATGGCAGTGACCCAAATCCGTCACGACTCGGCCACTCCGGACGGGTTACCTGGCAATAACGTCAATGACATCATTGTCGATCGCGGAACTGTATGGTTAGGTCTCGATGAAGGATTAGTGAAGCTCGATTGGAGCACCAAAAAGTCGGAGTTAATTCTTCCTGATCCAGCGAACCCGCAATCCCAACCGCATAATCGCGTTAAAGTCATGGCAAAAGATCGTGGCGGGAATATATGGGTGGGAACTGATAATGGGCTCTATAAATACAATCCTGCCACCAGTGCGTTTAAACACTACGAACACGATCCTAAAGACCTCACAAGTCTCGCTGATAACATCACTCGTCAAATCTATGTGGACAACCGCGGTTGGGTTTGGACGGGTAGTGATGGAGGAGGCATTAGCCTTTTCGATGAGTCTAACGATCATTTCATTCGTTTCTCTCACCATGAAAGCAATCCGGGCGATTTAAGCAGCAATACTATCCGCAGTATTTACAGTGACAAGATTGGCGACATGTGGATTGGGACTTACCCGTCTGGCGTTAATTTTTATGATCGCTCCACTAACGCTATCAGTGTCTATCGTAAAAGCTTTGACTTGAGTGCAGGACTTCTCAGTAGCAACGTAGAAGCCGTTGAGGAAGACGCGGAGGGAACCTTATGGATAGGTGCAGGTGGAGCGACTCGCTTTTACAGAAAAAATAATACCTTTGGTCACTATCCTGCCTCCGCCGATTCACAAGCGCGTGCGCCAACTACGTCATTTATTAATGGCGTAGTAGATTCAGATGGTGAGGCCCGCTTTGCTTCGTGGGGACACGGCATTTTATTTTACAACGCGCAAAAAGATATTTTTGAAGAGCTACCTGCCGACCCAACCTTAACGCAACGGGGAGAAAAGAGTAGCACCAAATTAAATGATCAAATGATATGGAGCGTGTACGAAGATAAAAGAAAAGATTTGTGGATAGCAACGCATTCTAATGGTTTAACCAAGTTTGATAAAAAAACCGGGCGCTACACATTTTATCCACACAATAAAGATGATCCCACGACCGTGTCTTGTCCTTTGGTGTGGACAACCTTCGAAGATTCCAAAGGTCGCTTTTGGGTAGGTACCGCTTACGGTCTTAATTTAATGGATCGCGACAAAGGAACTTTTAAACGTTATCCGCCTAATCAGTCGGACAACGGCCTGGTTAATGGTTCAGTGCTAACCATTTGGGAAGATAAACAGGGTCGTTTGTGGTTCGGTACCGACAGCGGACTACATCTTTATCATCCCGAGACAGATAAATTTACGATGTACGGCACTAAAGATGGATTTTTAGATCAAGGTATTCGCGCCATTATTAGCGATGCGGATGGCAACCTGTGGTTGGGTACGAATAATGGAATCGTCATGTTTAACCCTGACACGCATGTAGTAAAAAATTACACGCGTAACAACGGTGAGTTAATTGGTGGTATAGCAACAGGAGCTGGTCTTGTTTCGCAACGAGGTGAAATGATATTTGGGAGTAGGAACGGTTTATTTATTATTAATCCCAAGCAAATTTTAACCAACAACGAAGCACCAGCGGTGGCCATTACAGATTTTAGAATCTTCACACAAAAAGTTGCCGTTAATGGCAGCGATCAAATACTTTCGAAAGTTATTAATCAAACCAAAGAAGTTACGCTGAATTACACCAAGTCCATGATTGGTTTTACATTTGCCGCACTTAATTATCGCGACCCGGAAAAAAATCAATTTGCGTACAAACTCGAGGGTTTTGACGATGATTGGCGTGAGGTCGGCACTCAACGATCAGCGCTTTATACCAACATTCCTGCAGGAACATATCGTTTTAAAGTAAAAGCCAGTAATAACGACGGCGTTTGGAACACGCAAGGCCAAAGCATTAGCTTGACCATTTTGCCGCCGCCGTGGAAAACCTGGTGGGCCTATTGCACTTACGTGCTGGTCGGCTTGGGAGCAGTGTTACTCTTCGTTTATTCGCAACGCAAAAAAGTGTTGGATGAACGTAAAGCTAATCGCGTTTTAGAGGCGAAAGTAGCGGAACGCACGGCAGAGCTGGAGAACAAAAATCAAGAGCTTGAACACGCTTATGCTCAGCTTGAAGATATTAGTTTGTCTGATCCACTCACCGGTTTAAGTAATCGCCGCTATTTGCAAAAATTAATGCCAATGGATATCGCGAAGGTGCAACGTGAGTATGACAATAAGCTATACAACAGACCTACAAAAGAAGCATCGCTCGATCTGACATTTTTTATTCTTGATGTCGACTTTTTCAAATCGGTCAACGATGTTTACGGTCATAGTGCAGGTGATAATTTACTCATACAAATTTCGGAAGTGCTTAAGCACGTATGTCGAGAATCTGATTGTGTTATACGCTGGGGCGGTGAAGAATTTATTATTGTCAGCCGTTTCACCGATCGCGAAGACGCACCAATGATGGCTGAGCGTATTCGTCAAGCCGTAGAGCAACATTTATTCACTTTGACAGTGGAGGACACCTTACACAAAACCTGTTCCATAGGTTTTGCCTGCTTCCCATTTTTGCGCGACCAACCTATGGAGCTCTCATGGGAACAGGTTGTCGATGTTGCAGACCACGCACTTTACGCGGCCAAAAAATCAGGGCGCAATCGCAGTGTGGGCTTGGCTGCTAATTTGAGTACACCTGAAGTCCAGCTGCATAAACAAATAATTGGAAATTTAAAAGAATTGATTGATAACAATCAATTGACAGTGTTGTCGGATAAACCTGAGGAATTAACTTGGGAATAGGTGTTTAACACTTGTGCAAAATATATAGGTAAAGTTACTTCTTTATCCTATCTCGACTCAGTCAAATGCCAAGAGCTATAAAATTATTATTCATACAGGTTGGCGCATAAACTTTCAGTCGTTGACTCTATTTTCAATTATCAAAAATAAATTATCACTCTCCTCTTCAAAATGCCTTAAATAAGTGGCGTCCTTTCCTCTCTCGAATTAAAATTATTTGCTTGATATCTGGAGCCTTTATCGCTCACCATAAAAAATTAATTCAATTTAGGAAAAGTCACGAATGAATAAGTATTTATATCGCGCTAAATTAAAGGAAATCAGGGATGCCGCTAAAGATCCTGGTGGTGCAACAGGTGTACACGCAAGTGGAAAAAAATGGCATACGACACCTAATAACGCTACTTTTTTTGAAATTAAACTCAAGGGTGATGATGGTACGTTGAAAATTATTTTCAGCAGATGGAATCTTTATGTTCAAGGCTTCACATCGTCGAAAGGTTCATTCAAGTTTACCGATGCCACCTGGAATATAGCCGCTGGAAATATAGGCTTTGCTTCAGACTACAGATCAATGGGCTGGGATCGTTTATCGGCCTATAGGAGCTTTTCTTTCGACGATATCAACATGGCAATCAATAACATAATGAATTGCAGTACGACCACTCAATGGGCCGCTCAAAAACAAAGCATAGTGAGATTGGTCATCGCTTTTGCGGAAGGGGCGAGGATGCATTCGATACAGCAACTGATAGAAAACCAAAGCGATATAGCCAACGTTGATTGGAATGCACGTGTGAATGAATTGGCGCTGGTGAAAGGATAATAAATTTATTCTGGAAGCCAGATGGACAATAAAAACTTTTGTGAAATCTTAATGAATATTTATGCGGGGCTTGTTGATGTCAGATAGTTTTTTACAACCCCGTTTAGATGGTCAGTCAATTTCGCTGTTTCCATTAGTTTCCGAACATTTTGAAGCTCTTTATTCGGCGGCTTCAGACCCACTTATTTGGGCGGGGCATCCTAGTCGGTTGCGTTATCAACGAGAAGAATTTGTCCGTTGGTTTGATGACGCGCTTGCGTCCGGCGGAACCCTCGTGATTGCTGATAAAACCTCCGGACAATTCATCGGGAGCTCAAGATATTATGAGTTCGATGAAAACAAATCTGAAGTTGCCATAGGTTTTACCTTTCTGATCAGAGCTGTGTGGGGCGGAAAAATTAATCGCGAGCTTAAAAACCTCATGCTCAATCACGCTTTTACACGCGTAAAAACAGTGTGGTTTCATGTTAACGCCAGCAATATGCGTTCGCAGGCGGCCATGAAAAAAATTGGCGGTGTTGAATCCCATAGAGCAGAAAAAACGATTGGGAGAACTACATCCACCTATGTTTTTTACAAGTTTGACGGACCAATTGATCACTATGAATATTGATTTTGAGCTTCCCGCACCCGCACCTCGTCGCCCTCTTAAGTATTCCCACCTTGAACCCCTACTCAAACTCCTAAGTCGACAAAATTTGTTAGTGCCCGTAGCCTTTTGAAACAACCTTTATAACCATATTCAAGAAACTCCATGAAATTTAGATTTTCTTATAACTCGAAGGGGTATTTATTGGATTTACCCTAGAAGCTGGTTTATTTTTAAACAACTTATAGTGTGATCAAGTTCAAACACGAGCTTAAGACTATGCGAAATCACATCAAACTTATCAGCTATCTGGCCTTGATAATTGGGGCTGGTACTTGCTATTTGGGGCTGAAAAGTGAGTCTTTTGATCAATACTTTCCACAGCTTTCACAATATCTGTCTGGCAAAAACAAGGCTGCGGTGTTGAATAGTGCTCAGCTTGAGGCATTACAAACAAAAACCCTTACTGAGGCTAATAGGGCTATTGCCGCTGCAGAGGCTGCCCTTGCTGCGCCAGATGAAGAGGTTCCTGAGCGGGCAATAAATACCAGTACCTGGGAAGTACGCAAAGACGACAAAGCACCTGCAGCAGCACCCTATCCTAAGGTAACTGTATTTAGCCCGGTTCAAGTGAATTCGCACCCGGACAAGATGCCTGCTAGCGGCGAGCAAGTGCAATTACCCATGCCCGGTGGTGAAACTATTACTGCCAACATTGAGAGCACCCAAACCACTGAAACTGGTGAATATATCTGGAGTGGTCATTTGGCTAACCATGGCACTGACTATCCCATCGTCATGACCTACGGTGAAAACTCAACCTTCGCCACTATTACAACGCCTAACGGCAGTTACACCATGGAAGCTGTTAATGGTAAGGGCAGTGTTTTTAAAAATCCTTCTGAAATTGAATTATCGCAACCAGGCGCAACTGATTTTTTAGAACCACAAATACAGTAACTCACGAGATTTTTGCTCTTGAAGGAGGGCACATGAAAACCTAGACAGAGCGGTAATATTTAGACGCTGTAGGGCTTTAATGGATGCGCGCATATTTATGTTAATTACGGAAAATTTTAAGTAAAGTCAGCTGAGGAATTATCATGTGTAAGAAACACACCTTATCCAAATTTCTTCTTTTTTTATTTGTAAGTCTTTTCAATTTACCTTTCGCCTACGCGCAAGAAAAATCTGTAATTGATGTTCTGGTGGTTTATACCCCCGGGGTTGCAAGCCAATACGGCGGTAATCCTACGGCTCGCTTTCAACAAATTTTTGCGTTTACCAATCAGGTTTATGCTGATAGCGGAATAAAAGCTGAAATACGTTTAGCCAATGCAACACAAATTAATTACGCAGATGATGGTGCGGCTGAAGCTGCATTAAACGCAATTACAACGGGCAACTTAAATGCAACCGTCGCTGCTTTGCGTTCACAATACCAAGCCGATATGGTGGTTTTGTATCGTCCTTATAAAGACAATCACGGCAGCTGTGGTTTGGCCTGGGTTGGCGGTATGAGTAGCAACGGTAATTTTTCAAATCCGCAATACAAACAATACATGATGGCGCATGTGGGCATCACGGTATGCGGTGATTATGTAACGTCGCACGAACTTGGCCACAACATGGGTTTACGTCATTCACGTAAACAAGATGGTACTGGCGGTACCTACGCTTATGCGTTGGGTTACGGTGTTGATGGTTTGTTTACAGATATCATGGCTTATCAATCCGAATTTAATGTCGATTACTGGACCGGTAAAGTTTATAAATTTTCAAGCCCTGCGCTAACATGCAAAGGTGTTCCATGCGGTATTGATCGCAACACCGCACAAGGTTCTGACGGTGTGTATACCTTGAATACAACAACGCCACAAATCGCGCAATTTTCTACCGGTGCTGTAACATCCAATGTTGATCTGCTTTTGCAAAAGGTAACATCTACCAAAACTGCGTTTGACGCGGCAACAGCGGCAGTGGAAAAAAACAAAGCTAATATTGCAACGAAAACAACCGCCCAAACAGCTGCACAAGCTGTGCTAACTGCTGCAACGACTGAATCCAAAGCAGCAACAACGGCCTATAACACAGCGTTAAAAACTTACAACACATCGGCAGCCAGCGTAACCAGTTTGCAAGCCAAGGCAACTGCTGCATTGACTAAATACAATGCAGCGAGCAGCGCACAGAAGGCTACTGCGCTGAAAGCATCAAATGATGCCAGCACTGCGTATAGTGCAGCTGTTAAAAAAGCAGCGGATGATTTGGCTGCGGCAGAAAAATTACGGGTTGTAGCTGAGGCAAAAACTAAATTGCTTATAAGTGCAACAAGTGCATTTAATGCTGCAAAACAAGCGGTAGCAGATGAGAAAGCATTAACTGCAGGATTGAGTGCGACAGCGACAACAACCAAAGCTGCTTACAATGCTGCTCTGGCTGAATACAACGCAGCCTTGAAAAAAACTAAATAATTTATTTAAAAAAAACCCCTGGTTCTTAATGTTTGGAACCAGGGGATTTTTTATTCATTTCAGGCAACTTGCTTGCTATTCTTTTCTGCGGATTTTTCTGCGCGCTTTACGGAAATCGGTTCAATTTTTTTTTGTTTTTCATAAAGGAAACGTAATACTGCAGTTCTATAACCGTTATATTCGGCGTCATCTGCCAATTCCAGGCGATTGCGTGGCCGCGCGAGTTTCACATCAAGAATTTCACCTACTGTAGCGGCTGGGCCATTAGTCATCATCACAATACGATCTGAAAGCAACACTGCTTCATCAACATCATGCGTAATCATAATAACTGTATTGCCTAATTGATTTTGAATCTCCATGAGGGAGTCTTGCAAATGGGCACGAGTGAGTGCGTCCAGAGCTCCGAAGGGTTCATCCATCAACAGAACTTGTGGCTCCATGGCAAGTGCCCTGGCAATGCCAACACGTTGTTTCATGCCGCCGGAGATTTCATCGGGACGTTTATGCATTGCATGCGTCATATGCACAAGTTCCAGATTGTATTCAATCCATTCACGCATTTGTGCTTTGGTTTTAGTCCCCTTGAAAACCCGTTTTACACCGAGTTCCACATTTTGATAAGCAGTCAGCCACGGTAACAGCGAATGATTTTGGAAAACAACCGCGCGTTCTGGGCCAGGTTCGTTAACTTCGCGACCATTCAACATAACGCCGCCGGTGGTTGCCTGGTAAAGCCCTGCAACTATATTGAGCACGGTTGATTTACCGCAACCTGAATGCCCAATCAGCGAAACAAATTCACCTTTATTAATTTTTAAACTTACATCCTGCAATGCGCAGAAAGGCCCTTTTGGAGTAGGAAAATCTATACCTACTTTAGATATCTCTAAATGTAATTCACTCATAGGTAACTCCTGCTTTACTGTGATGCGATATTTTTATGAATCTTCAATTCGTTTTATCTGACGACGGCAGACTTATCCCAATTAACGTAACTTTGAATGGCAAGCAGTGTGCGATCCAATCCAAAGCCGATGAAACCTATGGTTAATACAGCAACGCAAATGCGGCCTAGCGAATCTGATGAACCATTTTGAAATTCGTCCCACACAAATTTTCCAAGCCCGGGATTTTGCGCAAGCATTTCTGCAGCAATTAATACCATCCACGCGATACCGAGCGATAAACGTAAACCGGTGAACATCATGGGAATAGAGGAGGGCAATACAATTTTTCTGACGTGCGTAAACCAACCAAGGCGTAACACGCGGCTTACGTTGATAAGATCTTTGCTCACACCTGCAACACCCACCGCAGTATTAATCATGGTGGGCCACATGGAACACAGGCTTACTGTTAGCATGGAAATTACAAATGATTTTGAGAATAGGGGATCTTCACTGACGTAGACTGAACTCACCACCAGTGTAATAAGTGGCAACCATGCCAAAGGCGACACGGGTTTAAAAATTTGGATAATAGGATTGAACGCGCGGTAGAGCGATTGGCTCAGGCCTATAACAATTCCCGCGGGGATTGCTATAAGTGTTGCGAGAAAGAAACCGCTTAATACAGTGATTAAACTGGTTTTTATTTTATCAAAAAATGTTGGGCGACCATTGTACTCACGCTTTTTTATTTCTGCATTCGGGTCAGCTTTTAATGTCTCGGCATTGCGCTTTTCCTGACGCTCATAGAATGCGGCTTCACGTGCATACTCTTCCTTTTGCTCTGCAACCAGGTTATACCATTGCGCTACTACCTCTTTTGGCCCAGGAAATGTGCCTAATGAAGTTTTAATATTTTGTGCCCCGAGTTGCCAGAAGATCAGAAAAAAAACCAAACCGACCGTAGGAAGCAAAGTTCCCAGTACTATATTGCGAATTTTTACCGGAGAAATCTTGCTAGTTATTTTTCCTGGAAATTTCGGTGCGGCTTTAACCGGTACTGTCAGTACACTAGTGGTTTCACTCATTTCATTGCCTCCAGCTTTTCGGGCTTGTTTGTCAAACATCTTGCGATGATTCGTTTCGTAAGATGTTTGCAATAACAGTTACTAAATTGTGTTGTTAATTAGATTTTCTCATCGCCTTTCAAACCAATCTTGAATTGCTTCAAGTAATCGTTAGGTTTGTGTCCATCGAATTTAATACCGTCAATCCATTCAGTGGCTTCCGGTGAGCGATAGCCATCAGCTTTGCTAAAGTCCTGAAAGTCAGCTGCGGTCATTTTTCCTTCGGAAATCAAATCTTTTGCTGCTTGTTGATAAACTTCAGGCATTGCGATTTTTTTAGCGAGATCGGCATACCAGTTATCAGGTTTTGCCTCAGGTATTTGTCCCCAGCGACGCATTTGCGATAGATACCAGACTGCGTCGGAATAGAAAGGATAGGAAGCGTTGTAGCGGAAGAACACGTTAAAGTCAGGCTCTTTACGAACGTCACCGCGTTCATATTCAAATACACCGGTCATAGAGTTAGCGATAACTTTATAGTCAGCACCAACATAATTTGGGTTGGAAATAATTTTCGCGGCTGCCTGACGGTTGGCGTTTTCTTTTTCATCGAGCCATTTACCTGCACGAATTAATGCTTTCACTACGTGAATATGCGTGTTCGGATTTTTGTCTGCCCAGGCTTTGGTAACACCAAAAATTTTATCGGCAATTTGGTTGTGAACCGTTAGAACAGGAACACCAATGCCGCGAAACACTGCTTGCTGATTCCAGGGTTCACCCACGCAGTAACCGTTAATCGTACCGGCTTCAAGGGTTGCTGGCATTTGTGGTGGCGGAACTACAGACAACATTGCATCTGAGCTTATTTGTCCACTGGTGTCACCTTTTTGCGGTGCATAAAAACCGGGATTAATTCCGCCAGCCGCTAACCAGTAACGCAAACCCATATTGTGAGTTGATACGGGGAATACCATTCCCATATTGAAAGGCTTGCCCTGATTTTTGTAATTTTGAATAACGGGTTTTAATACTTCTGCAGATATAGGATGAAGCGGTTTTCCGTCAGGACCTTTGGGTACTGATTTTTTAATCATGTTCCAAATATCATTGCCTACAGTACACGCGTAAGTATTTTGCGTAAGCGCATAGGCGTAAACTAATTCTCCGCTCGTACCAAAACCTGCGGCCGCACCAACGGGTTGTCCCATTAACATGTGTGAGCCATCAAGTTGACCGGTTATAACCCGGTCAAGCACTACTTTCCAATTTGCCTGGGCTTCAAGTTCTACGTTTAGGCCTTCGTCTTCAAAATAACCATTTTCCAGCGCAATAGCGAGTGGTGCCATGTCAGTTAATTTAATAAAACCAAATTTTAAATTTTCTTTTTCTGCTTTGCCTGTGGCGGCGCTTGCCGGATTTACCAAAACCATACTGCTCAATGCGAAGCTCGCAGCCGCACCGATTACAGATTTAATCAGTGCGATTGATTTAAAATTTTTTGAAAAATATTTGTTGGAATTGTTGTGTAACCTGAAACCCATGACATTGCTCCTGATATTTACATGAACAAACGTGTTTACTCGTATGTTTAAAATTTTTAGCTTTATTTCGTGTTTAAAGCTTTTTCTTTCAAAGTGACCTATTCAAACTCTGTGCCAAGCACTTTTAATTGTTTCTTTTGTTCGTTTTTGGTTCGCGAAAAATACCAAAAATTCATGGCTGCACATTAATGATTCAGGCGACGACGGAAAATGGTTTCTTTGGTTTCATGTGGACGAGCAAGTTTGTTCTTTTGCAATGCCTAATAAAAAAGTCATGCATTTTTTTGAAGCATTTCATGTGGGTGCAGTTAAAGTACATTCGTTCCAAGCAGCAGTTTTTAAAATTTTATTCTATGAATTCAATATATTATGGATTTTGTCGTTAAGATCCCTGCTACTCGGTTTTAGTGGGCACGCCTTCGTTGGAATCTGTTGTTCGGGATGCTTTTTCAAGAAAAATCAAAAAGTTTGCAGAAATATGATCATCTCTTGTGCACATCAGCTATTGTTTTAGTAGCGGTTAGGGCATCTTGCTCAGGGTGTCTGAGGTAATTTATATCGGACTTAAAGTAGCTAATAGTTTAAAAAGGGATGAGTAAGATCAGGAGATGGCTTGGGATCTGGGCAGCTATACAAGCGGAAAAATAATGATAAATGCAACTTTCCAAAGAATAATCCTTTTATGGGGATGCCTGCTGGTTCTTGCCGGGTGCACTGTTACAAAATCGAAGGACAATCAGCCCTATTCGGCGGAGGTTACTTATATTCTTTCGGGTAAAGCCATTCTCGGCCATGAGGTTACCAATGCAGAGCTACCTGAAGTTGATCTATTTGCGGTAACGCCAGAGATGGAAGCTTTTGCCAAACAAGCGATAGGTCGCAGTGGAGATTATTTTGATAAAGTTAAGAACCTGCATGTTGCGCTCTTGGCTTCTACCCAATCCGGAGGACATGGCATAACTTATAGTGCCTATGTCACTGAGATACCTCGAATCACTTTTCAACAACAGCGCGCGAACTGTTTAAGCTTTACTTTGCTCTACGTTGCGCTGGCCCGTTCGGTTGGCATTAAGGCGCAGGTTAATGAGGTACAAATTCCGCCGACCTGGGATTTGCGCAATAAAAATGAAATGGTCTTTTTGCGGCATGTGAATGTTAAGGTGCCCATTTTGGTTCCGAGCCTGGCTATGCTGAAAAGAGATGAAGTTGTTATTGATCTGGAAATGGATCGATACAAATCCAATTACAATCAACATGAAATCACTGATATTGAAGCCGAAGCACAATTTCACAGCAATCGGGCCATGGAATATCTGGAGCAACAAAATTTAACGGATAGTTTTTTAAGCTTGCGCAAGTCTCTCAAATTAAACGATCGGCAGGTATATGTATGGAATAATTTGGGTGCTCTGTATGGGAGAAAAAATTTATGGCGTGAGGCAGAAATTGCGTATCTACACGCATTGGAGTTGGGCCCCGAAGATCTCACGGTAAGAAATAATCTGGCTTACCTTTATAACAAGATGGGTGATAAGGAAAGAGCTCAAAAATATTATCGCCTTGCGCAGCACTATCGCGACGCTAACCCATTTTTTCAATATAGCGTTGCACTTTCGGCTTATGAACAAGGTGACTATGATTCAGCGTTGCAATATGTGTTGCGGGCAATTGCACGGGAAAAAGATGACACTCGTTTCTACCAGTTAGCCGCTGATATTTATAAAAAGCAGGGGCATGACTCCAAGGTGGAGCAAATGAAAAATAAAATAAAAAAGTTAACTCCGCGATGATTGTCATGATGCTGTCATTTTTATTATGTATTAATGGTCTGGCAGTAACCTCTATCAGTATTGTAGATGAGCACCTCTCCGCAAGGATGCGGAACCTGCCTACGCATTAAATTCCGCAAAAAATAATCACCTTCCCAATATCACCGTGTCATAAGTTTGTCATTTTTTCTACCTATAGTGCGCCAGCTATTTTTTGCCTATTGCGATAGAGAAACCTATGTCCCCAAAAGCTCACAAGCACTTGCATTACAATGTAGCACTGGTCGATAAAGTATGGAATTTGAAACGGCTGTGCGAAACCCATTTAAAAATCCATATACCTTTGAGCATGGTTCTTAAAGATGAAACTTACCGCGAAGACCTGTTGGAGAAGGCAATAGCAACAGGTAATGAAGAACTTGGCTCACTGGTGCAAGAAATTCGCAATATGGAAGCTGCCATTTTTCACGCTACCAAAAATGATGAAGTTCATAAGTCGCGCAAAAAAGCTGGCAGTTTTAAAATTCATTTTTTAACGGCAGCTACTCTTTCGCTTGTGTTTTTTATGGGCGGATACTTATTGCGTTCATTTTTACCCATGGACGCTGGAGAAGTTTTTGTTATTAAAGCGGTGCAAAACCTTAGCGTGGAATCGCGATTGAAAGCTAAAAATACGCAGAATACTGACACGCTTGTTAAAAGTGACAAGCCCTTGTTTCGTTTGCATGGGTCCAACACCATTGGTGAAAAATTAGCGCCACGATTAATTGAAGCTTATTTCATGAGCCAAGGCGCGACTAATGTACGAACGGAAGTCAGCCAGTTGTCCCCTAACGAGAAAATAATATCCGGCGAAATTAATGGCCGTATCGAATATATTGAATTGCAAGCCCATGGTTCGGGCACGGCGTTTACCGATCTACTTAAAAATGAAGCCGACATGGGAATGTCGTCGCGCCGTATCAAAGAAAAAGAGCGTGACGACCTAATGATCAAAGCGGGTGATTTATTTGAACCGGGCAATGAACATGTCCTTGGTTTGGATGGCTTAGCAATTATAGTTTCACCGGGCAATCCCATTTCGAGTTTAACAATTGAACAGCTTGTTGGAATTTTTTCGGGTGGTATTAGCAATTGGTCACAGTTGGGCGGTAAAGATATACCTATAAAAATTTATGCTCGCGATGAAAAATCTGGAACCTGGGATTCTTTTAAAGCAATGGTATTGGAATCTCATAAAGCGAAACTCAGTGAATCAGCTACACGTATAGAATCCAGCACTGAACTTTCCGATGCTGTGGCTCGTGAGACGGGAGCTGTGGGTTTTATTGGCTTGCCTTATGTGCGGCACGCGAAGCTAATTGCTATATCATCCTCCAATCAAAACAAAGCAATAATGCCAACGCATTTTACGGTAGGTACTGAAGATTATCCGCTTTCGCGTCGTTTGTTTTTCTACACCTCCCAAATTGATCCCAGCATAGAAGCGCAAGAGTTTGTGCGTTTTGTTATTTCAGATCGCGGGCAGTCCATTGTTGAGGATGTAGGTTTTGTGTCGCAGAATATCAAGCTTGGCAAACCTTTTGACAATGATTTTTATCCTGCAGAAATGCGCAGATTAACAGCGCGTTCTGAACGCCTGTCAATCAATTTCCGCTTTAAAAGTGGGAGTGATGAGCTGGACACGAAATCTCTTAATGATTTGGATCGCGTAGCGCGTTACGTTGAAGTTAATGCACCTAAACGCGTCCAGCTTTTTGGCTTTTCGGACGATGAAGGAGATACAGGTAAGAGTGGCGAATTGTCGGAGCGACGCGCTCGTGTTGTAGAACAACAATTAAATCAGCACGGGATTTACCCGTTAGTCGTCAAGGGGTTTGGCGATAGTGCTCCGCTGGCGGCGAGTGATACAGAAGAGGGTAAAAATTTTAACCGACGTGTAGAAGTGTGGATTTTATAATCATTATTTTGTCGATAATTGCGGCGTTGATGCTTTAGCAAATGTTATTGATTTACTAACCTCATTGGGGCTTCTTTTTATTTTTACGTTCAAGCTTCCGTAGCAACCAGGCTTTCGCTTTTTCAGTATCAGAAAATACTTTTCCGTAACCCATATCCCTATTGGCAAGTACGGTACGAACAAATTCGGTTTGCTCAAACGTTTTTGGATTATGGTCAACCCAGGCAATAAGGTATTTGGTGGTAATACCCTCGAGTGTGAATATTTTTTGGTGATTCCAAGCATCCATAGTGGATGTTGCGTTAAGGAGTGTCTGTTCTCCGAGAATATTAAAGCAGTTATGGCTTTTGCATTCGGCCGCGATTTTTTGCCACAGAGCGGCGGCGTTTTCGTAGTTAGATTCACCCATTACACGAACGTGTAAATAATTTTCCTCGGGGGTAATGCTCAATTCATATGACACGACAACATCTCCATTTGTAAAATTCAGGACGATAAATAGGAATACTTAGGCTCTAAAATCGATAATAAGTTTTCCAGCATCCATGGTTTCTTTTTCATGACCAGGTTCGCGCCAGGTTTCGGCTAAGGCAGCGTCGTACCAACGTTGCAAAGCGGGTAGCTTTAATAAATTTTCCATATAATTTTGTGCAGCTTGGCTTAAGGGAAGCTGATAAGTTTGTGCACGGAAAACGACCGGCGCAAAGAACGCATCTACCGCACTGAATTTTTCACCTGCCAAATATGGGCCACCAAATTTTTGCAAGCCTTCATTCCAAAGCTCATCAACACGTTCAATGTCTTTTTTCAACGCAGGGGATATAGAGTGCAATTGAATTCTCACACCGCAACTCATTCCACAGTTGTTGCGTAGCGTTTGAAAACCGGAGTGCATTTCAGCGGCAGCGCAGCGCGCCCAGGTTCTTGCAAGTTTATTACTTGGCCAAACCTGGACATGGTGTTCGGCCAGATATTCGACAATAGCGAGTGAATCCCAAACCACTGTGTGACCATCTTGGAGGCACGGCACTTTTCCACTTGGAGAAAAGGTGCGGTATAAATCCCACGCATTATTCTCAGGAAAAGGATGGATAACTTCGTTGAAGGGGATGTCCAGTGCGGCTAACACGAGCCAGGGGCGTAATGACCATGATGAGTAGTTTTTATTTGCAATGTGCAATGTGTACATAATGACTCCCAGTCAAAAGGCCAAGGTTTGGTTTGGCCTAGTCTATTGCAATTTACGCTACATCTTCCAGCGCTTTAAGGCTCCAGGTGATTGCCTCTTTATAATACTGTTCTGGCAACAGATTACTGAGTTGTTGCAAAGTGGCGCGCAAGTCCTGCACGTCTTTACTAACCAGATTTATATGGCCAACTTTGCGACCAGGTAATACATCTTTACCGTACCAATAAGTTTGGGCTACCGGCAGGTTAAGCCATTTCGGATTACGCTCGGTACCAATCAGGTTGATCATCACATTGTGACCGAGGATTTGCGCCTTCGGTGTCGATAGATCTGCGATAGCCCGCAGGTGATATTCAAATTGGCTAATGCTCGCGCCTGCTTGAGTCCAATGTCCGCTGTTGTGAACGCGCGGGGCGAGTTCGTTAATCATCAACTGATTGCCCACGCGGAAACATTCCATTGCCATAACGCCAACGTAATCCAGCTCATTCAATAATTTTCCGAGCATGGTTTCGGCTTGTTGTTGCAACTGTTGGAGTCGCGCAAGTGGCGCGACAGATGCGTAAAGAATTCCGTTTAAATGAAGGTTAAGAGTGAGTGGATAAAAAACGCATTGGCCGGCACGGTTGCGAACACCTACGAGCGATACTTCTTCATCAAATGTTATGGCTTGTTCCGCAATGGAATGGCCTTGCCAGTCTGCCGGAACTTCATCATCTACTGCACGAAGCCAATACTGGCCCTTACCGTCATAACCGCCGGTACGGCGTTTTAGCAACACGCGTTCCCCCAGTATGTTGCGTAATTCACTGGCGGTAATATCACCCGCTACATTTCGCCAGGGTGCAGTCGCAAGCCCGAGCGAATCAATTAATTCTTTTTGCGTTTTGCGATCAGCCAGGCGACCAAAGACGGGTTTGTTAACGAAATGTGCGTGCTGCGCCAAGGTTCGGGTAACTAAAGTTTCCGGCCACTGTTCACGCTCGGCAGTTACCAGATCATCATTCCCCAAAAGCGGTGCACTGCTTTCATTAATATCTATCGGGCGCACATCCAGCGCCAGCGGCATGCCTGCATGCTTAAGCATGGCGCCCAATTGACCTGCTCCTAAAACCCAAATTGGCTTATTACTCATTGACTACCTACACAAAAATTAACTTAGAAAGTAGTGCTTCTGAGAAGTATCACTAAATCTGTTTACGGACAATCAGTTTTAAATGCTGGGGCCTTTAATCCACGCTCGGATCAGGATTATCGAGAACAGCTTGTGTTTGTGTGTAGCGGAACTCATCAATACGGGCCGCCAGGTCAGCATCGTTCAGCGCCAGGATTTGGCAAGCCAATAAACCCGCATTAAAAGCACCTGCAGTACCAATCGCCAAGGTACCTACGGCAATACCTTTAGGCATTTGCACTATAGATAAGAGGCTGTCCATACCGTTTAGCGCTTTACTTTGAACAGGAACCCCAAGCACTGGCAAACGTGTATGAGCCGCGATCATCCCCGGTAAATGCGCAGCACCACCGGCGCCAGCAACAATAACTCCAAAGCCATTACCTACAGCTTCTTCCGCAAAGCTAGCAAGCTTTTGTGGCGTGCGATGCGCTGAAACCACTTCGGTATGGTAATCCACACCCAGCTTTTGCAGGATTTCAACAGCGGCTTGCATGGTAGCCCAATCACTCTTGGAACCCATCACAACGGCGACTTTAGTGCTCATAGCATTCTCTCGAACGGAAAAATTAGCATCGGAAAAAGGGGGCGCATATTAGCATAGAGTGGAGAATGGGGTAACTGCGATAGATTGCGGATGTAGAGAAAGTTGCTCCTCCCATGGTTTTGAAATTGCTATATTCTGATGCGACTCAGTTTCTCAATTTTGGTGAGTTGTTTAAATGAAGTCAGTCGATTTTAAAGATGATGAGTCATTCTCAGTAGCGTCATCCGCAAACGGTGATCCTGCACTAGAAGTGGTAAAAATAGAGTTTGTGCGCCAATCGCTTAAGCGTGGACTTACTGATTTAGAAAGCGGTAGGATTCAAGATAGTGATTCTGTATTTTTTTCGATGATTGATGTTGAGAATAAATAATGACGAAGTTTATTTTAAGCATGAGTCAGTAACGCGCATCAATTGAATGAAATTTTTGATGAAATATTTGCGATTGATCTCATAATCCAGCAAAAAAATGCATCCTAATTTTAGCAATGCTTTATCAAACTATTGTGTCAGAAATACATTTGATTGATAAATGTAGAGCGCAAACTATATAGCTCAACTTGACCTGCGTTAATTAATTACACGTATTTATATGATGTTAATTTCTATCTTTTTATAAAATTGTTACCTTGCCGAGCTACGGAAACTTAATGCTTTCGTAACCTCCTTCACTGATACACATCTGATTTCTTCCTGTTTTTTTAATATACTCGTTTTTGATATTAATTTTGAATTGACTTTATTACAAGGCAACGTAAAATTACAACGCCTTTTGTTCGGCACCAGTCTTTCCTCCCCGCATAATTTTATAACAACGGATCCTGTTATGGTTTTATATATAAATTCAAATCTCTCTTTTTCTACTTATCTAAAATTAATAATCACTACATTCACATTACTTTTGTACAGTAATTTTTCTAATGCGCAAAAAGCCACTGGCTACACCTATGACGCATTAGGTCGCTTGACCTATATTGCAGACTCTGTGAACGGTAATCGGGATTACGATTACGACAAGGCAGGTAATCGCGTTAATGTCGCCGTTAATACGGCAAGCGATGGAGCATCTGAGGCCACCGCAATTACATTCCCTGCACCCGTTGTACAAACCCCAACTCTCATTGCCGATTGTGCATGGCGAGCATCGTGGAGCGCTGTGCCCAATGCTACCCAATATTATGTTACCGATACCAGTGGAGGGAGTCTAAACGGCGGGAATACCTATTACAGGACGACTTCTGCTGACATCGGTTGCCCCGCTCATAATTCGTCGGCCAATAAGCCTAAAAGTGTAAAGGCCTGCAACGACAATAAAGTGTGTGGTCCTGAAGCACTCTTCCCCCAATAAGGAGATTAAAATGAAAAAAATATTATTTTTAATGATGGGATTTTCTTGTTCGGCTTCTGCCCTTGAGCAAAATCCAATTGCTCCGCCCAGCGTCGAGATCGTTGATAGGTTTGGTGTGAATATGCAATCTGCCCAACTCGCTCGATCGCTAAATACGGTTTCCATTGGAGGCGAACTTGGCTTAAGCCACCATGTCCAGCTTTACAACGATTTATTTGCTGATGGTGGTTCTTTTGGGTATATCGATGCTTTTGCTGGAACTGTGACTCGAACAAATATTTCTCAGAATTCCATTCAGATCATGACTAATGGAAATGCGACATTTTTTCGAGATTCTGGGCAATTTGAGCCTGTTAGCACTAACATGGTTTTTGTAATGCGGGCTTATGGGCCAGTGGGAAGCCAAGATTTTTTGGTGTATCAAAATAACGTATTGAACAGAGACGCCTCTGCCACTACCGGGCTCACCTTTAAGGCTGTGGGCGATGTGCGACACACGCTGACACAAAGCGCCGATCAAAGTTACTTTACATGGACAACGCCGGATGGAACGGAATCGAAATATGCAAGTTGGGGTAACCGTTTGGTAGAAGTTACTTACCCCAATGGCCTTAAAGTCCGTGTGTCTTATTACGGTGTCGCGACCAATACTGGGTTCATGTTGAAATACCAGTTAAATAACCAAGGGTTGACTGGAACACCTGATCAAATTGTAGCTATTAACCGTGCCAACCAATATTGTTCTCCAGATGCCGCAGCAGCCTGTCCTACAATCGGTTGGCCTACAGCAACCTTTACATGGCCGGTTGGAACACCCTCGATACTCTGGACGCCCGGTAAACCTTCATCCAACTACTTAGTTAAGCTTGTCACTCCTGCGGGAGTGACTGAAATTCAATATCAACCCGATGATTTGTGTTTCACAACTAATAATCGTGAAGACGCTTACTGTGATGGGCATAGTAGTGGGTTGGGGCATTGGTCGCCTCGTTTGCACAGCATAAAAACCCCTGAGAGTACAACACCTAATTATCAATATAACTTCAGCAACAATGGAGCCGTGCTTAATGGAAGTTGGACTCTATACAGCAGGCTTGGGAGGCTTGGCGGTGCTGTACGAAATGGTACGGATATTGAAGGTTACGGTGTTACAGGTCCTAATACAATGGACACCACAACAGCGAACAGCAGTGAAATAATGGTTACATCGCAGGTCCACGACCTGAATGTGATTAAGTCTGCGTGGACCAAAAAAGGTGGCTTCTACGAATACCTTCCAGATACACGGCATCTTGTAGAATTTCACACACCGATTGCAGGCGGTGGGCCGAAGAAGCATTACTA
>CBHTVU010000010.1:0-39374 GCA_966096785.1 uncultured Gammaproteobacteria bacterium | reverse complement strand
CCTTTTTGTGGAAACATGCCTTTGGGTTTTTTCTGGATAAATAAAATCAACAGAACTAAAACCAAAACTTTAGCGAGTACTGCACCTGCATAGGGCTCCAGGAATTTATTGATAATTCCCAAACCCATTGCACCCACAAGCGTGCCCCACAAATTTCCCACGCCACCAAAAACCACAACCATAAATGAGTCGATGAGATACGCCTGGCCCAGATTGGGGCCGACATTAGTTAATTGTGAGAGTGCAACACCGGCGACACCCGCAATTCCAGAACCCAGACCGAATGTAAGTGCGTCAACCCAGCTGGCGCGAACACCTACGGCGCGAGCCATGGTTCTATTTTGCGATACGGCACGGACCTTTAAGCCGAGGGAGGTTTTTTTCAAAATTAATTGCAGCAAGATAAATATTAAAATTCCGAAAATTAAAATATAGAGACGATTGTAGGTAATAGAGAGCACAGGATTTATCGTCATTGAGCCACTCATCCATTCGGGCAAGCTCACGGCACGGTTGAGCGGTGTGAAAATACTGCGTGCGGCCTGTTGTAAAATTAAGCTTAATCCAAAAGTTGCCAATAAGGTTTCGAGCGGTCTACCATATAAAAATCGAATTACACCGCGTTCAATGACTACACCGACTGCCCCAGCTACCAAAAACGCTGTGGGTATGGCAATTAATAAACTGTAAGCAATTTGATTGGGAAATATTTGTTGAATTACCCAAGTTGTGTAGGCACCAATCATCATAAGCTCGCCGTGAGCCATATTGATAACACCCATAACGCCGAAGGTAATGGCCAAACCAATGGCAGAAAGTAAAAGCACCGAACCTAAACTTAATCCAAAGAAAATATTTTCACCGAGCCGGTAATAACTCACTGTGCTTTCGATGGATTTGAGAGCGGATATTGCGGTGTTACGTACAGCTTCACTTTCATCGTTGGTGGATGTTTCAGCTAAAGCGCTACGTGCCTCTGGCTCGAGAGAGCCACGTAAATTGTCGATGGCCGCTATACGGATTTTTTCATCGCTACTTTTAAGTTCGTAAAGTGCAAGCGCAATTGTCATCGCAGATTGTATCGTTTTATTTTTTTCGCCCGCTGATTGTTTTTCAATAATAGCGGCACTGTCTTCATCAAGACCATCTGCCAATAAGCGTTTCACAGCCGATAAACGAATGGTTTCATCGTCGCTGCTAAGGTTGAGTTGCGATAACAGGCTGCGTAACTGATTGCGTAAGCTGTTATTGACTGGAATCTTTTTAAAGTTACTAATATCCGAGCTTACTGCGCTCTGGGTAATGGCGTCGCTAAAATTATTAGTGTCATCTTTAATTGCCACTTTATTGCTAATACTGTCGAAATATAAATTACCTTGTTCCAATGCGGTAATGATGATTGTGCTACGTGGGTCTTTCAAGGCTGCAAGTTGCTTAACGTTTTCACCACGTTCTGACAGGCTACAGGTTGCGAGTTGCAATACGAGGCCGGAAAAATCGGTTGGCTTTGCTGGTGTTTCTTCAGATTGTGCAAAGCTATTAGTTGCACCCATTAATAGAAGAACAACCGCAAAACATTTACTAAAACGTGCGATAAGCATTGTCATCATGTTGAACTCAAAAATTTGCGCCCTAAATATCAATTAAAAATCCCCCTCACATTGTGAGGGGGACTAATATTATTTCGCTGCAGCACCTAAACATTTTTTGGTTTTGGTGTTGTAGTTACCGCACTTCAAGGTGATCCAGTCAGATTCCAGATCTTTACTACCTTCAAGATAATCAGACCATGCATCGCCTGGAACTAATGGCGTTGATGACACTGTCAGGAATTGACCGTCTTCTTGAATTTCTCCAATAAGCACAGGTTTGGTGATGTGATGGTTTGGCAACATTTTGCTTACACCACCGGTCAGGTTAGGTTGCTCGAGACCAATGATGGCTTCGGTAACTTTGTTAGTGTCAGTTGACTTGGCTTTTTCAACCGCTTTAACCCACATATTGAAACCAATGTAAGTTGCTTCCATTGGGTCGTTGGTAACGCGTTTTGGATTTTTGATATAGGCTTTCCACTTGGCAATAAATTCTTTGTTTGCTGGTGCGTCGCTGCTCATGAAGTAGTTCCAGGCGGCGAGGTGACCAACCAAAGGTTTTGCATCCAGACCAGAGAGTTCTTCTTCACCTACAGAGAATGCAACAACAGGAATATCTGCCGCGCTGATTTTTTGGTTACCCAATTCACGGTAGAAAGGAACGTTAGCATCGCCGTTGATGGTAGACACTACTGCAGTTTTTTTACCTGCGCTACCAAAGCGCTTGATGTAGGCAACAATATTTTGCCAATCAGAATGACCGAAAGGTGTGTAGCTAACCATGATGTCTTCTTGTTTAACGCCTTTAGCTTTCAAATAGGCTTCAAGAATTTTATTGGTAGTACGTGGATAAACGTAGTCGGTTCCTGCGAGTACCCAACGTTTCACCTTGCCTTCTTTCATTAAATAATCAACAGCTGGAATAGCTTGTTGGTTTGGCGCAGCACCTGTGTAGAACACATTTTTGGAGGATTCTTCACCTTCGTATTGCACGGGGTAAAAAAGAATACCATTTAGTTCTTCTACAACTGGCAATACGGATTTGCGCGATACAGAAGTCCAGCAACCAAAAATAGCAGCCACTTTGTCTTTCTCTAAAAGCTCGCGAGTTTTTTCCGCAAACAACGGCCAGTTGGACGCAGGGTCTACTACAACTGCTTCAAGTTTTTTGCCGAGCAAGCCGCCTTTTTTATTTTGCTCTTCAATCAACATTAAGACAGTGTCTTTCAGTGTGGTTTCTGAAATCGCCATAGTGCCCGAGAGTGAATGTAACACACCCACTTTTATGGTATCCGCTGCGTGTGCACTGAATGATGCAATGCTTAAGCCGGCGGCGATACCGAATGCCCCGACGTGTTTTGCTATAGATCTTAGCTTCATGGGTTTTCTCCGATTTGTTGCTCACAAAGGTTAGTTAAAAAATTGTCTTTCTAATACAACTGCTTTTTTGAGTAAAACTGATTCACTCGTTTGCTTCCAGTGACACCTAAGCTATAGCCTTACAATAATTTCAATTTTAAAAAAATTATGTGTAGCCTTAACTTTCTATTTGTAAGCAACAAAATCTTACTTCCGTGTGCGGCTCTTAAGCCGATTTGTTGCTGTTGCTTAAAAATTATATTTAATCATCTGCCTGCATATTTTTTGCTTCATAGAGCATATGTAGCGTAATTTTTCGCACCTCTGCTTTGCTCGCCTCAATATGCGTTTTCAAATAACTTCTTACATCCTCTGCGCGTCTTTCGATGATGGTGCGCAAAATTTTTGCGTGTTCATCGTAAGTTGCCTCAATGCGAGGCTTTTGCGTAAAATCGATTCGACGAACTATACGAAGTCGCTCGGTAATGTCATGGTGGATGCGTGCCATTTCACGGTTGCCGGTTGCTTCAATTAGTTGCTCGTGAAAACGTTCGTCGAGTCCCGCGACGGTTGGACCGTCTTCTAATCTGTCTTCCGGTTTTACCAGCCAGATACGCTTTAAATCCTCAAGATTTGGTGCAGGCTCCATTTCACACAATTTTTTAACCGCGGCAAGTTCAAGCACTATGCGAACATCGTAAAGCTGTTCAAATTGATTGAAGTCAAAAGGTTTTACTTGCCAGCCACTGCGAAATGAAACTTCTACAAAACCTTCACGCTGTAGTCGTGTAAGCGCCTCTCGCACAGGTGTTCTGCTTGCCGCCACACGTTCGGCAATTTCATTCTCGCTAAAACGGTCTCCCGGCAATAAACGAAACGTAAAAATATCCTGTTTAATCTGCTGGTAAATTCGCTCTGTTAAATTTTGACGCGGCTCGTCCGTTTTTTTCTTTTTTTCATTTTTTATTAATTTCATAACATCTTCCGAGTGATTTGGGATAGGTTTCCCTAAACTATTTTTTACTATCTCGTCTTCTTCGATGTCTGCTTTCAATATATCTGTAGATTGGATCAGTTTAATGATTCAAACCTTTATTCATTCTTCTAAAACAACCAATAAATCACCTGCGTTAACTTGCTTGCCGGGCGCACAGTGGATAGAACTTACTTTCGCTGCACGATCGGCGTAAATAGAGAATTCCATTTTCATAGCTTCAACAATTAATAGCGGTTGATCTGCTTCAACCATTTGCCCCGGTTCTACCAAAAGTTTCCAGATATTTCCGCTGATATCGGCGGTAACTGCATGACCATCAACTTCAATAGGATTAGTATTTACTTTTGTTTGCAAGGCAGCGTCGACTTGAGCCTCTTCATCTGCCTGCCAGAGTGCAACTTCTTCGGTAAAGGCAATTTTTTGTTTTGATTTAAATTCCGCAATACTCGCAGCGTTGTCTTGCAAGAATTTTTCGTGTTCAGCTAGACTGAAAAAGTCTTCTTCAATCCGCAAGTTCAAACGGCCTTCGCGGAATGCTTCGCGTTGTTCGGTGAGTTCTGCTTCGGAAACTTCGTAATAGCGCACACGATCAAAAAATTTCAATAACCAGGGTTCACCATTTCCGAAATCAGAATTTTTCAGAAACTTATTCCAAATTGGCAAAGTACGACCAACAAGTTGGTAACCGCCGGGCGAATCCATTCCATAAATACACATGTACACTCCACCGATACCCACAGTTCCTTCAGCGGTATAGGTACGAGCGGGATTGTATTTGGAGGTGAGTAAACGGTGGCGGGGGTCCACCGGAACTGCACAAGGTGCGCCGAGATAAACATCACCCAAACCGAGTACCATGTAACTCGTTTCAAAAATAATTTGTTTAACTTGTTCTACAGAATCCAAACCATTTATGCGACGCATAAATTCAGTGTTGCTTGGCAACCAGGGCGCCTTATCGCGGACGGATTGGCGATAGCGCGATACTGCATCCAGAGTTGCAGAATCTTCAAATGCCATAGGCATATAAACTATGCGACTGGGAACTTTCACATCGCGTGCATCACCCAGTGTTTCTTCAATCAATAAAAGTTTGGCAATTAAATCTTGTTGATGAATTGCACGGCTGTCGTAGTTAATTTGCAGTGAACGTACACCCGGTGATAATTCAATAACACCGCCTATCGGTGATGCTTTTAATACTTCCATTAGTGCGTAAACACGTAAACGTAAACTCAGCTCCAAAATATTGTCGCCGTATTCCAGCAAAATATATTTATCACCTGCCTGGCGATAACTGACTAACGGACGAGCACCTTGCGCAGGTAAAGCAGCAACAATACATTCAGAAATTGTATTCTCTGGTTTTACGATAGGTGCTAGAGAAATTTGCGGTGCTACGGTTAGAGTTTCAATTGCTTTATCAGCAGATTTTTCTAATGTAAGCGCTGCATCAAAACTTAAGCGCTTGAAACGAATTTTATCGCCAGGTTTTACTTGGCCAACTTTCCATAATTCTGCTTTTACAATCGTAACCGGGCAAACAAATCCGCCGAGACTGGGTCCGTCTTTAGTCAGAATTACTGGCATGTCGCCGGTGAAGTTAATTGAGCCCACTGCATATTCGGTATCGTGAATATTGGAAGGGTGCAATCCCGCTTCGCCGCCGTCGTTACGTGCCCAGGTCGGTTTAGGGCCGTTTAGACGAATACCCAAACGGTTTGAGTTGTAGTGCACTTCCCACGCCGTTGAAAAAAACATTTCAATTGCATCGCTGGTAAAAAAATCCGGTGCACCATGCGGGCCGTAGAGCACACCAATTTCCCAGTCGGAGGTATAACTAGGAATTAGATTCGCAGGTGCAGCGGAAGGAGAATAAATGGGTGCTGGCGTTGTGCAGGCAGAAATAGTCGGGTCACTAATTGGCAACATATCGGTTGCGCGCAAAGTGCGACCTGCGTGACCGCCAAATTGCCCGAGTGCGAAGGTGGAGCGACTACCTAAATAAACAGGTACGTCGAAACCATTTCGCACTGCGAGGTAACTTCTACAACCGGAATCGGCTTTACCCACTTCAAGAATTTGTCCGGCTTTTACGGGAACCGGTGCCCAGAATGGAATTAATTCGCCATCTAATTTTGCAGGCGACGTTGCGCCTGTTAGCGCTATAAGGGTATCGCTATGGAAGCGTAATTTAGGTCCAATTAATGTAATTTCTAATGCGGCAGCGCTTTCGTGATTACCCACAACGCGATTCGCCAAACGAAATGCATAATCATCCATAGGGCCTGACGGTGGAACGCCAACGCTCCACAAACCCACGCGACCTGGATAATCTTGCACGCTCGTGTAAGTACCAGGTTGTAATACTTCAATCACGGGTGCTTTATAAATGAAGCTTGCAAGTTTATTGGTGGCAACATCGCCGCTGCCGAAAAAATCTGACGCAATAATTTGGCGAAGATAATCAAGATTAGTTGCGATACCCGACATGCGTGTTTCGTTTAATGCTGCTTTCATTTTTGCGATGGCATCTGCGCGATTAGTACCGTGTACAATAATTTTTGCGATCATCGGATCGTAGTAGGGCGATACTTCGGTGCCGGTTGCAACCCAGGTGTCGTTACGAGCGGAGTCAGAAAATAAAACGTCGGTTAATATTCCTGGCGATGGTTGAAATTCTCGTACGGGATCTTCCGCATACAAGCGCACTTCAATGGCAGCGCCTTTAGGTGTGATATCAATATCGAATGACGGCGGCATGCCAGCTGTGGTTAAAATCATCCATTCAACTAGATCCACACCAGTACAAGCTTCGGTAATAGGGTGTTCAACTTGTAAGCGGGTATTTACTTCTAAAAAATAAAATGCATCGCGTGTGGCATCGTAAATATATTCAACTGTACCTGCGGAACGATATTTGACAGCTTCGCCTAAACTTTTCGAGGCAGCCAATAATTTATCCCGTGTTGCAGCAGGCAAATTTGGCGCAGGAGTTTCTTCAACTACTTTTTGGTTGCGACGTTGCAATGAGCAGTCACGTTCACCGAGTGCCAACACATTACCTAAACCGTCACCAAAAATTTGTACTTCAACATGGCGCGCGTTGTCCACAAAGCGTTCAAGAAATACACCGCTATCGCTGAAAAAGTTTTGACCGAGCCGTTTTACTGTTTCGTATGCATTAATTAATTCTTCTTCGCTATTGCATCGCGTCAAACCAATACCACCACCGCCAGCGGTGCTTTTTAACATGACGGGATATCCTAAGGTCTTCGCCGATAAAATGGCGTCTTCCAGGGAATTTAATAATCCTGTTCCCGGTGTGAGAGGTACACCTGCTTTTTCAGCAATTTCACGCGAAGTATGCTTCAAACCAAATTGACGCATTTGGTCTGGAGTGGGGCCGCAAAATGCGATGCCCTGTGCTTCACATTGCTCGGCGAATTTTGCATTTTCGGAAAGGAAACCGTAACCGGGAATAATTGCCTGGGCACCCGTTTCACGCGCTGCTGCAAGTATGCGATCAACTTGTAAATAACTTTCGGCTGCAGTGTTGCCACCCAAACACACGGCCGTATCGCATGCGCTTACATGCGCTGAATTGCGGTCTGCATCGGAGTAAACAGCAACAGATTTAACGCCCATTTTTTTCAGGGTTTTGGCAATACGAACGGCGATTTCACCGCGGTTTGCAATCAAGACTGTATGAAACATTTTGCTTCTCCGACTTTGTATGGTGTCGTATTTTTACCCCCACCCAGCCTCCCCCTTTGCAGGGGGAGGGGCTTTACTCCCTACTTAGGTACGGAGTGCTTTCAGCTCCCTCCCCTGTGAAGGGGAGGGTTGGGGAGGGGTCAATTTTTCTGTAGAGCTTTTATGTAAGCGCGCCATCCGCCCAAATGCGTTATATCTGTTGCGCCTTCAACGGCTGCACCTTCACAAATAAAACCTTTTACTTCGCGACCATCTTCAAGCGTGAGTGTGCCTATGCCGAGTGGTGCCGGAATTAATGCAACAAAACTTCCGAAATGTTGTAAGGGCACATCCCACAACTCCACGATAATTTCAGCACCGGTTTCGCCAGCTTTGTTGCGAATTAACCCGGGTTTTGGTGGAGTGGTATTGGGAAGTGCGAATAAGCGATAGGAGTTTGCAGTTAATGTACTTTCAACAAAAATCGCTTTGCGTTCTTGCAGTTGCACATTCAGCGGCATGCCAGTGAGATGAGCGCCCACTACGGCTAAACGTACGTAACCTTCAGGTGCAATATTTTTTGAAATTATCGTTGGTGTTTTTCGATTGGTAGTGCCTAAATTTAAATCGGCATTGGCTTGCCAAATTTTTCCGAATTTTGCGAGAGCGGCGTCTTGCCAGGCGGGTGCAATCAAGGTGATGCCGAAAGGCAAACCGTCTTTGCGCATCACAGCTGGTAAAGCGAGTGCAGAGCAATCTGCTAAATTCACAAAATTGGTGTAAGTCCCCAACTGACTATTGATAACTATAGGTTCTGCATCAACCGCCGAAATGGTGGGGTGACAAGGTGAGGTTGGTACGAGGAGCGCATCAACACTACTCATTATCTGTTGAATTTCACGAGCGAGCTGAGTGCGTTGGTATTCAGATAAAAATGCATCGGTTGCTGAAAAATTTTTAGCTTTTTCGATAATGCTGCGCACAACAGGATTCATATCATCCGCGTGGTCTTTTATAAAATTTGCAACTGCAGCAAAACGTTCCGCCACCCAGGGACCGCCGTAAAGCAATTGCGCGAGCGCGAACATTGGCGTGAAATCCAGTGGAATTAATTCAGCCCCCAGTAATTCAAATTTGGCGAGCGACTCTTTCCACGCCACTTCTGCTTCATAGTCACCAAACCATTGAGGATTATGTGGGATACCAAATTTGGATTTGCTGGAAAAATAAGTAGGCGTGTTGAGTGCTTTACGTGAGTAGCCATCAGCTGAATCAAATACAGTTAATAAATTTGCAACCAGTTCGGCATCGCTAACGGTCAACGCGAATACTGAAACGCAATCCAGGCTACGGCAGGCAGGAACAACACCGCTTGTGCTAAAACGACCTTTAGTAGGTTTGAGCCCAACAATATTGTTAAAGCCTGCAGGTATGCGGCCGGAGCCAGCAGTGTCTGTGCCCAGGCTAAAAGGCACCAGGCCGCGCGCCACTGTCACGCCAGAACCGGAACTTGAACCTCCGGATACGTAACTGGGGTTAAAAGAATTGGGCACGGCGCCATACGGCGATCTCGTGCCCACAAGCCCAGTCGCAAATTGATCGAGATTCGTTTTGCCTATCACAATCGCGCCCGCTTTTTTCAACAATGCGACAGTGAAAGCATCTTCTTCCGGAATATAAGTAAATGCAGGACATGCAGCCGTAGTGGGAACGCCTGCCACATTTATGTTGTCTTTGACTGCGAAAGGCACACCGTAAAGAGGTAGATCAGTTGGTGAAAGATCGGTTAAAGCCAGGGCTTCAATTTGCGCATCTAGCTCTGCAGCTGACACTATATAAATCCAGGCAGAGTCGTTGGGTTACAAAAGGTCACGCAGATTAATCAGGGCCTCATGTGCTGAAATAAGCGTGTTGCGATATGCGTCAAGCCATTCAGAAATTGTCCAACCCAAGGTGCTTGTCATTATTGTTCCTGCTCAAAAATCTTAAATACTATCTTGAATACAAGATTGCTTTTTTTGGATTTTGCAGTAACTATGCCAAGAAAAATTCGGGCTTCTGAATTAGTCTGATATGATAAGTAAAATTTAGTGAAAACAATAAGTTAAATGACTTATTCGAACATCATGTTTTTTTAAAAATACAAGATTTGAAAACTTTTAATGCGCCCATATTGTGCGCCAAGTTTTTTTAGCGGGGCTAAACTGGTGCGCTGGTTGTGGCTTGTCTGAGGCGAATAAAAAGTTGTGGACTTCAATGGCAATTAATTGGAATCAGGTATGGCAATGAACTGGAATCAACTCCTTTGCGCTGAGCGTTTGGGGAGACGTAGCGCCAAACACGAGGAAGGACGTTCACCGTTTCACTCGGATCACGACAAAATTATTTTCTCGGGGGCCTTTCGTCGCCTTGCACGCAAAACGCAAGTTCACCCTATGGCGACCAACGATCATATTCACAATCGCATGACGCACAGTTTAGAAGTTGCCTGCGTAGGGCGAACCCTTGGTATTCGTGTGGGTGAGGCATTAAAAGATGCGGGCGATTTACCGGATCATATTTGGCCAACCGATATTGGCGATATAGTCCAGGCAACCTGCCTTGCGCACGATATTGGTAACCCGCCATTTGGCCACACGGGTGAAGACGCCATTCGTAGCTGGTTTCAAAAAGAGGGTGCCGAGCTCCTGTCCGATCTTCCTCCTGAAGAGGGCGATGATATTCGGGTATTTGAAGGTAATGCCCAGGGGCTGCGCGTACTGACTACATCGGAATATCATCAATATCACGAGGGAATGCGTTTAACTTATGCAACGCTTGCATCCGCAATGAAATATCCCTGGTGCTCAACAGATACAATTTTGAATCATCGCCCGAAAAATAATAAATATGGCGTGTTTCAATCCGAGCTTGATTATTTTCATGAGATTGCTGCAAAAACCGGATTAATTTCCAAAGGAAAAAATTGGTATTGCCGTCATCCGCTCGTGTATTTAATGGAAGCTGCGGATGATTTTTGTTATGGAATTATTGATCTGGAAGACGGCCTGGAAATGGGCATTCTTAATTGGTCAGAAATTTATGAATTGTTGCATCCAGTAATTGCAGATTCACCCCAGCTCTCGGACTTGGAACGAACCTTAAAAAAAGTCAACGATGGACGAAAGCCAGCTCTGTTACGTGGAAAAGTCATTGATGCTTTTATTAATGCAGGCACAGATGCATTCATTAAACATCAAGATGCTTTTTTGCGCGGTGAGGTTGATGGGGATTTAATATCTCTATGTGATCCCAAAGTCATGACGGCGGTGCAGGCAGCAAAAGATCTCGCCAAAAACAAAATTTTCAATCATCCAAGACGTGTGGAATTGGAAATTGGTGCCTATGCCGTTATAGGTACCTTATTAAATACAGTTTGCAGCGCGGTTTACGCATCCCTAGGTGACCCAAGGCAAATGACCTACAAAGATAATCGTGTGATGGCACTTATTGGCGATAACAATTTTCACCCCAATGTGAGCAAACGCGATAAAAATTATAAATATCTCGCGCTTATGGCGGTGATTGATTTTATTAGCGGCATGACTGACAACTATGCAACTAACCTCGCAAAACAATTTAATGGGATGGGTGATTCCAGATATTGATATGAGGCGTCATCTGTTAAAACTCAGATATATAGTTTCATTAATTGTTGTGGTTGTGGCTTTTCCCTTTTTCTTTTTGGGTGGCTCAACAGAAGCATCCAGCAATCTCATGTACGCGATTTGGGATTGCGGACACCTGGTTTTTTTTATCGCTATAGTTGCAATACTCAGTAGAAAATTTGATGTCAATAAATGGAAAGTCACGCTCTTTATTAGTGTTGCGGTGTTTATTGGCGGCGGCCTTATTGAGCTCATACAGGCCTATATCGGTCGCGATGGTAGCTGGAGCGATCTCTTACGGGATATGACCGGAACCTGGTTGGGTATTTTCTGGCTGCAACGCGGAAATTTGTGGAGTTGGGCAGGGCGCCTTATTGCAATTATTTTGCTGATTCCAAATTTAACTACGCTGTTTTATGAAACCAGGTTCCAATTAAATTTGATTCATCAATTTCCTATTCTCGCCGGGTTTGAATCGAGTATTGAGACATATGGACATAGAGCTGCTGAGCGTTCTACTGAATTTCATACTCAGGGTCAGTATTCATTAAAAGTCGATCTTACAACGCGACAATACACGGGAATTGTTTTCAATAGATTGATCAACGATTGGTCGCAACATCAATCATTGGCGTTTGATATTTATAATGCGGGACCCGATGCATTTACGATGATAGTACGGGTCAATGATGCGCAACATAATTTACATGGCTGGGCGAGGCAAGACAGGTTTAATAGTGCATTACATCTTGAGCCAGGTTGGAATCATTTTAGTTTTGCGATGGAGGATATTCTCAATGCGCCGCAGAAACGAAAAATGGATCTGACAAAAATTACCTGGATGGAAATTTTTGTTGGCACCAAGCTTCCTGCACCGCGTACCATTTATATTGATAATGTTCGTTTGGATTGATAAGAGTTAGCTTGGGTTTTTAAGAGTTAGTGAATCGCAAAAAAATAGCTCGATACAACGAGCTATTTTTTTAACCTATTTTTGTATCTACTTTTCTACAGTTGTAAATCTCACTTCGGTGGGCGCACAGGTTTTTTGGCTGGGAATGGAAAAAATACTTTTGTTGCACTAATGCCCGTAGCTACGCCTGTTTCCTGTTCGGGGAAGAATCTTACGCCAGTTAATACAAGGCCATCGCTACTAACTGCTTTCCATGCCTGTGCTTCTTGATCATGATCCAATTCTGCCCGATCAAAAATAAGTGCATCATAATTTACGGTGTAAGTGCTATTGATAAGCCTGACTGTGAAGTAGGGGCAAGGTGTTGTAATACAGACAATACCTGAGCTTGATACTTTCAGGTATGGGCCAATTGCCAGGCTTTTAGTTGGGCTAATCCACGCAGCTTTGGCTTCCAGAATCTCAGTTTGTTGATGGCCGGGAGCGGGGCGGCTTACAACATTACCCGCTAGTATCGCTTGTCCGCTCAGTAAATTAGCTTCAAGTTCCCGAGCTTGCCCAGGCTTTAAACCAAGGCCTTTGTAATCAATACGGCTGACAGAAATATTACTAGGTGCCATTAATGAAGTTTGGTAGGCTTCGTCTTCGCTTTCAGTTCGCAAAGAATATTGATTGACCAAGGTCAGAGTCCAACCGGTTGTGCCTGGTGTTACTTTGTAAGTAGTCCCAATATCTTTAACAGGTTTTTGTGCCTCTGCAGGTGGTGTAAGTTCTTGTGCCAAGCTTCCAATACTAAAAAGCAGTGCCGATCCAATAGCAAAGGTTTTTATTACACGAACGAAAAAAGTTTTCATCTTATGTTTTCCTTTATTCATTAAGTGGATAAATAGAGTGAATGAATACATCAACTTCACATTCGCTAGAGAATGCTCAAGTGATAGTAAATAAGTCAAAATGATTAATTGCGCCAGTGCTTGCTTAAGTGACAGCAATTAGTAGAAAAAATCTAACAGTGTGATCTTGATCCAGTATTCGTAATACAAATTAATTTTTTTATAGGTCGTATGACGTCAACTCACTCACGTAAAATTGTATTAGTCATGATGTTGTTACGAATAAATGTATTTTGTAGGCGCATAAAATTTAAATTATGACAATTGGACGCAGTAATGAAATTAAACACGTTAGTTAACAAATTTTTAAGTGTCGCGGTAATTTCTCTTTCTGTGCCGATTTTTGCGACAACGCAAATATCACCAATCAATAAAAATTTGCAATACACAGGTCGTATTGATTTTAGTAATCCAGAGTCGCCAAAAATTTCCTGGCCTGGAACCAGTGTCGCGGGTAATTTTACGGGGGAATATTTTTCTGTCACTTTAGATGACCAACAGGGGAAAAACTATTTCAATGTGTTTATAGACAACAATTTCCAGCACCCGGTAATTATTCAAGCCGAGACTGGCGAGAAAAAATATCTTGTGGCGGAGAATCTGGCAAAAGGGAAACACAGTTTTTTGTTCACCAAACGTACCGAGGGTGAGGAGGGTGCAACCATCATCAAAGGGTTTGAATTAGCGGATGGTAAAAAATTATTAGCTCCACCAGCACGCTTGAAACGTAAAATAGAATTTTTTGGTGACTCTATTACCAGCGGAATGGGCAACGAGGCTCCAGACGATGGTGAGGACTATTTAGTAAAAGATAAAAATAATTTTATGACCTACGCCGCCATAACGGCGCGAAACCTGAACGCCGAAGCGCATATCACCTCTCAAAGTGGTATAGGTATTATGATCAGCTGGTTTCCTTTTATAATGCCCCAGTTTTACGATCAATTAAGTGCTGTTGGAAATAATGATACCCAATGGGATTTTTCCAGTTGGACACCCGATGTTGTCGTGATTAATTTATTTCAAAATGACAGCTGGCTTACAGACCGCGAACACCGCTTAATTCCAAACCCCTCAGATCAGCAACGAATACAAGCCTATATTGATTTTGTAAAAACTATTCGCAGTAAGTATCCCAAAGCTTTAATAGTTTGCGCTCTGGGCAGTATGGATGCGACCAAAGCAGGTTCCAAGTGGCCTGGTTATATAACAACCGCGGTGTCGCGTATGAAACAAGAAAATTCGCAAGAGAAAATGGATACACTTTTCTTCGAGTTCACCGGTTACGAGGCTCATCCACGCGTAAAGCAACACCAGGCCAACGCCGCGAAACTCACGGCTTTCATCAAACAAAAAATGAGCTGGTAAGTTGGTAAATGCGTTGGGTACACAAGTGACACTATTCTGAAGATTAATTAAATTTGGTTTGCTATGCGTTTTATTTATACATGTATTTTTTATTTGCTGGTTCCTGTTATTTTATTGCGGCTGTTGTGGCGGGCTATTGCCGCACCTTCCTATGCCAAACGGTGGGGGGAACGCTTTGCTTTTTTTAAACCACCCATCACTGATAAAAAAGTGATTTGGTTTCATACAGTTTCGGTGGGTGAATTTATCGCAGCCTTGCCTCTTATTCGGAAGCTGCAAACTCGTGGTGATTTGCAGCTTGTGATCACCACCACAACGCCAACAGGTTCTGAGCGAGTGCGCGCTAGTCTGGGTGATAGTGTATTTCATGTCTATTCACCTTACGATTTACCTGACGTTCTTGCGCGCTTTATATCCCGTATCAATCCATCGCTGTTACTTGTTATGGAGACAGAACTCTGGCCCAATACACTAGCCACATGTGCAAAGAAAGGTATTCCCAGTATTTTGGTTAACGGACGCATGTCTGAAAAATCTGCGCGTGGCTATGAAAAGTTTTCACTAATTACGCAACCCATGTTGAAGGATTTATCGCACGCATTGGTACAGAACAAATTGGACGCTGAAAGGTTTAATCGCATAGGCTTGCCTGCAACCAACACGGAAGTCACTGGAAATATTAAATTTGATTTGACGCTTTCCGATGAGTTGCGCACCAATGCAGCTGCACTCAAACAGCAATGGTCGCAAGCCGGGAAAAATATTCTATGGATTGCTGCTAGTACTCATCAAGGTGAAGATGAAATTATTCTTGATGCATTTGCAGAGTGTTTAAAAAAATCGACACTACAAAACTTGCGGTTAGTGTTGGTTCCCCGTCACCCGGAGCGTTTTAATACAGTTGCAAATCTTTGTGCAAGTCGCGGATTTATCGTCGCTAAACGCAGTGAAAAAACCGTTTCTGAGAACGCGCAAATTATTGTAGGCAATACCATGGGCGAATTATTACTCATGTTCGGTGCGAGTGATATTGCGTTTGTAGGCGGTAGTTTGGTCCCCAATGGCGGTCATAATTTTATTGAGCCTGCGGTATGGGAATTACCTATTTTAAGTGGACTTTCGGTGTTTAATTTTGCGGAGGTAGCACGTCTTTTAGGTGATACAGGAGCTCTGACGCTTGTGCCTTCCGCTAATGCCCTGGCAGAACAAGTGGAGCTGCTTGCAATAAATAAAGAAGAAAGACAAACGCGAGGATCAATAGCCTTGCAAGTTGCTAATGAAAATCGGGGCGCATTGGAAAAAACATTGCGTGCTATTGAGAAATTTTTATAAAAATAGCGAGTTCATCAAAGACGATTAAATGTAGCTCCGCCTTTTTCGGAGGAGCTACATTTTCAAATCACACCTATAGATTAGTAGATTGATTTTTTAGCTGGGAATGTGAAAAACACTTTTGTTGCACTTATGCCTGTTCCGGTTCCCACTTGCCCTTGGGAAACGTATCTCACACCCGTTAACACCAAACCTCCGCTGCTCACCGCTTGCCATGCACGAGCTTCTTGTTCGCGATCCAACTCTGCTTTTTCAAACGTAAGTTCATGGAAATTGGAAGAGTAGGTAGTGTTTATAATTTGCGACGTGAAATAAGGACAAGGAGTGGTAATGCACACTATGCCGGAGCTGGACACTTTCAGGTAAGGGCCCACTGCAGTAGTTTTGGTTGGGCTAGTCCAGGCCGCTTGGGCGTTCAGCGTTTTAGCAGCAAAGTTCGCTGAAGACGCAAGACTAACAACTGTGCCTGCAATTAAACCCTGCCCACTGCGCAGGATAGCTTCAAGCTCCTGAATTTGTGCAGATGTTAGACCGAGTGCTCTGTAATTAATGCTACTGACGTAAATAGAGTTAGGGAGTAGCAGTGAGTGTTGGTAAGCCTCGTCATCGGTTTCCAATTGCAAAGAATATTGATTGACTGGGGTCAGGTACCAACCTCCACATGCTGGGAAAGCACATTTCCGATAATCAGGTTTTACAGTGTAGGTAGTGGCATCTCTTACAGGCAAAGGTTTTTGAATGTCCTGAGCCAGGCTTCCAATACTAAATAGTAGCGCTGATCCGAGAGCCAGGGTTTTTAACGCACGAACGAAAAAGGTCTTCATTTTTATGTTCCTTTTAAATTGCTAGAGTGATTATTTAAACTGTTTCGCATTCGTTACTACGGAATGGTCATGTAAATAGTAAATAATATTTGTTAACAATGTGTGCGAAGTGCTTTTTTGCGTGACAGTAAATTGTAAAAAAACGTTACAGCGTGATGTTGTTCTGCATGTCTCTAGCTATTTGCCAATTTCATAGTTTCCATGATTGCAAATGCTATCAAAATTGAATCAATACCTCTTTTGTTATTGTTATATGTACTTATAAATACAGGATTTATATTTCTAATTGATGTTGAGACACCAATTATTTAATCAAAGCACTTTTCCAATTGATTTGACGTCGAGTGATAATATTGGGAGCTGTTAATAGTTGTTTAGCATTTTTGTTGTGGATCAATGCCTGATTCTCTTGTGTGCCATCGCCATTGCTCCAGCTTGACCAACTCATCCAATAGGAAATGGCTGGATAATCCTTTAGCAATCGTTTTGCATAGAGCATGGTGTCCAAATTACCTTTTCTGCTAATTGTTTCTCCTGCTCTGGGACCAAATTCAGCAATTGCCAGAGGTTTTCCAGATTTTAAATACAAGTCATAGTCTTTAATTTCCAACTCATTGTTGTAGGCAGTGCCCGCAAAGATATCAACAAATTCGTTGCCTGGATAACGGTAGAGTGGTGCTTTGATAAAAGCGCGCTCGAAAATACTTGGGGCTGGATTGGGTGAATAAACCCAAAGTAAATTATTCAATTTTTTGGTTTCAGTAAAATATTTGTACATGTGGCGCCAGAGAGCTATATAAGAATCAGCATCTTGGGGTGCGGTATCAATTCCCCACCAAAACCAATTTCCATTCATTTCCTGCATGGGACGCCATAACACAACCACACCAGCATCTTGCAGTTCATTTAAGGCTGCCGCAATTCTGTCTAATTTACGCAGCCAAATTTTTTGTATGGGGGATTCTGGATCAAGCAGATCCTTGAGATTTACTTTATTCATGTCACCGCCTTTGGTTCGCGAATCGCTCCAAATTCCCGGGTGCGTTTCAATATTACTTTCGTCGTTCCACCGGGGGTTGTGGGGTGACCAGTTGATACTAATCAAGCCTCCTTGTTTCCAATATTCAATCAGGTAGGCATTCACGTTGTGCAGTTGATCTGGCGAGGCAATTTTATTGTGTTCGTAATCTACGCCAATAATTCCTGGCATCTGACCCGTTTGTTTTTCTAATTCGATAATGAGGGGTGCAAAGCCAGTCAACCCCGTGGGGCTGGCAATGTCGTCACTGTGCCCCACGTTTTGTCCGGCAATGACGCCTTTACTGGTGTTGTTAGTGAGAGCTGCCAAGTAAGCTTGTACGGCTTTTGCTTGTGCTGTTGCATTGGGGTTAGAGGGGATCTCTGTCGCTGCGGCGAAAACTTTGGTTGCGGTTAAAATAAAGATGCTTGCCAAAACTATTATGGATAGCGCTTTGAATGGAAAATTATTTTGAAAGGCTTTGTTTGAGGTGCGCATAATTTTTCACTCGTTATAAATTCACATGTGAAAGTTTGGCTCTTAAAAATAAAAAACCGCGCACTGCGCGGTTTTTTATTTGTGGCATGCCATGGGAAAATTATTTTTCGTAGGTGGCGCGACTAACAGGAGCACCATTTTGCAACCACTTATCAACTTCCTGAACATCAGCGGGTGTTAATAAGCCAGCCACTTCGCGCAATTTAATGGTGTCTATGACGTAGTCATAAAGTGCATTGGAGTAATCGCGACGCGCTTGATAAAGCTTACTTTGTGCTTGCAATACTTCAACCAGGTTGCGTGTACCTACTTCATAACCGGCTTGTGTTGCTTCCAAAGCACTTTGGTTAGATACAGTGGCTTGCTTGCGAGCCGCAACGCGAGCTACGTCTGTCTCCACTGATAAATGTAGAGCGCGAGTATTTTGAATAGTGCTGCGTTGTGCGCTGTTAAACAATTCTTCAGCTTGAAGCCCTTGTGATACTGCCTGACGAGCAGTACTTGAGGTGCGTAAGCCGCTAAAGATTGGAATATTTACCCCGATAGTAACCGTACTACCATCGTCCGTTTCATCAAATTGTATTTTACGATTAACACCGTCCGAATCAGATTTGTTGTAGCTTACTCTTGCATCTACAGTTGGCAAATGCTCAGCACGCGCAGCATTTGCATTTTTCTGCGCAGCGTCTGCATTCAAGCGAGAAGCTTTTAATTCGTAGTTATTTTTTAATGCAAAATTAACCCATTCGGCGCGATCAGCAGGCGTTGGATTAACGACGGGGAATTGTTCGGAAAGCGGAGCAATTTGATCTTCAGCTTTACCCGTTAAAACTTCGAGGGCTTCATAACTTATACTCAAGCTACCGCGAGCTTCAAGAGTTGCCGCAAGCGCGCTGTCATAGGCGGCTTGCGCTTCGTGAACATCGGTAATTGCAGTCAAGCCCACATCAAAACGTTGTTTCACTTGATCAAGCTGGTGTGCAAATGCATTTTGTTCTGCAGTTGTTGATTCCAACCGGTCAACAGAGCGCAGTACATTAAAGTAAGCGGTAGCTACACGCACAATTAAACTTTGTTGGTCCGCACCGAACTGCGCCTCCGCCTGCTCGCTTAACCTTTGACCCTTTTTGTAAACGTACCAGGCCGATAAATCAAACAGTGGTTGAGTCAGAGTTACATTCCAACCTTTGGTCTTTGTAATATCATTTCTCGCAGATGTGCCTAATAAATTGTCGGTGACGTCAGTATCAGTTTTAGAGTAAGCAGTATAGGTAGCATTAATTTGAGGCAAAAGACCGGCGCGTGCAATGTTACTTAATTCTTTATTTGCTTCATAACCTGCTTTGTCAGCTTTTAATTGCGCATCATTTTTTAACGCAAGTTCGTAGATTTCTTGCAAGCTATTGGCACTTGCACCAAACGGGGCGAGAGCGAGTAAACCGATAGCCACGTAAAGCTTTGACTTTTTCATAGAGAACAGTTCTTTCATAAAAAATCCTGAGATAAAATTCCAGCAAATTTAAAATGTAGATAAAGCAGGTAGACAGACTTACACGTCATAACTTAGACGCAGACAGTTACAGTTTGGATTCATGACAAAAAGGCCGAGTTTAGCGGGTTGGCTCTGGCTGGTCGAGCTTTGTGGCTAATCTACTGGTTAAAAAGGGTAAACACTTGCGCGTTGTGCTTGTAGTTACAAATGTAAGCATAGTGATATGCATTAATCACGATGTTTTAAGTGTCAAAAAGCGATTGTACAAAATAAATACAACTCCCGGGTAAAGCCTTCCCAGTTAGGAGTACTAAAGGTTTCTTTACTCATAGAGGCAATTTCAATAGACTGCGAGGCTTCTTGTCGGGGTGCTCTGGAATTAACCAAAGCTGAGATATACCCGCCGACCTGATCCGGTTAGTACCGGCGTAGGGAACGAGAGCTCTATATTGCGGCCTGCCCGCGCCTCTCTCTTCCGCGCCCTTGTTTTTGTAGCGGAAATCCAATGAACTCAAATGTCCAAACACCTACAGCCATGACCATTGCGGGCAGTGATAGCGGTGGCGGTGCAGGCATTCAAGCCGATCTAAAAACCTTTGCAGCATTGGGCGTTTACGGTTGTTCCGCCATTACCTCACTAACTGCGCAAAATACTTTGGGAGTGCAGGGCGTTTTTCCAGTTAAACCTGATTTTGTACAAGCGCAAATTCAATCAGTGTTAAGTGACATCCAAGTCAGTGCTATTAAAACAGGAATGCTGGCGAACGCAGAAATTATTGCAGCGATTGCAGAGTCTCTCGGTCATTATCCACAGATTCCCTTGGTTGTAGATCCGGTGATGATAGCGACCAGTGGTGACCGGCTGCTGGTAAAAGACGCTGTCCAAATCCTGATTGAAAAATTAATTCCGCGTGCGACCATTTTGACTCCAAATTTGTTTGAAGCTGCTGCGCTTTTGGATGAACCTTTTGCTAACGACTTACAGTCTATGAAACAACAGGCAAAACAATTATTGGAGATGGGGCCGCGCGCCGTTTTGATAAAAGGCGGTCACAGCGAGGGACAGATGGCGACGGATTTACTGTTAACGCAAGAAGGAGAATTTTTATTTTCCACACCTCGCATCGCCACTAAAAATACCCATGGCACTGGTTGTACCCTTGCGTCTGCTATAGCATCTGGCCTTGCAAAAAAATTATCACTTAAAGATGCAGTTGCACAGGCAAAAGAATATTTACAAAACGCTTTATCGCATTCGCATGATTTAAATATCGGCAAGGGTTCCGGCCCCGTACATCATTTTTACAAGTTTTACTAAATACATATCAATTAAGTAGATCGAAATAAACAAACGAAGTCGTTAAAATCCGAGGAAACACCATGAACACCAGCGTAGAAAAAATCCTGAGCGAAAGTGCCGAGGTTGATAAGGCTTCTATACAGCCCTTCACCGGTTCGCAAAAAATGTATGTGCAAGGTTCGCGTCCGGATATTCGCGTGCCTATGCGCGAAATCACGCTGGCAGATACACCAACCGATTTTGGCGGTGAAAAAAATCCACCTGTGCGTGTGTACGACACCTCCGGCCCTTACACTGACCCCACTGTGAAAATTGATTTGCGTACAGGTTTGCAAGATATTCGCACTGGCTGGATTGAAGAGCGCAATGACACAGAAATATTGCAAGACAGCCATTCTGAATTTACCAATTCACGCTTGAACGACCCCAAGCTCGCCAAGCTGCGCTTTAATTTAACGCGCAAGCCACGCCGTGCAAAACCGGGGTTGAACGTTTCGCAAATGCATTATGCAAAACGCGGCATTATCACGCCTGAAATGGAATACATTGCGATCCGTGAAAATATGGCGTTATCGCAAGCCCGCGAACTTAGACTTCTCAATCAGCAACATGCCGGTATGAGTTTTGGTGCAAGTATTCCGGATGAAATTACTCCCGAATTTGTGCGCAGTGAAGTTGCGCGCGGCCGTGCAATTATCCCCGTTAATATCAATCACCCTGAAGTTGAGCCAATGATCATCGGCCGTAATTTTCTGGTGAAAATCAACGGCAACATCGGCAATTCTGCATTGGGCTCTTCAATCGAAGAAGAAGTGGAAAAACTGACTTGGGGTGCTCGTTGGGGTGCTGATACGGTGATGGATTTGTCCACCGGAAAAAATATCCACGAAACTCGCGAATGGATTATTCGTAACTCGCATGTACCCATTGGTACAGTGCCGATCTATCAAGCGCTCGAAAAAGTCGATGGCATTGCGGAAAATTTAACTTGGGAAATTTTTCGCGATACATTAATTGAACAGGCAGAGCAGGGCGTGGATTATTTTACGATTCACGCGGGGGTTTTATTGCGTTACGTTCCGCTTACCGCTAAACGTGTTACAGGCATAGTATCGCGCGGTGGTTCGATTATGGCGAAATGGTGTCTTGCGCATCACAAAGAAAACTTCCTCTACACGCATTTCGAGGAAATTTGCGAAATTATGAAAGCTTACGATGTTTCATTTTCGCTCGGTGATGGTTTACGTCCTGGTTCAATTGCGGATGCCAATGATGAAGCGCAATTCGGTGAATTGGAAACTCTCGGTGAGCTGACAAAAATTGCCTGGAAACACGATGTGCAAGTGATGATTGAAGGCCCAGGCCATGTGCCCATGCATCTCATCAAAGAAAATATGGAAAAGCAATTGGAAGTGTGTGACGAAGCGCCTTTCTACACGCTCGGCCCACTAACAACCGATATTGCACCTGGTTACGATCACATCACCTCCGGTATTGGTGCTGCAATGATTGGTTGGTATGGTTGCGCCATGTTGTGTTACGTCACTCCGAAAGAGCATTTGGGTTTACCGAATAAAGATGATGTTAAAGAAGGCATCATCACTTACAAAATTGCAGCTCACGCCGCCGACTTAGCGAAAGGGCATCCGGGCGCGCAGTTGCGTGACAATGCGTTGTCAAAAGCGCGGTTTGAATTTCGTTGGGAAGACCAATTCAATTTGGGGTTGGACCCGGATACTGCGCGTTCGTATCACGACGAAACCCTGCCAAAAGAATCTGCAAAAGTTGCACACTTTTGTTCTATGTGCGGCCCAAAGTTTTGCTCAATGAAAATCACACAGGAAGTGCGCGATTACGCCGCAAAACATGGAACAGATATCTCCGTCATAGGCGAAAAAGATATTATTAAAATGATTGATGTTGAAGCCGAAATGCAGCAAAAGTCTAAAGAGTTTTTGGCGGGCGGTGCGGAAATTTATCATAAAGTTTAATTTTTGAAATGCACCCCTCCCCAGCCCTCCCCTTGGCAGCGGGGCGCGCAGCTGGGAGGGAGTTAAATTTCACGCGGAAATTAAATGGAGAGAGATTCTAGTTCCTCCCCTAAGGGGGAGGCTGGGAGGGGGTGCTTTTTAATCAACAATTAATTAACGTTTTTCAGAATAAATATCATGATAAAAAAACCGGAATTTGATGGTAATGATGTTGAAGTTATTCAGCGCGAAGAACTCTATAAGCGATTTTTTCGGGTAGAAAAAATTACGTTGCGTCATAAGTTATTTCAGGGTGGTTGGAGCAAAGAGATAGGTCGCGAACTATTTATTCGTGGCGATGCTGTTGCAGTTGTGGTTTATGATCCCGTACATGATTTAATTGGCATGATTGAGCAATTCAGGGTAGGGGCCATGAGGGAGGCGTCGGGTCCCTGGTGTTACGAAGTTATTGCTGGAATGGTGGAAAACGGCGAATCTGCCGAAGAGGTTGCACGTCGCGAACTCTTTGAAGAAGGGGCCTTGCAACCCTATTACATGGAATACATTTGCAACTTTTTATCAAGCCCGGGCGGCAGTGACGAGCGGTTATATTTGTTCTGCGGTCTTTGTGATTTGAGCCGGGCTGGAGGAGTACATGGACTTGCAGATGAAAATGAAGATATACGTTTACATAGCTTCGCCGCCGAAGATGTTTTCGCTGAGTTATTAAACGGTCGTTTTAATAACGCTGCCGCATTGATTTGTTTACAGTGGTTACAGATGAATCATGCTCGTTTACGGAAAGATCACGGGGCGTAATAAATCACATTTTGCGATTGACTTACGTTCGAGTCTGGCTAACACTTCATACAACTTGGTTGAAAAAGCTTTTGAATAGCTACTACAGGAGGCTGCTTTCATCTTGGTTAGGGAGCGACATGTTCACATGTTGACTGATGCTTTCATTTACTGATTATTTCTATGTTCACATTGCGTGTCGCCAAACCTCAACCTGCCTACGTTAGTGTTCGTGAACGTTACAAGGTTGATTTACCCCTGCAAATGGCAGAGTGCGAGACCAATTATTTACGTTTGCAAAAATTATTAAGACTGCATTTTAACAAGCCAACCAAAGATCAAAGTGGCGATGAATACCGTTTTATGGTCAGCCGGGGTGACCAACAATGGTTACATCACTTGCGCATTCTTGAGCGCTCCCCGTATACCACCACCTTGCACCTGAGTCTAACAACTAACGCCAGTACGTCTACATGGCTGCGTATGCCTTGTTTGACTGTACGCATGTATCATGACGCCAAATTAGCAGAGGTATTGGCTTGGGAAGGGCACAAGCGTTTACGTCCGCGTTATGAGTACCCGAATCAGGCGATGTATCACGCGGACGAAAAATTACAGATCAATCAGTTTCTTGGGGAGCTATTGTCGCGTTGTCTACATGAAGGTCATCATGTGGATGATGTTAAGCAGTTATTGGGTTTGTAACTATTGGACTTTTAACATAAGACTATTGCGCTAGTAAGAAAAAATCCTTTAAATCCTTTTTTAAATAAATTCCGTTAAATATTCCTCCTGGATAAAATTTCCTTTGTTTTAAATTTCCGCTGAATAATCTCCTTCTGATAAAGAATCCGATCTTTATCGTAATAATCCTTCTTGTTCACATTTCGAAAGCTGAAAATCTACCCGCTTAAGCAATTTGCGCCACTTTTTTTTCAGTGGGACGATAAACCAGGCGGGCAGGTGTTTGTGCGCAACTGATTTTATAAACAAAGTTGTAACGCAACTGATGATATTCGCTTTGAGGATTGTCAAAAATAGCTTTCATTCGTTGCAGCTCATGTTGACGATAAGATTCCAGAGGCTTGATAGTTTCATCTTGCAGGCGGGTAAATTGTTTGCGTGCCAGCATTGAAAAATAATTTTCGTCGTTAGCTACATTTTCACATTCTTGTTTGAGTAACTCGTGGTAATGGTCCCAATCCTCTGGTAAAAGTTTATCGACCATTCCCAATTCACAAGCCCGAGCCGCAAGTACGGGCATGCAGCTTTCGATAAGTTCTTTAGCTTTCGCATCACCCACTCGCTTGGGTAGTAAATAGGTCCAATATTCAGAGCCAAACAATCCCATGGTCAAATAGTGGGGGTTGAGCACCACACCATCGCGAGCTATAACCTGATCGCATGCCAATGGCATTATTGCACCACCTGCACCTGCGTTGTTGCGCAGCCCAGCTATGGTTAATTTGTTGGTCATGGAAATTATTTCATAGACAACGTCATCAATTGCGTTGATGTTGCGCCAGGATTCCCGTGCTGGGTCCACCGCCGACTGTATGTAATTTAAATGAATGCCATTACTCCAGAAATCTTCTCCGCCCAGTAAAGCGACCACACGTATATCATTGCGCTGGCGAATTTCGCGCAGGCGTGACACCAGGTCCTGACATTGTTCGGTGTTCATTGCGCCGTTGTAAAAATCGAAAGACACGTAGGCCACAGCATTTTCAACTTCAACGCGTACGTCGTTTTGAACGCGTGAACTAATTACTTTCAAATTGGAAAAATGTTCCGCATTGGGAAATTGTTGAGTAATGACCTGCATGCTGGATAATTTAAAAAACTTGCGCTCGCCTTGCTGTGCGATTTTTAATTGTCGAATCCATACGCTGCCGTCCACCGTTGCGCGGCAGATGGCACCGTCGCGGTGCCCAACAATTTCACCGGGTATAGCGCTGTAGAGAGAGTATTCAGCCTTGGCGCCAAAAAGATATACCTCGTTGCCGGCAATAGAATCCAACACTCCGGGAAAACTATCTGCTGCGTTAATTTTTCGTACTATGGCTTCGGTGGTTTCATTACCCCAATCAATTTTGCGAGAGTCTTGCCGCATGAGTGGCAGGCATTGTCCCTTAACTTGCGGATTATCGTAATTTAGTGGGCGAGGTTTAAAATTCGAATTTCTCAATGAATTGTGTAAAACATCTTTCACCATGCGTGAGGCTGTTGCTATAACCTCACGGCGATAAATACTTGCTTTGGCACCGGCGCGTAAATGAAATGTTTGGCTATCCCAAACATCTCCCGCATCCATTTCCGCATCGGCTTGTAAAAGTGTCACGCCCCAGGTTGTGGTTTTACTGTGAATTGCCCAGTCGAGAGACGAAGGTCCTCTATCGCCTTCAATTCCAGGGTGCACAATAAGACATAAATGCTTACGCCAGATGGTTTCGGGAACCGCATGTTTTAAAAACGGACATATAATTAAATCCGGTTGAAAATTTTCCACCGCATTAATCATCTGTTGTTCATTCGCGGAAAGTTCAATTGAGACTGTGTATTGTTCGGCTTCCAATTCCCGGTGTATGCGCTGACACATTCCGTTATAGGCTGAGGCAAACAATAAAATTTTCAAGTTAACTCCTGTTGATTGGTAAAAAAACAATTATGAAATAGGAGTCCTTTCCCCATGGGTTGCCAAAATATCAATAGATAAACTGCCGGGTCGATTTACTAACTAAGCGGCTTCGTCTTGCATCTCATCATAAATTTTACTGCTCAACTGATTGAGCGACATAATCAAACAGATTACGAGCAGAAACATACTTGCACAGAAAATAAATAAGCCCATGGTCATAGGCGTCATCGAATTTTCGATAATGGTTTGGTCTGCTTCGTGGTTGTGAACCATCTTCATCGCAGCCATACCTGTGTAATGCATACCGCAAACTGCCACGGCCATCACTACAGCGCTGCCCAACATGATCATGGTACCTTTCAGGTTTACGGCTAACCAAAGTGCAACGGTTGCTGCAACGACTGCGATGGCAAGCGATACACCTACAAGGCTTTTGTCGTAGACCATACTGCCACCTGGCATCACCATGGCTTCCATTCCCAAATAGTGCATGCCGGCTACGCCAAGACCCGTAAATAATCCAGCACCCACCAAACGAACGACCGATAAGTTTCCGCTCACCGCTATGTAAACACCTATACCAACGGCAATTACGGCAATAGCAAGTGAAGCAAATGTAGGTCCGGGCAGATAACCAATATCCATAGGAACCTGATAAGCGAGCATGCCAATGAAGTGCATAGTCCAAATCGCACCACCACCTAAAGAAACGGCTGCAGCAGCTATCCACGGAAATGAAGGTCCTGTTGTAGAAGACTTCATTCCGTTAGTAATTTGAAGCGCTGTAAATGAACCAAACACAGCAATTAAAAATGAAAGGGATACTAGAAACCAGTTGTAACTTGCTTCCATTTCCATGGGGGAACCTCACGTGAACTAAAATGAAAAAACTTTTGGAAAATCATTGGTATCTGTGACAATAACAAAAAAATTCCACTCTGATCTATGGATTCTAGTTATTCGAATTAGAAACTAATAGATTAAATCTTCATAAGGTTTTTAAAAATTGCGTTATAAGTATTTAGGCGTTAAAAATAAAATATTTAAGATAAAAATGTGAAATGGAGACAGGAAATCAAATAACTCACTGTATTAAAAGAAAATTGATGGCATCTAAAATAATGCTGAAATATGTCTTGGCGCATCATGTAATAAATGTGTCGCATTAATCATTTGCGCGCCATCTGGCGTTAAAATATTTTTTTTGTAAAAATTTTCCCTTCCTGTAAATTCAAATTGCCTGCAACCGTTGGTGTTCTAAACTCATGCTTGTAAAGTCTCTTGGAAAGGGATTTTTCTACAGAGATGCAGGTTTATATAATCGGAGAAGTAAGTAATGTCAGCCCAAATATCTACTGCGAAGCAGCCGGGTAAATTATTTCAGGTAGCGGTGGTAGGTGCCAACGCGAATGACCTCGAGATATTCTCGCGCATTTTCGCAATTACCCGTTATAGGCCGCGCAGCTACCACTTAAAAGTGGTTAGTGAGAATAGCTCAATTGGCGATCTGTCCAGCGCTGCAAATGCAGATATCTATGTTGTTAATTTGCACAGCACGCACGCGGTTCATTGTTGGCATAGATTGTCGACGCTCATAGATGCGGGGCGTCGTAAGCCCGTACTTAAAATTTCGAAAATTACGCCGTCGACCGAAACAGGTTCAGAATTTACCATCTCCTGGCCGATCAATCCTTCCAAGTTATTGCAGTCGCTGGATAACTACACCATACGTCACTTGCATTACTACCCGGAGTTTGAAATAGGTTCAGAGATTGAACCTTCAGTCGCCACTGTTAAAAATATTAAAGCAATTAACCTCACCGCTAACATGCGAAGTGCACAGCGCGAGAAACCCCTCAAAGTATTAATAGCGGATGACAGTCTTGCTGTGCGTCGGCAATTAAAAATAGGTTTCGATGCGCTTAATGCAAATATAAATTTAGTAGAAGACGGTGAGTCTGCGAGCAAGGCCGCAGAGACCGAGCAATATGATGTTATTTTTTTAGATGTGGTTATGCCGGGCATTGATGGCTACGCTGCTTGCAAAAGTATCAAACGCAGTAAGCTTAATAAAAACACGCCGGTCATTATGCTAACCAGCCGTTCATCGAAATTCGATAAGCTCAAAGGTATTTTAGCGGGCTGCGATACTTATTTAACAAAACCAATAAATCACAGTGAGTTTAAAGAAATCACTGAAAAATATTTAAACACTCAAAAAGACCGTAATATGGAGAAAAACAATGAAGCATAATCGCGTTATGATTGTGGATGACTCACCTGTTGAGTTGCAACATTTAAAGGAAATAGTCTCCGATGCTGGCTATCAAGTGATTACCGCAACAAATGGACAAGATGCTTACGACAAAGCAAAAACTTATAGACCCGATGTAATTTTAATGGATGTTGTCATGGACGGTGTGGATGGCTTTGAAGCCTGTCGCAACATAACGGGTGATAAAGATTTATCCAATATTCCTGTGGTTTTTGTCACTAGCAAAAATCAACGCGCTGATCGTGTATGGGGTGAGTTGCAAGGAGGTAAAGCCATGATCAGTAAACCTTATACCCAAGACCAGATACTAGACACAATTGAAGCTGTTTAATGCGTTCAAAGCGTTAATGCGTGCATGAGAATGAAAAAATGAGTCAGGATTTTCTACCTACAACAATAAGTCAGGAAGCTCATGAAAAAAATCTGATTGCTGCATTAAATCGTTTACAAAACACTTTATTTGACACTGAATTTTTGGATGCCAACACTCATCTGGCGGATGATCTGCCTCCCGAGCCATTTTTCGGATTTGTGATTGGTGATTATTCATTTATTGTGAGTGCCAAATGTTTTTGTGAAGTATTTGTAGATACGCCTATTGCTGCATTACCTAACTCTCCTGAAAGTTTGGTGGGGTTAAGCAATCTCCGTGGTGTTTTATTGCCTGTGTATCAATTACATACGGCGATGAACCTCAATTTACCGAGAAAAAATACGATTTTTTCTATAGGTAAAGGTGACGCGGCAATAGGTGTTTTAATTGATGTGCTCCCGGTCTCTTTATCCTTGAACAGGCAACAGCGTATCGCCAGCACGAATTGTAAGATTGCTTTTTTACAGCCGCTCATTCAAGCCAGCTATTTATCAAACCAAACAGAATGGTATTTGTTAGATGGTGAAGCATTCGGAGGGCAACTACAGGCTGTAGCGAACCAGGCGCATAGATTTTCTGCGCGTATTAAGAATAATTATGAATCGGCGCATTCCTGAAAATAATAATTGTTTCAACCTTTGAAATGATTTCGCTTGCTCTTAAATCCGCGGCACAAAAAAGTATGGCATATGATGGAGTTAAACAATGAATAGATTATCCGGGATTAAAATATCCCACAAGATTAGTAGTTTGATGATCGGCCTGGTAGGCGGCTTCCTGCTCATGGCGGTGGCTTACTACGCGCAGTTCGTCTCTGAAAAAACAATCAATGAAGCTAATGCTAATATCAAAAATATTGATCAGGTTATCGCTTCGGTCTTAAGTTCTGTGGGAGAAATTCGCGCGTCATCACCAACCTTTATTGATACGGGGGATGAGCAAGCTCTTTCTTATTATCGTGGCGGAAAATTGCAGATTAGCGAATCGCTAAATATGCTCGGCACTTTGAATATGAAATACGTCAATAAAAATGCATTGACGGCGGCAAAAGATGCAGCGAAAAGAATGGACGATACTTTCGCTACCTTACCTGAGCAACAAGTTTATGGTGCGAAAGATCCGTTGAAAAAAGACCAACTAAAAGCAGAGCTCAACGCGACGATTGCAAAATTGACTAGCAGTTTGCAGGATTACCGCCGTTTACTGGACGCTAGTGTGAAGCGTCGTGTAGAAGTGGCTGAGGGTGATATGAATACCGCACGTACCATGTTTGCGGTGGTGTTATTTATCACAGCAGCCGGAACTACTCTTGGATTGTTTTTAATTTATCGCAGCATCGTGTTACCGCTTTCTCATATGCAACGCATCATTGCACAACAAAACAGTGGTAATGACAAAGCTCGTGTGCGTATTCATGCTAATGACGAACTGGGGGAATTGGGGCGCGCCTTTAACCGTTTGTTAGATGAACGTATTAAAGTTCTCTCTGAACAAAGCCAGGAAAACGAAACGCTTAACACATCCATTATTGGTTTGATCCGTGCGCTTGGCGCTATCGCCAAAAAAGATCTTTCGATTAAGGTTCCCGTGTCAGCAGACGTAACCGGAACTATTTCGGACGCGGTAAATTTATTGACTTCAGAAACAGCGCGTACATTGCAGCAGGTGAAAGCCTTCTCGGAAAAAATTAATGGTATTTCTGATCAATTGCAGGCGCAGTCTGCAGTTGTACTTTCAGTAGCAGAAGAAGAGCGCAATCAGGTGTCTGATACCGTGAGTGCCCTGGATCAATCTGCGAAGACGATGACCGATATTGCAAAAGAAGCGCGTAGTGCAAACAGTATTGCAAGTTCGGCGATTGATTTTACGCAGAAAGCACAGCAATCAGTAACGCAAACTGTAGAAGGTATCCAAACTATTCGTGGAACCATTTCCGAAACGGAAAAACGTATTAAGCGGTTAGGTGATCGCTCACAAGAAATTACCGGTATCGTAAACTTGATTAACACCATCGCTGAACGTACCCATATTCTTGCGTTGAATGCGAGTATGCACGCGGCTTCTGCCGGTGAAGCGGGTAAAGGTTTTGCGGTGGTGGCAGAAGAGGTACAACGCCTTGCGGAAAACGCGCGTGGCGCCACGTCGGAAATTTCGGCAATGGTGAATAACATTCGCGTCGAAACATCTGACACTGTAAACATTATGAACAAACTAATTACCCAAGTGGCCGACGGTACTAAATTGGCTGAAGATTCAGGTCAACGTATGCAGGAAACTGAAGCTGCGACTCGCCAACTGGTAAACCACGTAAAATCTATCGCGGTCAATTCCATGAACCAGGCCAATATGGCAAACCGCGTGCGCGATCGCGCAGTTTTGATTACGGAATCTACCGAAAAAACGCACGGTAAACTGGAAGAACAACGTGTGCAAACCGATGAATTAAAAAATTACGCGAACGCATTGGTGGAACGTGTAAACGTATTTACCTTGCCAGAGTTCCGGGCGGATAACAGACCTCCGGTTGTAGCCGCTGCTCCAGTGGCAGTAGCTAATGTTGTGCCTACGCTATCACAAACATCTCCACAGCAACCTTCGGCTAACCAGTTACATCTGGAACAAATTGCACTGGGCCAAATTCCGGCGGAGCAATTGCAGCAGGCTAAATTAGCGTAAAGCAACATCGAGCGAAAGTGATGTATTGAATTGGAATGTCATATGGCTAAGAGTGAATTAACGCCAGATCAGCAGGAATTGCTCGCCATGCTTGCCAGCGAGTTGCAGGCACAGCTGGATTTGTCTTTAGGCGATTTTGAAAAATCACCTTCCGCTGACTCTTTGCAAGAGTTAGCAGAAACCGTGGAAAATTTTGCAAATGCTGCCGAGCTTATAGGCCTTAATGGTTTGGCTTTAGCTTGGCATTGTTTGCAGGAAAATTTTTCTGCGCTTTCCCGAAAGGAAGCAATTACCGAGCAAGAAAAATTTTTGGTTGATTCATGGATAATATATTGCCTCGATTTTTTGCAGCAAATATCAGAAGCAAGAGTCACTGCAGAATCTATTGCTCCGCTGGTTGAATTTCTTGCGTCACCTGAGTGGCCTCTTCCTTTAAACTCTGATAAAAAAACATTGCTTGCTGATCAATTATTGCAGGAAGAGTTATCAGCTGCAGACGGTGAGGATGAGTCCAATCGTCTGCCCGTGCTGGCCACTCCAGAAATGCTTTCCCTCGCTTTGGGTGACGATATTAATCCAGATTTATTTGAAGGGTTAATGATTGAGTTGCCTTCACAGGTTCACCAGTTCACCGAACAATTAAATCATTATGTGCAACAACCGAATAAAGTGGCTTTAGCTAGTGCACAACGTATTGCACATACATTGAAAGGTGCTGCTAATGTTGTGGGTGTAACAGGGCTCGCTAATTTTATGCATTTTGGTGAAGATTTTCTGGAAGAAGTTGCCAAGCATGACGAGCCTTTAACACCAGCAATAAAAACACTGCTTATTGATATGACCGATACTCTAGCCGCTATGTTGGATTGTTTGGCGTCAGGCGATTCCAGTGGATATTTGGTGGGAGATATTGAGCTCGGTGTTATGCAGCAGGTATTGGATGCCTATCACGCAATTCATTCGGGGGGATTAGCTGCATACATACATTCGTCCGGCAGTGATCCTGCTTTCGATAGCAAAAATATTTACGCAGAGGAAAATTCAGCTCAGGCTGCGGAATCTTTCGGAAGTGCGTCGGCGGGTGCTGATGATGAATCCAAAGGTACCTTCGCGCAGCAGGTTCCCAATCTTCAGGAAACACTTGCGACCAATTTGCGTATCAAAGAAGAAACGGCGCAGGATTTATTGCGGCTTGCAGGCGAGAGCGCTATTTCAACCAACCGGCTTCAAACGCAAGTGCAGGACGTTAAACAGCAAGTACTGCACATAAGTTCACTGCACAATAAACTCACCCAGCTGACAGAAGAATTCGGCCAGTTAATTGAGGTGCGTGAATTATTTAATAGCCGCTCTAAAAATATGCGCGATGATGACCTTGATCCGCTTGAGCTTGATAAATATAACGAGTTACATAGTTTTTTCCATCAGCTGCAGGAATTCGCCATTGATACGCGCGATGCGATTTATCAAACCCAGGGACAATTGCGCGACCTGGAAAACTTGACCTATGAACAACAGGTAACTAATCGTGCAAGCCAACATCATTTGTTGGAAATGCGCATGATTCCTGCGAATCAATTTGAAGCCCGCTTCCAACGTTGTGTGCGCCAGGCGTGCCGCTTAACGGGCAAGCAAGCGCGGTTTCACTTGCGGGGCGGCGACACCATGATTGACAGTCGTGTTTTGCACGACCTTGTTGACCCTCTTATGCATTTATTACGCAACGCAGTTGATCACGGCGTTGAGTTTTCTGATATTCGTGAAGCGCTTGGGAAACCAGCTGAGGGAAATGTAGAATTACAATTTTCTATTCAGTCACAATCCATTGTTGTTCGTGTTATTGACGATGGTGCGGGCTTGCAGAACGAACGTATCGCAAAAAAAGCTGCAGAATTATCCATTCAGCCACCAATAGACGCCAATGCAGAAGTTAATGAGTTGTGGCTAAAGCAACTTATTTTCGCTGCCGGGTTTTCAACGCGCGATCACGTCAGCCAAACCTCGGGTCGCGGTATAGGTTTGGATATGGTTGCCGATCGTGTCAACCAATTAAAAGGGCGTATCACCGTCGACAGTCGGCCAAAAATGGGGTGTGAATTTTCTATTCGTTTACCAATGCCCATGATTACCGAGCAGGGATTATTGATTGCTAGTGGCAAACACAATCTTGCAATTTCATCGCGCGGTGTTGAGCAATTATTATTTTTGGAAGAATCTTCGCTCACTAATCGTGGCGATCAATTGCGTTACACGTTTGATCAACAGGAAATTGATGTTTTCCATATAGCCCAACTTGCACGTTTGCCAGATGTACTTTCTATCAATGCAATTGATGCGCATGCATTGTTGGTAGTGGAAACCTTGCCCGGTCAGCGTGTAGGTGTTTTAGTAGAGCGCGTGCTGGCTAGTCGTGAAATGGTGGTCAAGCCTCTAACTCCTTACACGCCACAGGTTAATGGCGTTATAGGCGCAACAATTTTAGGTGATGGTCAAGTCGCACCTGTTATTGATATTCAACATGTTGTACTTGAGCTATTGCAAAGTGGAGCAAACGCAATGGATTGGCTGGCCGATGCAATGCGCATTAGTCAGCAAACGGCTGCTACTAAACCTATGGCATTAATCGTTGACGACTCACTCAGCACGCGCCGCTCGCTCGCACAATTTGTGGGTGACATGGGAATGGAAGTGCGCACTGCAAAAGATGGATTTGAAGCTATAGAGATATTACAAGAGCACATGCCGCATATTATTTTGGTGGATATGGAAATGCCCCGTATGAATGGATTGGAGTTGACAGCGCACGTGCGTGCGAATGAAATTACCAAACACATTCCCGTCATTATGATTACATCGCGTAATACAGAAAAACATCGCAATCTTGCTACAGCTGCGGGTGTTGATACTTATTTGAATAAGCCTTTTTCTGAAGAAGAACTCTTACACCATATACAGGAAAATATGCACGCATGAGAAATGAAAACAGTGCGGGAAAATTTGAAAGTAAAGGCCAGCTACGTGCGGTAACTCCGTCAACAGCCGCAGATGAACCTTTAGCACTTCTGGATTTTGGTGATCTGGCTTTTTTAGTGTCGAGTAAAGATATTTTCACACTAATATCAACACAAAAAATGGCTACGTCATCCTTGTCACAAGTTTGCGGTGAGATTGTAATTGAGGAGCGTAAGGTTCCGGTGTTCGCTATTAATAAAGCATTGCAGCTGAATACTGAGCGCCCAGCGAATCACCTCACTTTGGTGGTGCTTCAGCACGAAACGCAGCTGTTTGGATTCTCTTGTGTAACTTTCGAAAAAATAGATTTGCACGATTTAAACTTCTTTCAAGTTCCGGTCAGTATGAGCAGTCGTAAGCAACCTTTTTCGCAATTTGCTGTTGTTAATAATCGCGCGGCCGGTTTAACCAGTTCCGCAGATTTGCTGCGTATGTTAGAGACGCGCGGTGTAATTTTTCCTGAGTCTATTGAGCATCATTCTGTTCAGGAGGCGAGTTAATGTCTGATACTCCTGTGGTGCAAAACGAAACAGATGCAGAGATTACTGATCAGAGTTTGGGCGCCTGGATATTACCCATCAATTCACAGGCGAGCGTTGCGGTTGGAAAGTATGAACTGAAATATATCGAATATATTAGCCATTGTGTTTCGCTGCCAGGATTGCCCGCGTTTTGTGAACAAGGCTTTATTTGGCGCAATCGTTTTATTCCGGCACTAGACATGCACAGCCTTATCACTCGTCGGCGAATGCCCATTACTGAAAAGGAACAGCTGGCGGCAATTATTGCGTACAAAAACACTCAGGGTGATATAGCTATTGGCGCACTCTTATTGCGGGGTGTTCCCAAGCTGTGTACGGTGACACCTCAGCAAAGTATTCCCGTGACAGATCTTGCTCCCGAGTATCGGCCGTTATCGCACGCTGCTTTTAAGGATGGAAATAATCTCTATCCGGTACTGGATTTACCCAGTTTATTTACCCGGACACCGGTGGATTTATTATCTCTTCATTAACCCTCAAAATGCGTTTCAACTCTAACGCCTTCACACTTCTGTTGTTTTTTTAAACGTGGCAGCCATAAATGTAGATTTAAACGAATGGGAGGGTGGAATTAATGCGGTTTAGCGTATATCTTTGCAGTAATAACCGTATTTTTTCTTAACTCTCTCTTCTTAATAACTAAGGAAGAGGTTAACCGTGAGATGGATGCTGCTGTGGTAAAAACGGTCGTAAGCACTAAGCGATTCATTCAAATCAGCGATTGCCACCTTGGACCGCTCACTAGCGAAACTTTGCTGGGATTGAATACCGACGAAAGCCTGCATGATGTTTTGGCTCTTATCAAAGATAAAGAGCCGGATTTTGATTACATGGTGTGTACCGGTGATATCGCCAGTGCTGGCCATGAAAACTGCTATCGCCGCTTTATTGATATCATCCGTCACTACTTCGCGCAGCCTTTGGCCTGGCTTCCAGGTAATCACGATTCCACTAGCATTATGTCCCAACTGAATTTGCCCAGCTTGCCGGAATCGCGCGCCGTAGATTTGGGTAAATGGTTGGTGCTTTTGCTGGATTCAGTAGTGCCTTTCAAAGTGCACGGCAACTTTGAGCAAAGTGAGCTGGATTATCTTGAAAGCATGCTTAAAGCCAATTCGGATAAGCATGTGATGGTGATGTTGCATCATCAACCGGTTTTGGTAGGCAGTGAATGGATTGACCAATACATCTTACGCAATGCCGATACTTTTTTTGCATTATTAGATCGTTTTTCCAATGTTAAAGCGGTGGTATGGGGGCATGTCCATCAGGATTTCAGTAGCGAACGCAAGGGCGTTAAACTGATTGCTACTCCGTCCACCTGCGTTCAATTTAAACCCAACTGCAATGACTTCACCGTAGACACGCTTATGCCCGGATACCGCTGGTTCGATTTAAACGATGATGGAAGCTTTGTGACTGGGGTAGAGCGGGTAACGGGTAAAGAGTATGTTATTGATTATAAATCTGCAGGTTATTGATTCTTCCTTATGGCAGCATTGTTGTACATCCATGGTTTCCTAAGCTCTCCCCAATCCTACAAAGCGCAACAAACTGAAGCATGGCTTGCGGCCAACCATCCTGAAATAGACTATCATTGCCCTCAACTTTCGCCATATCCCGCGCAAGCTCAACGATATCTCGAAGATTTGATAGAGTCGCTGTTACCGGAGGCCGTTTATTTAATGGGCAGCTCACTCGGTGGTTTTTGGGCAACCTGGTTAGCTGAGAAATATAATTTGCGTGCACTGCTGATTAATCCTGCTGTTGGACCACAAGAATTTATGCCCAAATATGTGGGCGTGGAATTGAAAAGTTATCACACAGACGATATCTATCATTTACAGTTGCATCATATTGAAGAAATTAAACTGGTTGATGTACAACCATGTCGCTTGGATAATTATTGGCTGCTCGTTCAAACCGGTGATGAAACCTTAGACTATCGCCGCGCTGTTGAAAAATATGCTGGATGTAAACAGACGATAGAAGAGGGTGGCGATCATTCCTTTCAAGGTTTTGAACGATATTTGGAAAGCGGTCTACAGTTTTTACGCGCTCAAGAAATTTAAAAATATTTCGTCATTCCCGCTACGCTAGGATGATGACTACCTACTAATTGTTAATCAGTTTTAATTCGTAACTTAAAAAAGAAAACTAAAATCCTATGGCAAATTATTCCGCAGAAGATATTGAAGTACTCACAGGATTAGATCCTGTTAAAAAGCGTCCGGGCATGTACACCGAAACTACGCGTCCGAATCACCTCGCTCAGGAAATTATTGATAACTCGGTGGATGAAGCGCTTGCAGGTCACGCGAAAACCATAGAAGTTATCTTACATAAAGATCAGTCAATAACGGTGACGGATGATGGTCGTGGTATGCCGGTGGACATTCACCCGGAACAGGGCAAGCCTGGAATTGAAGTTATTTTATGTACGCTCCATGCGGGCGGAAAATTTTCCAATAAAAATTATCAATTTTCTGGCGGTTTGCACGGTGTAGGTGTTTCCGTAGTAAATGCGCTGTCAGACAAGCTTGAAGTTACCGTGAAGCGTGATGGAAATGTTTATCGCATGGGTTTTGCGAATGGTGATAAAGCGTCCGATTTGGAAATTATCGATACTTGCCCAAAACGGCAAACCGGTACCAGCGTAAAATTTTTACCGAATCCCATTTATTTTGATTCACCAAAATTTTCAGTGACGCGTTTGCGCCATGTGTTGCGCGCAAAAGCTGTTTTATGCCCCGGCTTAACAGTTTCATTTTTAGATGAGCAAACCGGCGATAAAGATGTTTGGTATTACGAAGACGGGTTGAAAGATTATTTAGCGGGTGCAACGCAGGAATGGGAAACTTTACCTGCAACGCCATTTGTCGGCGACTTTAGCGCAACAACAGATGCAGTCAGCTGGGCTGTGCAATGGTTACCTGATGGCGGTGAAGTTATTCAGGAAAGTTACGTCAACTTAATTCCCACGGCGCAGGGTGGAACTCACACTAACGGCTTGCGCACTGGCTTGTTAGATGCAATTCGCGATTATTGCGAGTTCCGCAATTTAATTCCTCGCGGTATTAAACTTGCGCCGGAGGATGTCTGGGCGAATTGCTGTTTTGTATTGAGTTATAAAAATCAGGATCCGCAATTTTCCGGGCAAACGAAAGAGCGTTTAACATCCCGCGAAGCAGCAGCTTTCGTGTCGGGTATTGCAAAAGATGCGTTCGCGCTTTGGCTAAACCAACACACGGAAGAGGGCGACAAGCTTGCGGATTTGTGTATTAACAATGCACAAAAACGCGTGAAATCCAGCAAAAAAGTTGCACGTAAAAAAATTACCCAAGGCCCTGCATTGCCAGGAAAATTAGCGGATTGCTCCAGCGGCGAACCAGCACTCAGCGAATTATTTTTAGTAGAAGGTGATTCGGCAGGCGGCTCAGCGAAGCAGGCGCGCGATCGAGAATATCAAGCGATCATGCCGTTGCGCGGTAAAATTTTAAATACCTGGGAAGTTGATTCTTCAGAGATTTTAGCGAGCCAGGAAGTGCATGATATTTCTGTTGCCATCGGCATGGACCCAGGCAGTGAAGATCTAAGTGAGTTGCGCTATCACAAAATTTGTATACTCGCGGATGCAGACTCGGATGGTTTACATATCGCCACTTTATTATGTGCTTTATTTGTAAAACATTTCCCAGTATTAGTGCGAAATGGTTTCGTGTACGTTGCTATGCCGCCGTTGTATCGCATCGATCTTGGCAAAGAAGTTTATTACGCGTTAGATGAAAGCGAAAAAAATGGAATTCTAAATCGCCTTACTGCCGAGCATAAAAAAGGCAAACCTAACGTTCAACGTTTCAAAGGTTTGGGTGAAATGAATCCTCTCCAACTGCGTGAAACCACCATGGCCCGCGATACACGCCGTCTTGTTCAATTGACTATAGGCGAAGAAGACGGCACCCATCAAATTATGGATATGATGCTCGCCAAAAAACGCGCAAGCGATCGTAAAAATTGGCTGGAAGAAAAAGGTAATTTGGCTGAGGTAGTGCTGTAATAAAATTTTTAGCCGATAATTAGTTGTGATAAAAAGCCACCATCAGGTGCACTGCTGTCCCACAGTTTTACTCTCATAAAGCGAGCCTCATTTGAGGCTCGCTT
>CBHTVU010000009.1:0-39874 GCA_966096785.1 uncultured Gammaproteobacteria bacterium | reverse complement strand
GATAATTTGCAAGATAATGAAGCGGAAGTTTTACTGCGGAAAACTTTAAGTAAAAGCTGGGATGATAGCTTGATTGATCTCTACGGTGTTTTACGTGTAACTGATGCTGCCGATGTCATTCGCAACGCAGAAAATTGGCTGAAGTATTATCCCCAAAGTGCTCCCTTATTACGCGCATTGGGCCGCTTACACTTGCGCAATCGTATATGGGGAGTAGCTCGCGATTATTTTCAACGCAGTTTGGCAGTGCAAAAAAATGCAGAAACTTATGCCGAGCTTGCGCGTATATTAAATAATTTGGGCGAGACTCAAAAAAGCTTGGAAATTTATCAAGAGGCTTTGCAATTATCAGTTGCAACTCTGCCGGATTTACCGCAGCCGACTAAGACTTATTAAGCAAGGTTAGTGGGGCAAAATATTCATTTTTATGAAATAGGGGGTCGTCATGCTCGGCTAGGCAACCCCGCGTAGCGGGGGATCCAGTTTTTTGTTTTAAGTTGACATCAAATCAAGAGCTGGATCCCCGCTACGCGAGTATGACCATTCCCTATTTAATTTATTTCGTAGTTTGTCAGAGTTAAGCGGATCAATTTTTCGAACATCCGGTGAAAAAATGAAACTTAAACTTCTCATATTTTTGCTATGTATTTATTTTTCAACGAATACTTTTGCGCTCCCTAACATACTTAATGTTTCTATTTCCTATTCTGGTGCTGACATTTTAACTAAATCACTTGAAAGCGCACTTCGAGCAAAAATTTCTCTTTCGAAGGATTTTAGAATAAATTCAAGTCAGCGAAGCGAGCTGCAATTATTGATCGTTGAAGATATTAAGTTGAAAAAAATAGCGAATCATAATCAGGTGTCTTATAAGGTAAATTTTATCTCGCAACAAAAGACCCTCAGTGTAAGTACAGGAAGTTGTTGGGAAGAGCAAATTTTTGAATGCGCTGACCAGATATTGAATGACGCTAGAATTACCATTCGCCAAAATCCGTAAAAATTATAGTAATCTGTACATCTAGCCAGTAGAATTCACACCATTCTTCTCCAAGTGTAAATGCCCATGGAACTCTCACATCTACTCACTGGCCTCAATGATGCGCAACGCGAAGCCGTATCTGCACCTGCATGCAATCAGCTGATTCTTGCCGGTGCTGGTAGCGGTAAGACGCGAGTATTGGTGCATCGTATTGCCTGGTTAATCCAGGTTGAGCAATTGTCGCCTTATTCCATAATGGCCGTTACTTTTACCAATAAAGCCGCACGCGAAATGCGTGCGCGTTTGGATGAATTATTTTCTGACTCTTTGTTAAGTACGGGGCAACCCGTCAACACTCGCAGCATGTGGGTGGGTACTTTCCATGGTATTGCTCACCGCTTATTAAAAGCCCATTGGCAAGACGCAAACCTTCCGCAAAATTTTCAAATTCTAGATAGCGATGACCAATTGCGTTTGATTAAACGCGTGTACGCTAATTTAAATTTAAGTGATGAAAAATGGCCGTTCAAGCAAGCGCAATGGTATATAAACGGACAAAAAGATGAAGGCCTGCGACCGCAACATATTCAGGAAACAAATGATCCTTTTGTTCGTACAATGCTGCAAGTTTATCGCGCCTATGAAGCGGATTGTCAGCGTGGTGGCATGGTTGATTTTGCTGAAATTTTATTGCGTGCGCATGAGCTGTGGTTAAACAAGCCGCATATTCTTGAGCACTATCGCAATCGTTTTCCCTTTATTTTGGTGGATGAATTTCAGGATACTAACAGCGTGCAATATGCGTGGTTGCGTATGTTGGCAGGAAAACAATCATGTGTGACCGCTGTAGGTGATGATGATCAATCCATTTATGGATGGCGCGGTGCAAAAATTGAAAACATCCAAAGATTCACGCAAGATTTTAGTCATACACAAACTATTCGCCTGGAACAAAATTATCGTTCAACCGGACATATTTTAACGGCGGCTAACGGCGTTATCGTGAATAACTCGGGGCGCCTGGGTAAAAATCTTTGGACCGAAGGTGAAAAAGGTGAACCTATTTCATTGTATGCGGCTTACAACGAGCAAGACGAAGCACGCTTTATTGTGGAACGCATTCAGGATTGGGTTCGCAAAGGAAATCGCAAAGATTCTTGTGCAATTTTATATCGCTCAAACGCGCAATCGCGTGTGCTCGAAGAGGCTTTATTGCGCGAGGGAATTCCTTACCGTATATACGGCGGTCAGCGTTTCTATGATCGACTGGAAATTAAAAATGCGATCGCTTACATGCGATTAATTAGCAATCGTCACGATGACGCTGGTTTCGAACGAGTCATTAATACACCTACGCGCGGAATCGGAGGAAAAACGGTTGATGACATTCGTGAATATGCGCGCGAGCAAGGTTGTTCACTGTGGCAAGCTGCTGAAGATATGGTCGCAAAACGTGTGTTCACGGCTCGTGCGGGTAATGCAGTACAAGGTTTTTTAAATATTGTTACCAAGCTTGCGCAGGATTCTAATGAAATTGATATTCATGGCGATACCCTCAAGCTCGATCAGATAGCGCAGCTCGTGCTGGAAGATACAGGTCTGTTGGAATTCCATCAAAACGAAAAAGGTGAGAAAGGCCAGGCGCGTGGTGAAAACTTGCAGGAATTAATTACCGCTTGTCGGGCGTTTGATGCTGATGAAGAGAACGAAGAATTAAGTGTGCTGCAACAATTTTTGGATACGGCTGCATTGGATGCGGGAGAAACCCAGGCAGATGAGTTTGAAGATGCGGTACAATTAATGACGCTTCATTCTGCCAAGGGTTTGGAGTTCCCGTTAGTATTTTTGGCAGGTGTGGAAGAGGGCATGTTTCCGCATAAAATGTCAGCTGATGATCCAGATCGTTTGGAAGAGGAGCGACGTTTATGTTATGTGGGCATTACTCGTGCCATGCAAAAATTATTTATTTCCTACGCGGAAACTCGACGACTTTACGGCAGCGAAACCTTTAATAGTGTTTCGCGCTTTGTGAAAGAGATTCCTGCTGAATCCATACAAGAGGTGCGGTTAAAAGCCGCAGTAACAAGACCAGTGTCATTTAATCGCGCGCATACACAACCATCTTCTCGCCAACCCATGTACGACAATGGTGAAGGCACGGGCTTCCGTCTTGGCCAGCGTGTTAAACACGCTATTTTTGGCGAGGGTGTTATTTTGCATTTTGAGGGATCGGGCGACAATGCAGTTATTCAGGTAAATTTTAGCGAAGCAGGCAGTAAGCGCCTGGTTATGCAATACGCTAAATTGGAAGCGCTTTAATCATTATTAAAATGAATGCTTATTCGAAAAGAGAAATTATTACTGTTTAATGATTTTGCGTCATCGCAGCTTTGCATTATTTCTGCTTAAAATTCATCGCATTTTATTTTCATGGCCTATACGTATGGAGACTTTAGGCGCACCTCAAATTTACTTGCGGTATGGTCATGCTAAGTTGCTTTTTCCCTGTATTGTTGCTTAGTGAACATTTAAATGCCGACCGGAAATGTATCATTACAAATGCAAGTATTAGTGGGCTTTTCCGCATGGTTGGATCAGTTTTCGGTTAGGAATTTCTGTCGTTGATATGAATCAGGCGCATCAAATTTGTTGCTGTTCATGTCAATGCTTGATGTAAAAGGCGACACAAATGTTTTATTGGCCAAAACGTATACGAACCCAAACAGGTTTTTTAAGGCCTAAAGGTCCGGATTTTAAAGACGCTGAGAAAAAAACTATTGATATCAGTGGTACGAGAATTAGTGTAGGTATTCCGCAAAACAATACTCAGTCCAAGGTTGGGGCAGTTGATCCTAAAAGTGAATACGACTTGGCGCAGTTGCAAACCGATGTTGTTGGTCTTGAAGGTAGTAAATGGCGTTCGCAGGAATTGATTCGCCGCAGCTGGGATTTTTATGGCCCCTGGTTTACCGGAAACCTGGGATCGGTAGATATGTATGCCGGAATATTTTTACCCAAACAACCAACCAGTGAGCTCAACTTTTTTAGCCCCAAAGTATTGGAAGCGGGCATTACTAATTATTTAACATTGAGATATGCCAATGATTTTTGTGTTGAACGGGACCAGCAATCCTGGCTCGTTCCGCAGAATTGGCGGCAGCAACCCAATATGCCCTGTCTCGCTGCGCGTTTTGATGCAATAGTTAATAAAAATGTACACGACGATGGAATGGTTTCATTTTTAATTTTTCCACTCAGTAGAAAACATTTGTTCATCTCTTATTGCGTGATGAGCAGAATTAATGTGTTTACGAGTAAAGTTCCCAAGCCAACAGCGGATGAGTGGATAGATCAATTTCCCTTTATTGAGCTTAGTAATCGTGTGTTGGATAGTGTACAGGTTGCCCTGTCGCCGCATGCTCAACTAGAGCAGGAAAAAGCCTTGCGCGATTCAAACGAAAAATCGCTCGTTAAACGATTTCCGCCATTGAAGTGGAAGCGACCATAAAATAATTAGGTATTTAGTGTTTTGATGCTGGGGAGCGAGTATCGGATGTTGGTGTTAGTAACTTCACATTGCGTAACACCGGGGTGAAAGAAACCGCATTCACGTAGGCTTGCTGAGCAACGCCTTTGGCTTCGAGCTCTGCCATGCCTCGTTCCAATGCATTATAAAAAGCTTTCCCTAGCGGATGCTTGCGGCTCACTGGCCAATACCTTGAACCGGTAATGGCGACTTTGATGTCTTTAACGGGTAGAGAGTGACATCATCTACCGCAATACTCATGTCGGTTGTACTTTGGAACGGTGCGAGAGTCATACCTGCGCGCCAGGCGCGCGTCGTCGAAAGCGCTAGTTAATCTGGTGATTCATGTCTCGCGCAGGTTGTACGCACGGGCTAGTACCCAGTTCACGTGCAGGTACTCCTGCAACTGTAGTACGTGGTGCGACATCTTTCAAAACAACACTGCCTGCGCCAATTTTAGCGCATTCACCAATTTCGATATTGCCGAGCACTTTTGCGCCAGCGCTGATGAGTACACCGCTACGAACCTTGGGGTGACGATCCCCATGCTCTTTACCGGTGCCGCCAAGAGTAACGGCTTGCATGATGGAAACATTATCTTCAACCACAGCGGTTTCGCCTATTACGATTCCTGTGGCGTGATCAAACATAATGCCTTTCCCAATTTTGGCGTTGGGGTGTATGTCTACCGCAAAGACGCAGGAGATGCGGTTTTGTAAAAAAAGGGCAAGCGAATTACGCCCTTGCATCCATAGCCAATGAGCTACGCGATAAGCCTGCAATGCATGGAAGCCTTTAAAATACAGAAACGGTGTCACCAGTGAGCAGCAGGCGGAATCGCGCTCGCTAACAGCTTGTAAATCAGCTCGTACAGCAATACCTATATCCGGGTTGGATCTCATGGCTTGTTCAATAACTTCGCGTACCAGCATGGCGGGTAGAGCAGGGCTATCGAGCTTGTTGGCGAGGTGAAAGCTCAGGGCGGCTTCAAGGGTGTCGTGATTGAGGATGGTGGCGTAAAGAAAGCTCGCCAATACGGGTTCATGATCGGCTTGCTTGCGCGTCTGGCCGCGGATGGATTCCCACAGGGTGTCTAATGGCAGAACTGGGACTGTTGCATTCATAGAACATCTCGGGATCATTGCCGAAAAAGATAACCAGATTATTGGCTTTAGCCATCAGGCTTGCAAGTGTTGAGTGTCATATGAAGATAGAACCACCTTCTCACTCTCCCATTGGCAAGGAAACCGAAGGGGGCAATCACAGGTTGTAGCGAGACCCCTCCCAGCTACGCGCCCGCAGGGAAGGGACCTTCTAATCTCGATTCCCTGACTGAAATAAACGTTGCTTATCGCGCGCCCAGTCTCTTTCTTTTTCGGTCTCACGTTTATCGTGTTCCTGTTTACCCTTCGCCAGGGCAATCTCGCATTTCACTAAATGTGCTTTCCAATAAAAAGCCGTTGCTACCACCGTATAACCTTTTTGTTGGGATGCTTCCTGCAATCGCGTGATTTCTCGGCGATTTAGCAGCAGTTTGCGGTTACGGGTTGGCTCCACCACGTAATGAGTTGACACGGATTGGATCGGTGTAATTTGCGCGCCCAAAAGCCACGCCTCATTATTTTTGAAGAAAACGTAACAATCGGTCAGTTGAGTTTTGCCAGCGCGCAGGCTCTTTACTTCCCAACCTTGCAACACCATGCCGCATTCAAAGCGGTCGGAAAGGTGATAATCAAACTTGGCTTTCTTATTAAGAGCGATGGTGCTGCCATTATTTTTTTGCGAATTTTTCTTGGCCATAACGTTAATAGGCTCCTTATTAGAACCCCCTTCTGGAAGCAGGCGCGCATTATACGCGTATTTTGTGAGAAGTTTCGCGCACGTGGCTTGTCTCACAAGACTTATCTTGCGGTGGCAATCCCGTTACAATCATCGTCTGCAAGTACGAAATGCATTTGGAGCTTTCATGGCAAAACGACTTAAACAACATGCAATCTGGGGGCGGGGCAGCTTTATCCTGGCGGCAACCGGCTCCGCAGTTGGCTTGGGCAATATTTGGAAGTTCCCCTATATCACCGGCGAGAACGGCGGTGCAGCGTTTGTATTGCTCTACCTGGTATGTGTGGCGCTGGTCGGTATTCCGATCATGATGGCGGAGATTATGATAGGCCGCAAAGGTCGCGCGAACCCCATTACCGCGGTTTCAAATATCAGTGTCGATATGGGTTCTACTCGCCTATGGTCAATCATTGGTTGGATGGGGGTGTTAGCGAGCTTTTTGATCCTTTCTTATTATTCTGTAATCGCTGGCTGGGCATTGGATTATTTTGTCTCTGCGTTGGAGGGGAAATTCTCTGGTTTAGACGGACAACACTCAGATGAGTTATTTGGAAGCTTGTTGGCAGATAACAGCCGCTTATTGCAGTGGCATACGCTCTTCATGTTCATGACCGCTTTGGTGTTAATGTTTGGGGTAAATAATGGTCTCGAAAAGGCCGTTCGGTGGATGATGCCCACTCTGCTTATCTTGCTCTTAATAATTTTGAGTTACGCCTATACCACCAATGAAATGCTAACCAGCGCGCGCTTTATGTTTAGCTTTAATCCGGAAGATCTATCCTGGACATCAGCGCGTATTGCCTTGGGTCACGCCTTCTTTACCTTAAGTATTGGTATGGGCGCAATAATGGCCTATGGCGCTTATATGCCTAGTACGCAATCGATTGGTAAAACTGTCATTACCGTCGCCTTATTGGATGTGATGGTTGGTTTACTCGTTGGGGTCGCCATATTTGCCTTTGTGTTTGCCACCCCGGGTATTGAACCGAGCAAGGGGCCTGGTTTGATGTTTGTTACCTTACCCGTTGCTTTTGGCTCTATGCCCATGGGGACTCTGGTGGGTTCCGTGTTTTTCGGAATGGTAATTCTTGCAGCCTGGAGTTCTTCAATGTCACTCCTTGAGCCAGCGGTAGCCTATTTGCATGAACGGTTTGGATTTCATCGTATAAGCGCTAGCTTATTAATAGCAGCAGTCGCCTGGTTGTTAGGCATATGTTCGATGCATTCATTTAATCGATCGTCGGATGATGAATGGCTGTGGGGAATGAATTTTTATGTTTCGCTTGATTTCATCACCACAAATTTATTGCTTCCCGCTGGTGGTTTGCTTACCGCTATTTTGGTTGGTTGGGGTATGAAACGAGAATCTATTGAGCATGAAATGCAACAGGACCATCCTCGTTTGCTTATCATCTGGAGCTGGGTATTGCGATACCTGTCACCGATTATAGTCGTGGCTATTATTGTTGATTTGTTCTTTCCTCTAGACTCATTATTCCCGACAGCTGCAACGGTGATCTCTGAATAGCTTATTAGGTTTTTCCTTAGAGACTGGGATTTAGGTTTTAGGATTTTGATTATTTTTGCGGAGAAAGATCTGTGTCTCATGGGGTAAATCGATCGGCGCTCGTGAATTATTCCGCGCAGCAAATGTTCGATCTGGTAAACGATATTGAAGCCTATCCGCAATATATGGATGGCTGTGTAAGCGCGAAAATCCTCATGCGTGAGGGAGATTGGCTTGAGGCTCGTTTGGAGCTGAGCAAAGCCGGAGTAAGTCAAAGCTTTGTAACCCGCAATCATCTGCAAGCGCCCACTCTAATGAAAATGACCTTAGTCGATGGACCTTTTAAATTCCTGCATGGCTGCTGGCAATTCACTCCTCTTGGTGAGCATGCCTGTAAAGTCAGTTTCGATTTGGAATTCGAATTGCAAAACCGGCTTTTGGGCATGGCGATTGGCAAATTATTTGAGTCAGTTGCCAGTAAGCAAGTTGATGCACTCTGCGCCCGCGCAAAAGTGATTTACGGTTAGGGCACATGGCAGATTTCGATTTAATCACCGTAGAAGTAGCCTATGCGCTCCCACATCAGCAGAAAATTATTTCCCTGTTGGTGAAGCCGGGCACAACTGCGCTGCAAGCTGTGGAGCGCTCCGGCATAGTTACTTATTTCCCCGAAATCGATATTGCTAATGCCAAGCTAGGTATTTTCGGTGAATCCCTCGGCACCAAAAGTTCGTCCTATGTATTGCAGGCAGGTGATCGGGTGGAGATATATCGGCCGCTTTTGGTCGACCCTAAAGACGCACGCCGCAAACGCGCCGCCAAAAGTTCCGACTAAGGGGGCTAGCTTTTAGAAATCCAATCAAATCAAGCGCTTCCTTTATCCTCATCCCAGTTCAGGGACAAGTCATTTCAGCCCTCAATCTCAGCCCTTCAAAAAAATCTGCACTACACTGGATATAGAACTGCAACGCCTTCGGGGGTTGCAGGCTATATCTGCACGAGACGATCAATGGATCTAGAAAACAAGCGGCTCTATACCTGGACGCCGTGGGTTGTAACTTTCCTTATTACTGGCTTGTTTGTCATGCTTTTGCATAACGAATTAAGGCGTCAGGAGCATGAGTGGCAGAGGCGTTTGCTTTTACAGCAAGCGATGGTGGAGTCTACCTCCAATGTTACGCAGCGCGATCTATTACATCATGCGGAAGTTTTTGCGCAACTTATCGCCAAGGACACAACAGTCGCAAACCTTATTCAAAAGGCTGCGATCATTCATCAAAAAGAAGGCGGTAACGGTGGCGGCGAACAAAGCGCGCTAATGCGTAAGCAACTATTGCAAGCGTTGGAGCATTACTGGAAGCAAATGACTCCACTCGGTTTTCGCGAACTCAATATTCATTTTGCGAGCTATGCTCCAAAACCCAAAGCTGTCGTTTTTTTGCGGGCAAATAAAATTGAACGATTTGGTGACGACGTAAGCCAATTCAGTCCCCTGTTAGTGAATGCGTTGAAAAGTGGAAACCCCAAGAGTGGTATGGAGGTTAGACATTACGGTGCTAACTATCGTGGCATTGTTCCTGTCAAAGCTGAGGACGGTTCAGAGAATAATATTGCCGCAATTGAAGTGGGCTTGTCTTTACTCCCCCCCGGAGTCACTGAAAAAAATAAAGGTCAAGCCGTATTGGTAAGTGCTTCGCTAGCACGTGAAATGTTATGGGGATCTACTCAGCAAGAAATGCCCGCCGGTAGTAAAAATCTGGGCAGTCCCTGGTATCTCGAGTCCTACAATAACCCACTCATAAAAGATTGGCTGGCCAACGACACCTTTTCTAATTTGAATACCGACAAGAATATTCCCTGGACTGTTAAGCACAACGAAAAAACTTATTTGCTCTCGATGATTCGGTTGGGCGATCAAGCGCCTTCAAATGCGACACCTGTTGCTCCAACAACTATTGTGGTGAGTTGGGTGGATGTAAGCACAGAAATGATTGCGTACCTTGGTACTCGCACTGCATTGTTGATTACCTATCTCGCAGGTTGGGTGTTTTCATTAATCGTGCTATGGGTGTTATTGCGGCTCAATCGCCACCACATTTTGCAAGTCTTGCGTGAACATAGTGAGCAAATGCAAAAGGAACGCGACCTTAGCGAACAATCACGGCAGCGTTTAAACCTCGCCCTGGTAAGCAGTGAATCAGGATTTTGGGAATGGAACATCGCTGGCAATAATGCTTATTTTTCCAAAGAGTGGCGCGCACTGTGTGGGCTCGACGGGGATGATGGCCATGGTGATATTGAAGAGTGGTTATCTCGCGTTCATCCCAGTGATAAACGTGCAAGTTACAATGAAATGATTCGCCATATTAAAGGCGAAACACCTATGTTCGAAAATGAATATCGTTTGAAAATTGCCGACGGTAGTTACAAGTGGATTTTTACTCGTGGCAAAGTAGTGGAATGGTTGCCCGATGGCAAAGCGGCGCTCATGTTGGGAGTGTATACGGATATTACCGAGCGCAAAAAAAATGAAATTATTGTGGTCCGCCAGCAAGCTGCTTTGCGTGCGCTCAATCAAATTGCTTCAATTCCGTTTTCCTCGGCCGAGGAGCAGTTGCGTCACGCTCTGGAAATAAGTTCGCGCTACTTGGGTTTGCCCTGCGGAACTGTGAGTCGCATCCAGGGCAAACAATATCAAATTAAAATCAGTTTCGGTCACTCATGTCCAAGACCCATTGACGGTCCCCTATCAAATTATTTTTGTGAATTTACTGTCAATCAGCAGGACGTATTTTGCTGTGATGAAATTTCAAAAAGTGAATACGCCAATCATTATGCAACTGACCACATGAAAGTGGACACCTACATAGGTGTGCCCATTTGGTTGCAAGGAAAAATTTACGGAACCTTGAGTTTCGATTCAGAACATAGTCGTCATCAGCCCTATGATGATCTCGATAAAGACTTTATGCGATTGTTATCGCGTTGGGTAGGCATCACCCTGGAGCGTTGGCAAGATCAATCTGAACAACAATTATTGCTCGATCGCTTTGAAAAACTATGCAATCAATTACCAGGATTTTTATATCAATATCAGTTAAATGCAGACGGTCGAAATTTTTTCCCCTTTGCGAGTTCTGGCATAGAAGCCATTTTCGGCGTTAAGGCTGAGGATGTTAAAGATGACGCCACTGCGGTGTTTGCTGCTATTCATTCTGGAGATATTGGTTGGGTAAGCGAAAGTATATCTGCGTCAGCGGCAAGCCTGAAAAATTGGAATGCAACTTTTCGGGTAATACATCCGCGTCGCGGTGAAGTTTGGGTGCGCGGCGAAGCGCGACCAGAACGACTCAAAAATAGTGACACCCTGTGGCATGGCTATTTGCAGGAAGTTACTGAAGAAAAACTCGCAGCTATAAAATTACAGGATATCAATGCATTGCGCGAGGCAATTCTGGATGCTGCCAGTATTGCAATTATTTCAACGAATCAGGACCGAATTATCAAAACTTTTAATAAGGGAGCTGAACGTTTATTGGGTTATTCAGCTGCAGAAGTTATTGATAAGTTAACACCCATGCCATTTCATTTACAGGAAGAAATTTCTGCCCGCGCGAAAGAGTTAACGCAAGAATTTGGATCAGAAATAAAGCCGGGTCTCGATGTGTTTAGTGCCAAGGCTCGAGAAGGTGATGAAGACGAAAATGAATGGACCTATGTGTGCAAAGACGGTTCTCATGTCCCTGTTATTTTGTCATCTTCAACCTTGCGCAGTTCAGATGGCGAAATTACGGGCTATCTGGGGATGGCGCGCGACATTAGTGAAATTAAGCGAATTGATCGCATGAAAAGCGAGTTCATTTCAACAGTAAGCCACGAGTTGCGCACTCCTTTGACCGCCATTAGTGGAGCTCTTGGAATAATTGTTAATGGTGCGGCGGGAGAGATTCCGGATACAGCCACCAAAATGTTGAATATTGCGCATAAAAACAGTTTGCGTTTAATTCATCTAGTCAATGACTTGCTTGATATGGAAAAACTTTCAGCGGGCAAAATGTATTTTGATCTTAAGTCTCAAGCTCTAGTACCTATAGTTGTGCAATCCATTGATGCAAACGCTGCATATGCGGCGCAATTCCAGGTGAAATTTGTATTGAATAGCCTTGTGCGGGACGATCTGCGAGTGATAGTTGATTTTCAACGACTGCAACAAGTCCTGGCAAATTATTTGTCGAATGCAGCGAAATTTTCTCCACCAAAAGAAACAGTTGAGCTGCGCATAGAAAATCTTTACAACAGCGTGCGAGTTACGGTCATTGATAAAGGACCGGGAATTCCCGATGAATTTCGCAGTCGAATTTTTCAAAAGTTTTCACAGGCGGATTCATCAGATTCGCGTCAAAAAGGTGGGACAGGTTTAGGTTTGGCAATCTGCAAAGAAATTATTGAACGCATGGGAGGACGTGTTGGCTTCTTCTCGGAAGTGGGTAAAGGCTCGCAATTCTATTTTGAAATTCCATTTGAAGAAAACACTTTGTATCAACCACCGGTTAATAATCAACGAACCGCCACGGGAGAACGGTTATTAGTCATTGAGGACGACCCGGAAGTTGCCGAATTATTTGCAACCATGTTGCGCACGCAAAATTACCGCGTTGATATTGCTTATTCAGGACAAAACGCACTCGAGCGTTTAGCGCTTTATGCCTATAAGGCTTTAACTATGGATATTCAATTGCCGGATATGAGCGGTATTGAATTAATTCGACAACTGCGTAGCGATGCCAGCACTATGCATATACCTATTATTGTAATTTCAGCGAACCTTGATTCAGAGCGAGTAATAAATAGTCGTACGGCTATGTTTTCTGATGTGCAATGGTTGCAAAAGCCACAGCCTACGGCGGCAATTATTGCCGCTGTTAAAAAGGCACTTAATCAGTAATTTTACCAATACCTTTATTTAAAATTATGATAGCGGAACTACCTGACAACGAAATTATACGTCTTAAAGCTCTGCACGATCTTGCTATTCTCGATACACCGCGAGAGCAAAGTTTTGATGACATCGCGCAAATTGCCATGCATTTGTGCGACGTACCCGTTGCGGTTGTCTCTTTAGTTGATCGCAAGCGTCAGTGGTTTAAAAGCTGTATAGGTTTAGATGCTGATGAGACATCGCGCGATGTTGCATTTTGTGCGCACGCTATTTTAGTTCCGGATGAAATTCTGGTTGTGGCAGATGCAACCAAAGATAAACGTTTTAGCGATAATGAATTAGTGATCAATGCACCCTACATCCGTTTTTACGCGGGTGTACCTCTGGTTAATGAAGAAGGGCTTGCGTTGGGTACTTTGTGTGTCATTGATTACAAACCACGAACATTAAATAGCCCACAATTGAATTCGTTGCGCGCACTTGCCCGGCAAGTTATGCAGCTTTTAAAACTAAGATCTATTAATAAATCCATGCAAGAATATTCTTCACGCGTTAAAGGGAGTGAAGATTTGCTGCGTAGCTTGCTGAGTAATTTTCCCGGTGCTGCCTATCGCTGTGAAGATAATGCGTCATGGACTATGCATTATTTAAGCGACGCCGTCGAACAGCTGACCGGTTATTCGGCCAAAAATTTTATTAATGACTCATCGCTTAGCTTTATTGATATTACTCATCCTAATGATGTAGATAGGGTTCATGCTAGTGTTCAAGCTGCACTGACAAAAAAAGAATCCTTTGATATCGAATATCGCATCAAGCGTGCCGATGGCCAGTGGAGGTATGTGCAGGAAATTGGGCGCGGTGTGTTTGATCCTCGAGGCAATTTGCAATTTATTGACGGGTTTATTTGGGATATTCAATCGCGAATCGATAGCGTTTATGAAAGACGCATTATGACCAACAAACTATCGCAGCTATTTGAAATGGCTCCCATAGGTATTATTCAAGTGAAGGAAAATGGTCAGATTCTTGATGCGAACCCGGAATTCAGAAAAATGATTGGTTACAGCAAAACCGAGTTAAGTGCTTTAAATATATTGGATCTGATGCCAGAGAATGAATGGGCGGATGTGAAAACAGCAATGGATTATGTAAAAGGCTCTGATCGATTTGGCCCAATCGAAAAAAGTTATCGTCATAAAAAAGGTGACATTATTCCTGTAGAAATAAGCGGTTCCCTTATTAATACTCTGGAAAGTGATGAACAATGCTGGTGGACCTTGATAAAAGATATTAGTGAACAAAAGCGCGTGGAGCGGATGAAGAGTGAATTTATATCCACTGTCAGTCATGAATTGCGTACTCCGTTAACGTCTATTTCAGGAGCACTTAGTTTGGTTACCAACAATATGCTGGGAGCAGTGCCAGATAAACCCAAAGCCATGTTGGAGATAGCCTATAAAAATAGCCAGCGGTTGAGTCTGTTAATTAATGATTTACTGGATATGGAAAAATTGATTGCGGGGAAAATGGTTTTTGATATGGATGCAAAACCGGTGTATTTGCTTGTGCAACAAGCTTTGCTTGAAAACAAAATCTACGCAGACAAATATGCCGTCAAGTTTGTTTTAGATGATGTATCTGCGGCAGCAGCTATTAATATAGATGAGTTCAGGTTTCAGCAAGTAATGAATAATTTTTTAAGTAATGCCGCTAAGTTTTCTCCTCCTCAGTCCTCAGTGGATATAAAAATATCTGTTATTAATGGCTGGGTTCGTATATCGGTACGCGATTATGGCCAGGGAATTTCTGAAGAATTCAAGACGCGTATTTTTCAAAAATTTTCGCAGGCAGATTCATCAGACAGCCGACAAAAAAGTGGTACAGGTTTGGGGCTCGCGATTAGTAAAGAATTGGTGGAGCGCATGAATGGCAGAATTGGATTCGAAAGTGAGTTGGGAGAAGGCAGTTGCTTTTATGCAGAGTTTAAACAGTCCTGATCAAGCCAACAGTTTGAAAATTTTAAGTTGCCATAATTCTTTCATTGAATTTAACGCAAAGGAAATCTTTATGACTAAGACATTAGATAAAATTTTATATGTGGAAGATGATCCTGATATTCAAGCAATTGCGGTCATGGTACTGGACGCTATTAGCGGATTTACGCTGGAACCTTGTTCTTCAGGTAATGAAGCCTTGAGTAAAGCTATTGCGTTCAATCCGGATTTAATTTTGCTTGACGTGATGATGCCGGGGATGGATGGCCCTGAAACATTGCACGCCTTGCGTAAGTTACCCGAGCTTTCAAATACACCCGTAGTATTTATGACGGCTAAAGTGCAGCCGCAGGAGGTGCAGGGTTATCTTGAACTTGGTGCTGTAGGTGTTATTGCAAAGCCATTTGATCCAATGACTCTTGCCGATCAGTTGCGCGAAATTTGGTCCAAAGTGAATAAAAATTAATACAGGCAAATGACAATGCATAAAAATTGCTACAAATCCATCGTTGGTATTAGAGCTTTTTATGGTAGTGATTGAGTTATTTAAAAAAAATAAGCACTTAGCCTGGATATTGCTCCTGCTAATAGTACTTCTATTGCTCACAGTTTTTATAAGCATGACTATTCACAGGCAATCTGTGCGATTTGCATATGCAGCTTTTAATCAGCAAGTGGATGATTTGATCCAAAGCTTGCAATTAAAAATGCGTGATAATGAGCAAATTTTAATAGGAGTAAAGGGTTTGTATGAAGCAAGCCAGAGTGTTGAGCGTGAGGAGTTTCGTAAATACATCGGCAGCTTTGAGCTGGTAGAAAAATATCCTGGCATTCAACTCATTGGTTTTAGTCAATGGATAAAACCCGGCGAGCTCGACGGCGCTATTCAGCATGTACGCGCTGATGGTTTTCCGCAATTCACCATACGCCCACAAGGTGAACGCGATAATTACACAATGATTATTTATGCAGAACCGTTTGTGGGAAGAAACCTGGCGGCATTCGGTTTTGATATGTTTTCTGAACCTGTACGTCGCAATGCCATGAGTGCTGCTGTAGAAACAAATCAGGCAACCTTGTCAAGCAAGGTGACTTTGGTCCAGGAAAATCAGGGCCCGGTTCAAGCGGGCGCCTTGTTATATGTGCCGATTTATAAAAAAAATATGCCCTTGGCAAGTGTCGGCGAGCGTTGGGGTGCGCTGGAGGGCTTTGTCTACGCTGCGTTTCGTATGGGCGATTTGATGAACAGTATTTTGCCGCAACGCAGAAAGTATATTGATTATGTTGTTTATGCGGGGGAATCTGTAAATACAACGCAAGAGCTTTACAGGTCCAATAATGATCCGGGCAGTTTTTCACCTCATTTCATCCAGAACCGCCAAATAAACTTGTTTGGTCAACAATGGTTTCTCCAAATAGGCAGCAATAATCTTTTTGAAAAAAGCCATAATTCCTATACTTCAATTATTGTATTTGTTATTGGTATATTCTTTAGCTTCCTTTTATGCGCTATGTTTTATGTATTAGCGAGTCAGCGACAAAGAGCGATCCTCCTGGCCAGAGAAATGACTCTGGATGTTCGTCAGAAACACCTTCAGTTAAAGAATAATCAACAGCGGCTTGAGTTAGCTCTTGAGTCCTCATTAATGGGTGTGTGGAGTTTGAATTTAAGTGATAAGCACGTGCAATGGGATGAATCCATGTATGCGCTTTTTGGGTTGACTCAGGGTGGTGTTTTAACCAGCTACGAAAGTTTTCTTTCGCTCGTTCATAATGACGATCGACAACGAGTTTTTGAAGAGATTGCAAAAGCAATTGAGGGCGAGCGTGGTTACGATACCGAATATCGTGTGTTATGGCCCGATCACAGCATTCATTATCTGGCGTCGCGTGCAAAAATTATTTATGAAAATAATCAAGCCACGTCTATGATCGGAACCTGTTGGGATATTACCGAGCGTAAACGGGTGGATAAAATTAAGACGGAATTCGTATCCACCGTAAGCCATGAATTACGTACACCTTTAACGGCAATTTCTGCATCACTGGGTGTGGCCTTGAGCGGCGCCCTGGGTGAGCTACCGGAAAAATTAAATCAATTACTGGATATTGCCTATAAAAATTCCCAGCGTCTGACATTATTAATTAATGATTTGTTGGACATGGATAAACTATTGGTCGGTAAGCTGGAGTTTCATTGCGAACCGCAATTGATTAAACCACTCATTGAGCGTGCGCTTTCGGAAAACAAAGCTTATGCTGACCAAATGCAGGTGCGTTTTGTGATGGTGCCGATCGATATCAATCCCAAGGTTAATATCGAGGACATCAGATTTTTACAAGTCATGGCGAATTTTTTGTCGAATGCGGCAAAATTTTCAAAACCTGACTCGAATGTGTTTATCAGTCTGAATAACATTGACGGTTATGCCCGGGTATCAGTGACCGATATGGGGGTCGGCTTATCGGAAGAAAATAAACTTCATATTTTTGAAAAATTTTATCAGGCGGACTCATCAGACTCGCGAAAAAAAGGCGGGACTGGTTTGGGTTTGGCAATAGCTAAGGAAATTGTTGAGCGGTTGAATGGTCGTGTGGGTTTTACGTCAGTAATAGGCGAGGGAAGTACGTTTTATGCAGAATTCCCCATCATCGGTTAAGGATATTTTATTACGCACCCCATAAATCTTCGAGGTTGCGAAAACCCCAATCATCCGGTGATTCACGACCAATTATTTTTTCTTTGCCAATAAGTTTTGATAAATCTAAAGTTTCTTGAAGGATGGGCGTTTTTAATTTGGCTGAGAAAAATATTTTTACTTTGGGTGTGAGAAGTGATGTTTCACTTTGCTCCGTAACTATCCCCAGCCGCCCACTTTCCAATCTTACTAAAGAACCTGTTGGATAAATGCCTACGGTTTTTACAAAGGCTTGAAATACTGCTTCATCAAAGTGTCCCTTGCTCCACTCCGCCATTTTGCGAATAGACTCCGCTGGTGACCAACCTTTTTTATAGGGTCTGTTGGATGTAATGGCATCATAGACATCGCACACAGCCCCCATTTTTGCAAATAAACTTATATTGTCGCCGGTTAATCTATGAGGGTATCCACTACCGTCCATCTTCTCATGATGATGCATGACCACATCCAGCACGAGTGCGCTCACTAATGGATTATTCATTAAAATGCTTGCGCCAATTTGCGGATGGGATTTCATAACTTTGAATTCTTCGTCCGTCAGCTTTCCTGGCTTATTCAAAATTTTACCGGGTACACCCATCTTTCCGAGATCGTGTAACAAGCCTGCCAGACCCGCTTCGTGTACCAGATCCTGATCGAGATTGAGCTGACGAGCCAGTGCAATCATGAGGGCGCAAACGGCTACGGAATGCATGTAAGTGTACTCGTCTGAATTTTTCAGACGGGCCAGGCTGATGAGCGCGTGAGGTTGGCGTAAAACCGAGTCAGCAATTTCTTCTACCAAAACCTGGGCGTTTTCAACTTCAATAGCTTTGCCCATGCGCGCGTCGTTAAACATGACAATGACAGCTTCCTTGGCGCGTGCACAAATTTTTTGTGCATTTTTAACTTCCGCGGCCATGCTGGTTTTTTCAGTGCTTTTAGTGCGCACGACATCGTGCAACATACTTTCAGTTTCGAGTTCAATATCCGAAAGCGTTTTTCCCTGAACAATTTCATCTGCATCCAAACCTTTGTCGGTGTTAATCCATACTTCTTTAATACCGCTTTTGAGAAGGCTTTCGAGATCCTGCGGGTCCTCCAGCAAAAATTTTGTTTTGAAAAAAGGATGCTCCATCCAGGAGCCGCAGAGTTCAGTAATAAACATACCCATACGGATATCTTTGGAAGCAATACGTTTGAGCATTAAACCCTCGGAATTTTTAGCTTATGGTTCCGGATTGTGGTGATTTTTCAAGGCATAACTAATGAATGCCCGGTCAATTCAGCTGTAATTTGAGTATAGGTTAGCTTTTACGGGGTCTTAGAATATTTAAGGCGGTTTTACAGGCTCGGGTCTAAATTTGCGTTTTGGGAGCGCTCAAATTGGCGTACATAGGCGAGCGCTTCTTGCAGGGGAAGGGGGCGACCGAAATAGAAACCCTGTGCGTCGGAGCAGCCACAGGATTGCAAAATATTGGCTTCTTCTTGTGACTCAATACCTTCGGCTGTTGTGTCCAAATCGAGAGCTTCTGCTAGTTTGATAATTGCATTTACAATGGCCAATGCACTGGTGTCCTTACTTAACGCGGTAACAAAGGATCGATCGATTTTTAATTTATTCAGTGGGAAGCTGCGCAAATAAGCGAGTGATGAATAACCTGTGCCAAAATCATCTAATGCTATGCGCACCCCTAATTTTCGTAAGGCCGTTAAGGTTTCCTGGGCGGCGATATTGTCTTGTATGAGTAGCGATTCGGTAATTTCCAGTTCCAGGCGTTCGGGAGCCAGGCGACTGATCTGAAGAGCCCAGCGCACTACTTGTACAACATTGCCCTCGCGAAATTGAACGGCAGATAAATTGATAGCGATGCGCCAACGTTTTGGCCAGCGAGCCGCATATTTACATGCCTCAACCAGCACCCAGGTGCCTATGGGAATAATTAAATTTGATTCTTCTGCGAGCGGAATAAAATGTGCGGGCGAAATCAAACCTAACTCGGGATGGTTCCATCGCAAAAGCGCTTCAAAACCTATGACTTCTCGTGTTGCCAGTTTTATTTGCGGCTGAAAAAATATTTCAAATTGGCTGATGATAGGAGTGGGTGGCCATATTAAATCCTCGCTAAATGCTTTATTGAGCAATTTGTTAGTGGCGGCGTGTTCTTCCAGAGCTGCGCGCATATCGTTAAGCAAGTGCAATTTTTTCTGTGCGACAACTTCCATCCCCGGTTCATAAAATCGAAACGTATTTCGCCCGGCAGACTTTGCAGCGTAGAGAGCCATATCCGCATTTTTTAATAGAGTTTCAATATCAGGGCCGTGATCCGGTGCCAGAGCAATACCTATACTGCAGCCAATCTGTAAATTTTTACCGTTAATAATACAAGGCGCCACAAACGTATTTAACAAGCGTTGCGCCAGCTGACTTGCGTGGGTTGCTGAATCTTCACCGTGACTGATAATGGCAAATTCATCGCCACCCAGGCGCGCCAGCAGATCATTATTGCGCACAGTTTTTATTAAACGCTGTGCAATATTTTTTAATACCAGATCACCCACACCGTGACCGAGTGAGTCGTTAACATTTTTAAAGTTATCCAAATCCAGAAAGAAAATGGTAAAGGGAACAAATTGATCCTGCTTTCTAAGTGCTTCCAATTGCATGTAAAAATAATGGCGATTGGCGAGATTGGTCAATGAGTCGTAGTTGGCCAGGCGACGCATCTCAAGTTCGGCATTACGTTTTTCTGTAGCATCCGAACCTACACCCCGCCAACCTGTAAATTGTTCTTTTGTGTTCAATAAAGGTTTGGCGGTGAGCTGCCACCAACGGCGTTCACCTTGAATTAAAATAGGAATGACCAATTCGCGGAACGGTGTGCGGCTAGCAAAATGTTGTTCAAGTTGGTTGATCGGGTTGTTATCAAGAAGCTCGACGCGCGCATATTCCTCATCAAATAATTTTACAAAAGGTATGTGCGTGATTTTATTTTCGTCCTTACCAAAAAGGGCGATTAACTTTTTCGATGGCGATAGCAAATAACCAGTAGTATCAAGTTCCCATAGCCAGTCGCTCGCATGGGATTCAAAATCGTGCAGCAGTAAACTGATTAATTGCTGTTGATGTTCTGCACCCGCTTCGGCCATTAGTCGCGCACCAAATGTTTTAGCGCTGGCAATGACGGCGAAAATAATAATAAATGCGTAGAGCAACAATAAGATGGCCAAATCCCAGTGAGCAGTCAGGCTGTCATGAAAGATTGCAATTTCACATCCAAGGGTAAGAGCACAAACGAAGCCAATGGCTGCTTGTGGAACTGTCGCCAAGGCGAAGCCACCAGCACAAATCATTCCTGTACAGATGGTCGTTAGTAGTAAGGTGTTAGCCGGGTCTGCCTGATTAAAGGTCATAATTGGCAGTATTCCCCAAATACTACCCAAGGCTATGGCATGCCAGGTTGCATTTCTCAGTGCACGCATGGACACATGGGTTGGTGAGGGCCGCCGCCGTTGCTGCAACCATGCTCGCGTACCTAAAAAAATCGCCGTGATTAGAACTACAGACCATATCAAAATCAGTTTGATTTTAGGCGTATTCCAATACATCAATAACAGCAGGCCGGAGTTAAAAGAATTGGCCAGCATGGTCAAAGGCGTCAGAGCCAAAATGGCCTTAATTTGTTGCGCACGAAAACCTGCCGCTATTGCGGCATCCGCTTCATAGATTTGAAATTGGGCCGCTAAACGGCCTGCGGCCTGACGCCAAGTGTTTATAAAATAATCCATCCGAACTTCACGAGCATGGGAAAATGGTTGTGCTTGGCAATATCGCGTTGATTTAACAGCTTACGCGGGATGTACATACGCAGAAATGAGCTGCAACTACTCTTTCAGCCTAGTTGAGGCAGGTTAAGTGTCAAGCTTGGACTTCGAAGGAAGGGAATTGCAAAACAAGTCCATCCATGGACGTGGATCTACTACTTAGGTTCGGAAACAACGGGCTCTGGTTTCTTTTCAACGTTGGTTGGCAATGGCATATCTTGCCTTGCATTCTCAAGATATTTTTCTGACTTGTCTTCGCTTAAAGGCGCAGCGCCTGGCAAGTAGTCACCTTCCATTTTCACGAGCTTGTCGTTTTCAAAGTAAACTGTGTATAGATGCTTGACGTAACTACTATCCCTCCCTCTTTTCAAGCTGTAAAAGTAGTCCCAGCGATCATCGTTGAAGGTATCAGGCAGTAGAGTATTACCCAGCACAAATCGCACCTGGCGTTTGTTCATGCCTAATTTCAACTGATTAACCATATCGGCGGTGATGATGTGCCCTTGTTGAATGTTGAGTTTGTGCACACTGGGGAACCATTTACAGCTTGCTAGACTTAATACACACAGGGTGACCAGTAAAAAACGACTGGCTAATTTCATAAGAGGGCTTCCACTAAATTATTTGAACACGGATAATACCCGAACCATAGGAATACTGAGAAGGTTTTGGGGGAAAAATGGCAGATGAAAACCAAGAGTTGCGCAAAGTAGGTCTTAAGGTAACTTTACCTCGCATAAAAATTCTGCAAATGCTGGAATCTGCCGAGCAACACCACATGAGTGCCGAGGACGTTTATAAGTCCTTGATCGAGCAAGGCGATGACGTTGGCTTGGCAACTGTTTATCGAGTATTGACACAATTTGAAACCGCAGGCTTGGTAGTAAGACACAACTTTGATGGCGGACATTCGGTATTCGAAGTTGCCCGTGGCGAGCATCACGACCACATGGTCGATATAGATAGCGGAAATGTCATAGAGTTCCACAACGACGAAATTGAAGCGCTGCAACGCCGAATTGCCGCTGAACATGGTTTCGAATTAACGGATCATAGTTTGGTGTTGTACGTAAAACCTTTAAAAAAATAATATCATTTCCCTGGCTTTCTATTCCTTGAATGGAAAGCTGCTCCTTTTTTTGCGTCCTTTTTCACATGTTAATCGCCCGCAGCAGATGCCTTGCGATATTACAGCGCATGTTATTTACAAACTGAACTGCTCTTTAAAACGCGACGCTTGTCTGCGTGAAACTTCGATATGTGTCAGGGAGCCCAATCTCAATCGGTAACCACCGTTAATCCAGGCTTCAACACTATCCACGTGATCTATATTCACAATATGTTTTCGGTTGGCACGTACAAAATGACTTTCAGGTAATCTATTTTCAATGCTTCCAAGAGCGCGATAAACGAGAGCTTTATTTTTCCCCCACACAACCAGGCTATGGTTGACGCAACTCTCGAAATAATAAATATCCTTCAAGCGAACCCAATAGGTTTTTTCTCCATCGCGCAATAGCAAATGCTGGGCAATATCCATTAATTCAGATTCACTTTTTTTATCGGTTATGCATAGTAATTTATCAATTGCGAGCTTCAACCGATTATACGAATAAGGCTTCAATAAATAGTCCACAACATCAAAGTCAAATGAACGTGCAGCATGTTCTGCATGTGCCGTTGTAAAAATAACTTTGGGTGAGTAATCGAGAGCTGCCAATAATTCAAAACCGTTTTTTCCAGGCATATTAATGTCCATGAATATAGCCTGGGGCTTTTCACGGTCTATGATGGGGAGCGCTTGATTTGCATCTTCCGCTTCTCCGCAAAGTGTAAGCTGGGGAATATCCTGGAGCATAAATTTTAATTCATCACGTGCAAGTATTGAATCTTCGACAATCATTGTTCTCATATAGAAAATTCCAACGGAAGGATTAATCTGGCTACCACCAATTGATGGGTTTCATACAAATGGAAACTTCCCTTGGTGCCATAGAGGAGCGACAACCTTTCCTTGATATTTTTTAAACCGATTCCGAATCCTTGTGTTGCAAATTCGGACTGCAATTGACCTGTATTAGTCATAATACAGACGATTTCCTGATCGCTGGAGTGTATGTCGAGCGACAAAGTGCCACCGCCGGGTAAAGGATTAATGCCATGTTTAATAGCATTTTCCATCATGATTTGCAGCATCATCGAGGGAATTACAGCATTGTCGATTCCCGGTTCGATTGATTCTCGATACTCTAATCTATTTCCCAAATGTATATGGGAAAGCTTGAGGTACTTACGAACCAATGTTAGCTCCTCAACAAGTGGAATTTTTTCCTGATAGTTTTTTTGTATTGGATTTCGCAGAATATCTGACAGTACCAAAATTGAATCGCGGGCCTTTTCAGCATCCACCCTTACCAGAACTCTTATATTATTCAATGCGTTAAAAATAAAGTGCGGATCAATTTTCCCCGCTAGGGTATTTAGTTGCAGCTCTTTTAAATTCTTCTCCAGCTGTAATTTTCTTATTTCATTCTGAAGACTGGTACGTTGGCTTACTGCTATGTGGTAGATAAGTGACCACAGTGCAAAACATAGCACAAACCAAGGTACACATTTTTTGAAGTAATTAAACCCGTTAAAAAACTCTTGCTTGTCCAACAAAACTTCATGACCAAATGCACCAGAGATATACAGGTAGCTCATCATAGATAAGGCAATAGCAAGGAAAACCCCAAAAATGCAGGACAGGAGAAAAATTTTATAAGCTAACTCGATAAGTGATGATGTCAAAATATGAAAATTTTTAATGATGGAGCGCAACATAAAGCTTAAGAAAAAGCCAAAAAAAACATAGGAAAAAATGAATACTTCTGGAATGACTTTGCCCGCTTTGGAGATTCCCAGTAAATCAGAAAAATATAAATAGGTGCCTGCACAAGTCCAGCCTACCAAATTGTAAACCCAAAATAGCAACGAGTTTTTAATATCTATTTTATGGTAGGCAGATGACTCAACTTTTTTCCAGCGTATAGAGAAATGTAAATACATTAAAAACATGGCGGAAATAAATTGCTCATTAAATCTTGAGCGTAACATACCGGTGAATTGATCAATATCAATCCAGATAGGGTGGGTGCCTCCGAAGGGCTGTGCAAACTGTTCGGCAAAACTGTATTTATTGTCGGTAAAGATTAAATGATAGAAGTAGCTAATTAATTCTGTTGTCCACATGCAGATAAAGCTTGAGCAAAATACGAGGACAACAAAGGTTGGTAATTTTGGTAAGAATCTGGAGTTGAAAATAAAGTTGTCTGGGCGCAACAAAAATACATAGCTGGAAAGGCAAATGCTAATAATGGCTAACCATATTTCGCCCCATAAAAACTCAAGGCTAAACATAAAATCCGGAAATTCGTAATAAGCTGTAATTGTTATTATTTTTATAATTTCGTGGATGCCGAATAACGATAAGGCACCAAAGGCGACTGACTTATGTGTCAGTCGTACAGTCTTTTCGCAATTGCGTTCAGATTTAATGAAAACATACACCATTAGCCAGCTGAGAATGGCGTAGGTATAAATAATAAAACTCCCTATTATTCTCCTGAAATCCGGATATTCTCGCCTTATGCTGTAAAGATCTGTAATAAATCTAATTATCCCTTTCGGCGAAGTCCCGTGTGGATTAAATAAAAGAATGGTTGCAGTTGTAGCGAAAAAAAAAGAGATGAAACAAAGTTGAGGAAGTAAATCCATTGGGTGATAAAGCTGGGCCTGGTTTTTTTGGTAATAACTTCTAAACCACAGCAAAATTGCAATCGCAAGAGCACACACTTTTGCAATATTAATCATTGCGCCAAGGTAGGTCCCACCCCAATAAAAGACCTCGCAACTGAGTAGAACCACAGAAAAAATTGATCCTATCAACGCACAAATCCAAAAGGCATTGGATGCACGAAGAGAATGGAAAAAAGTGTTAACCAATTCAGAAGGACCGGCCATATTAATATTTTTATAATGGGGTGAGTCGACATCGGATAAGTAAGTGCGGAAATATTATGTGACATAAAGTTCCTGAAAATGTTGATCTGATCCAAGTATCAACAAGAAAAATAATCTTGAAATCCGATTAAATTAATTTTCGCTGGTAGGTGGAGCAAACTCCGGTTCATCAGTTAATACTAGAGGAGTGTTTTTGCGCCATAAACTTTTTAACGCGAGTTGGGATTGAATGCGCACTTGCGCGTTTGTATCCATTAATAAAGGTTCAATTAATGTGACATCTTTGTCGCTTCCATAAACACTTATTAGATTTAGCGCTTGTAGTCGGATGCCCGCATCGGCATCTTTCAGGGATAGTTTGATATTGGGTAAGGCACCAACTTTGTGCAGGGATGTCATTTCAAAAAGTGTTTGCAATCTCACGCCAGGGTTTTCATTCTCGATGTCAGAGTCAAATAGATTGCTATCAGAATTTGCCAAACTAGTATCACCTCTATCACTTAAAATCTGTGCTGCCAGTTTTTTCAAGGTTTTACTGTCAAGTTGAAATAAGTTTTTTAAATCATTGTTTGTTAGCAGATCTGTGTTTGATTGCAGTTGCAGCATGCCTGTCACTGCCATTTGTTCAACGTAGGCATCAACTTTTTTTTGCTGAGCAAGACCATTTAAAATATCGGCCGCATCGGTCGGAACCAGGTTGAGAAGCACATTAAATGCTTCGGCTTTTAATTCGGGGTTGTCGCCATTGATAGCGTCGCGCGCGAGGTTTATTAATTCTGTGTCAGAAATAGAGGATTCGCTGTTCATAGGTTCTGCGTCCTCTTGATACAGTTCATCGTCTTTAACGAACACAGGTTTATTCGTTGAAATTTTTTCCGGCATTGCTGAATTTTTTTGAGAAGTGTTACTAAGCTTAATTGCAACATCTTCGGTCTGATTTATTTCAATTTCAACGTCATTTGAAGCGTATTTGAGGTAGATCGTAATGCTTAGCAACAATGAGGCTATGAGGAAATAGGAAGATTTTCTTCGCAACATAATAGTTACTCAAAAAAGTAACGGCTATAACGAGACTCCAGTTATAGCCGCACATCAACAGGTTTAGTTCGATAGATTTAAATCAAAGGATACCAAGTGTGAACGGGCCGAGTTATAAGCTTGAGGTATTGTGCAAGTAGCGTAAAAATATTTGGAGACCAGCGGTTGCCCTAGATTAATAACACCGACCTGAAATATTTTTCCTGCATCAGCGTTGCCTGTTGTGTACCCTGTCGCTGAACCTAAAATATTTCCATAGGCATCAGTAACATTTAATGTACAGGTTACATTAACATTGGGGTGGCGATCGTAGGCCCTTACAACCATCCACGCGGAGGTGGGGCGAAATGTCGAATCAATGACTATAGGGCATCTCACTAAAAATTCACCCGATGAAGTAGGCCCGTAAGGATAGGGTGTTCCTGCGCTTATACCCCATTGGTCGCGTTGGAGAGAGTTCTGCGAATCTTCACATTGCGCTCCGTGAACCTGGAATGTACTGGTTGTTGCTAATGCTGATATAGGTGCGAGTCCAAGCGTCACGAGAATATAAAAAGCGATTTTTTTCATCTTGCATTCCTCATTATTCTGATTGATTGAATGTGCCATTTATTTTCAGCACAGAGGCACCATACAACCGAAAAAAATTATGAGGATGAGTTCGTGATAAACGCTAAAAAAGATCTATTGAGCGGTTTTAAAATTCAATCAACGGGAAATGGTTATTCTTGAATAGATGAAAAATATGTAGCTTTTTACGCCGTTACATCTTTGCGACAAATGTGTTTTTCAATGTTTCAGTTTCAAATTCTATCTTTGAAAAATTTACATTTTGGCGCTTAAGTAAATCTAGCTGCCCAAAATCTCACGCGCATGCGCCAACGATTGTTCCGTTACTTTTGCGCCGCCGAGCATTCTGGCAATCTCTGCAACTTTTTCTTCACCTTCTAATAATCCCAGCGTGGATTCTGCATTGGTTTTAGTCGATTTTTTGCTGACTAATAAATGTTGATGGCCTTTGCTGGCAACTTGTGCCAAATGAGTTACACAAATTACTTGGCCTTTTTCGCCGAGTTCGCGTAACAACTTGCCAACCACATCGGCGGTGGCGCCGCCTATGCCTACATCGACTTCGTCAAATACCAGGGTTGGTGTTGCGGAGGTTTGTGCGGTGATCACTTGTATCGCCAAACTGATGCGTGAAAGCTCTCCACCTGATGCAACTTTAGCAAGCGCTTTAGCTGGCTGGCCAGGGTTAGTGCTGATTAAAAACTCCACTTCTTCTAAACCATTTGCAGAAGGTTTTTCTACCAACGGATGCAAAGCTACCGTGAGTTTTGCATTTTCCATGGCTAAATTTTTTAGCTGATCGTTTACTTGTTTTGCAAGATTATTGGCTGCTTTCAAGCGTTTATTAGAAAGCTGCGCGGCTAAATGTAAATAAGCGTTTTCTGCGGCCTCAACTTTTGCGGCGAGTTGATCCAATTTCGCTCCCCCGCCTTGTAGTTGGTCGAGCTCGTGGGTTAAACGGGTAATAAGTTCGGGTAATTCTTCTGCGCGAATACGATGTTTGCGTGCGACATCGTAAATAGTCGATAAGCGTTCTTCGACAGCTTGTAAGCGTTCGGGGTCAAGATTAAAGGTGTCTATGTGATGATCAATTTCATGGCAGGCTTCTTCTACTTGAATTTGCGCACTCACCAATAATTCTTCTGCGGCCAAAAGTGCTGCGGATTTTTCTGGCATATCGCGCAAGATGTGTAGCGCACGATGCAAATTTGTATTCAATCCTTGCTCGTCATCGTTACAGAGCGCGAGGAGTTCATGACTGCCTTGCAAAATATCACCAGCATTGGCGAGGCTGCGCTGCTCGGCCTCAAGTTTATCAAGCTCCCCGTTTTGCAAACCAAGTTGATCAAGTTCATTAACCTGATAGCTCAGTAATTGAAAACGTGCGTTAACTTCGGCAGCGTTGTCGCGCAGATGTAAATAATGTTCTAGCTGACTTTGCCATTCGCGATAAGCGAGGCGAACCTGTTTGGCGAGCTCTGCCTGTCCTCCAAATTCATCTAGCAGACGGCGATGAGTGTCTTTAAGCAATAGCGATTGATGTTCATGCTGACTGTGGATATCGATAAGCATTTCGCCAAGCGTGCGCAACTGTTGTAAGGTCGCAGGTTGGCCATTTATGTAAGATTTGGATTTACCTTCATTATTAATTAAACGACGCAAAAGGCATTCGTTAGGCGAATCCATCTGTTGTAAATCGTTGGTAACTAACCATTCCTGCGCTGCTGGAATACGGCTGGTATCGAAAGTTGCTGTGATGTCCGCGCGGTTTGCGCCCAAACGCACTCGGTCGGCCTCCGCACGGTCACCCAATGTTTGGCCCAAGGCGCCTAGCAGAATGGATTTACCTGCGCCCGTTTCGCCGGTAATGACCGTCATACCTGGTTTTATATCGAGATCGAGATGTTCAACCAGAGTGAAGTTTTGAATACTGAGATGGGTGAGCATGGCGGCTCCCTTAAATGATCGGCAAATAAAAGATCGACAATTTTTATCTGGCTGTTTATACAGTAAATGGCGCTTTTGGGCTAGTCTGGTACGCAAAAATGTGTGCTGGGTTGGCTACTAAACGATCTGGAGAATGTCTTTTATTGGTCGGTGATTTATCCATTTTTGTAAATATTGGAAAAATCCGGGGCTAGATATAGTCGTACAGACTAGAATTCCGATTTTTACTATAATCGCGTCGCTTTTTAATAGTCAGCTGATGGCTCAGTGGTGGTACTATCGCCGCCAGCGCTGTTGCCAAAGATGCAGTTGCCAATCCTATTCTAATAACTCCCCTAAGGAGCCATTATGCAGATGTCAATCAATCGTTTTTTATCAGTCATTGCACCCTTTGCGCTGCTCGGTAGTTTGTCGTGTGCGACTTTCGCAGCGCAAGAAACGCCCGCAGCTTGTAAAGATAAGGCGGCCAAATGCAAATACACCAACACAGCATTAACGCCACTGGAACGCGCTACCGACCTGGTTTCGCGTATGACGCTGGAAGAAAAAGCCGCTCAGCTTGGCCACACCGCAACGGCTATTCCACGCCTTGGCGTCCCGGAATACAACTGGTGGAATGAAGGTTTACACGGTGTTGCCCGTGCAGGTATCGCTACTGTATTTCCACAAGCCATTGGTATGGCTGCATCCTGGGATGAATCACTGATTCAAAAAATGGGCGATGTTGTCAGCACTGAATTCCGCGCTAAATTCCTTGAGCATGTACACCCTAACGGTGGTTCTGATTTTTACCGTGGCTTAACTGTTTGGTCTCCGAACATCAATATTTTCCGTGATCCTCGCTGGGGGCGCGGCCAGGAAACCTACGGTGAAGACCCGTACTTAACTTCTCGTATAGGTGTTGGATACATCAAAGGTTTGCAGGGCGATGATCCCAAATTCTTCAAAACCATAGCAACCTCCAAACATTTTGCGGTTCACAGTGGTCCAGAATCCAACCGTCATAAAGAAAGCGTTTTCCCAACGCCACGGGATTTGGAAGACACTTATTTGCCAGCTTTTCGTGCGACAGTTACTGAAGCGAAAGTGCAGTCAGCCATGTGCGTTTACAACGCGGTCAATGGTGTTCCCGGCTGTGCTAACGAAGAGTTGATGGAAAATTATTTACGCAAATCCTGGGGCTTCAAAGGATATGTGGTATCCGACTGCGGCGCTGCTGCAAACATCTACCGCGAAGACAGCTTGCATTACAAGAAGACACCGGAAGAGGGTGTTGCTGCAGGTTTCAAAGCCGGTATGGATCTTATCTGCGGTGATTATCGCAATAACATGACCACTGAAGTTCAACCGATTATTAACGCTGTTAAGCAAGGTCTCTTGCCGCAAGCTGTGGTTGATCGCGCGCTAACTCGTTTATTTGTGGGGCGTATTGAGTTGGGCTTGTTTGAGCCATCCTTGCCATTCGCTAACATCAAGAAAACAGATTACGACACCACTGAACATCACGCTGTTTCGCTTGAAGTTGCTAAAAAATCTATCGTGTTGTTAAAGAACGATGGTCTTTTGCCTTTGGCGAAAGCGCCTAAAACCATTGCTGTTATAGGCCCTAACGCCGACAGTTACGATGCGCTCGTCGGTAATTACTACGGCAAACCTTCCAAGCCAATTACTGTGTTGGATGGTATTCGCACGCGTTTCCCCGATTCAAAAATTGTATACGTTGAAGGCACCGGTCTGGTTGGTCCTGCTGAACCGGCAGTACCGGATTCAGCGGTATTTCTCGACGCTCAAGCAAAAACATCTGGTTTGAAAGTTGAGCAATACGCTGGCGTGAAATTGGCGGGTGAGCCTACTCTAACGCGCAATGATCCTAACGCTCGTTTTGATTGGCAAGGCGAAGAGCGCGAGTCGTCCATGCGTTGGACCGGTTATATCAAAGCGCCGAAATCCGGTGAGTATCAATTCCGTTTCTCCAGCGAAGGTGGTTACCGTGTTTGGGTAGGCGATAAGTTGGTAGTGGATGAGTGGGGCGTGGGCGATGCACCATCTATTCTCTCTGGTGCAACCACACTTAAAGCGGGTGAAATTTATCCGGTTAAAGTGGAAGCATTCCAAATTGGTCCACGTGGTGATCAAAAACTTTTGTGGAGCCTGCCAGTAGACGCTGGCAAAGAAGCGGTTGATGCAGCTAAAAAAGCAGACCTTGTTGTATTTGTTGGCGGCTTGTCGGCTCGTGTTGAAGGCGAAGAAATGAAAATCAAAGCTGATGGTTTTGATGGGGGTGATCGCACCAGTCTCGACTTACCAGCACCGCAACAAAAATTGCTTGAGCGTTTACATGCGACCAAAAAACCAGTGGTATTGGTGTTGATGAACGGTAGTGCGCTTTCTGTAAATTGGGCTGACAAAAATGTTCCTGCGATCGTTGAAGCGTGGTATCCGGGTAGTGAAGGTGGTACGGCAGTAGCGCAATTGATCGCCGGTGATTACAGTCCGTCTGGTCGTCTGCCCGTGACTTTCTATAAATCTGCGGACCAATTGCCACCATTTGGCGATTACAAAATGGATGGCCGTACCTACCGCTATTTCAAAGGCGATGTGCTTTATCCATTTGGTCATGGTCTGAGCTACACCACTTTCAATTATGCAGCGCCGAAACTTTCTGCTAGCTCCATCAAGGCGGGTGATACGCTGGACGTAACCGTAGATGTGACTAACGCTGGCAAGCGCGATGGTGAAGAAGTTGTTCAGTTGTACATTGCCAAGCCAAACGATACTGCTAATCCAACTCTGGCTGGTTTTGCTCATGTCAATCTGAAAGCGGGCGAAACCAAAGCCGTAAGCCTGAAAGTGGATGCACGCGCTTTGTCTTTGGTGGATGCAAAAGGCATTCGTAAAGTAAATGCGGGTGACTACACGCTGCACTTAGGCGGTGGGCAACCAAACCGCGCTAAAACTGTAGCGGCAAAACTTGCAGTGACGGGTGAGTCTGAGTTACCAAAATAATCCGCCATAGCGAGTAGATAAATCGGAAAACGGCGGTGTCTGCAAAGATGCCGCCGTTTTTTATTGCCCCTCTAACACTGAAAATCTGCTTAGTATTTTTGCGATTTCTATTAAATAATTTCGTTTTCCTTGCGCAGCTGTTCAAAACATCTTGGTTAATTCCCTTACGAGTGTGCGAAAATACGCCCCGGGAATTTTGCACAGGTGAAGCAAAGTTAAGCGACCGAATTGCAAAAATATTGAATGTGGATATTGGTTACTGGGAAAGGTTTATGAATTTGCCATCTTGGATCAGCCGCTCTGGCATAGCGGTTACAGTTTTGTTGTTGATTGGTTGTGCGAGTATCGGCGGCGCGCAATGGGATAAGTTATACGGACCTGCAAAACCCATTGAATATAGATCTACAATTCCTGCTCCGGGACTAGTGAGCTATGTGCACGACATAAGACCCATTATTGAGCAGCGCTGTACGGTGTGTCATGGTTGTTACGACGCACCTTGCCAGCTCAAGCTGGATTCTGTGCAAGGCTTATTACGCGGTGCAAACGCCGCCAAAGTTTATGATGGTTCACGTTTATTAGGTGCATCCTTAACTCGCATTTTTGAAGACGCGCACTCTACCAGTGAATGGCGTACAAAAGATTTCTACCCGGTATTGAATGAACGCATTAACACGCCTGAAGCCAATATCAAGGGCAGTGTATTTGCGCAAATGCTTTTGCTAAAACAAGAAAATCCATCACCTTCACAAAACCTATTGCCAGAAACTTTTGATTTCACTCTCAATCCTCGCCAGTACTGTTCACACATCGAAAATTTTGAAGAATATCGCAAAGCCGTTCCGCTCTGGGGTATGCCATACGCATTGCCAGGATTAAATCCGCGTGAACATGATTTGCTCATGACCTGGTTAAAAGAAGGCGCACAAATTGATGAGTCTTTAGAAGCGAGTCCAACGGTTTCCCTTGAAATAGACAAATGGGAAAAGCTACTCAATGGCGATAGCAATAAAGAACAATTAATTAGCCGTTATATTTATGAGCATTTATTTTTAGCGCAATTATTTTTTTCAGATGACATGGCCAAAGGTCAAACAAATTTACCGCCCTATTATCGTTTGGTTCGCTCACGTACCCCGCCTGGTGTACCGCTGGATCGCATTAGCACGGGTCGGCCGTTTGATGATCCTAAAGTTGCGCGAGTTTATTATCGTTTATGGCGCGACCCCAGTAGTGTTGTTGTCAAAACCCACATGCCCTATGCGCTCAATAAAGCGCGAATGGAAGAGTGGCAGAATTTATTTTTTAAACCAAATTATACGGTTAATCATTTACCATCCTATTCACTTGAAACGGGTTCAAATCCGTTCATCACCTTTGCAGATTTACCTATAGATTCGCGCTACCGTTTTATGCTGAGCGAAGCGCGTTTTACGATAATGAATTTTATCAAAGGCCCTGTGTGTCGCGGGCAAGTCGCGCTCAATGTTATTCAGGATCATTTCTGGGTATTTTTCTTTGCACCTAAAACACAAACCGTTAAAGGTGCAGAAAAATTTCTAGCGGATAACAGTCAACATCTTGAATTACCCGCGGAGTTGGGAAATAGTTTTCTGCCGCTGACCAATTGGGTTCGCTATTCGGAAAAACAAAAAGAATATCTTGCGGCCAAAGCAAAATTTGTCACTGAAATATCAGAGCGAGCGGGTGATCAAGGTTTGTCATTACTATGGGACGGCAACCAGGGCACTAACAACAACGCAGCACTTACCGTTTTTCGTCACAATGATAGCGCGAGTGTGTACCAGGGTTTAATTGGCGAAGCACCAAAAACAGCATGGATTATTGATTACCCCTTGCTGGAGCGTATTCATTATTTATTAGTCGCAGGGTTCGATGTTTACGGCAATGTAACTCATCAATTACTTAGTCGTGTGTATATGGATTTTTTACGTATTGAAGGCGAAATGAATTTAATGAGTTTGTTGCCTAAAGCAACGGCACAAAAGGAACTTGCTTTTTGGTATAGGGATGCCGAAAACAATTTGCAAACCTATATCGATCTCTATCTCAACCAAATAGACGCCAGAAAAGATTTTCACTACACGAGCGATAATCCTAAAGAAGAATTATTCGATCAGATAAAAAAATATTTAGGTAAAGCTAGTGAGTCACCCCATCATATTGCCAGCGGTAATTTAACACCGGCAGAGTTAGCGATTTATCGCCAGCTGCAAAGTGCACCCGGAACATCGATTCAATATCTACCGCAAACAACCATTATTCGCGTGCCGGAAGTGGGTCTCTTTACGCTGGTCCACAACAATGGCTACAGTAATTTGTCATCCTTATTTGGGGATGAAAAGCGGCGTATTCCAGCAGAGGATTATCTGACGATTGCGCGCGGTGTTATAGGTTCCTACCCGAATAGTTTTATCCGGGTTAACAAGCGTGATTTGCCGGATTTCGTCGCGCGCGTACACAACATTCACAGTGAGGCCGATTATCAGTCACTACGCGATAGCTATGGCATTCGGCGTAGCAATCCCGATTTTTGGGCATTCAGCGATGAGCTTTTAAGCGAATATCGCAAAACCGATCCGGGTGATGCGGCACTGCTCGACTACAACCGCCTCGAAAACCGTTAATTAGGGTGTCAGTAGAGTTTTAGGCATCCACGCAACCATGGGCGCACAGGCAAAGCTGCTGCGCCCAAATCCTTTTTGGCTTTGAATCTCCTACTTGAATCTCCTATGGAAAGCCCCATATAGGCTCCACACCATTTTATGGAGGGGCTTTTTATTGCGCTTCCGCTGTCTGCAATAGCTTGGAGATTAACTATGTCTTCTGAAGATTACACTGATGTACAAAACGCCACTGACCCCCAGCCTGAAGCCACCACTGAAAAAGTAGAGGTGACGATTGAGGGGCTGCAATCTCAACTGGCCAGTTTGGCCGCTGCTTATGAATCTGCAAAAGAACAGTCTTTGCGCTCGCAGGCAGATGCCCAAAATGCTCGCCGCCGTGCAGAGCAGGATATTGAAAAAGCCCATAAATTCGGTCAGGACAAAATCGTTAATGATCTTTTGCCTGTAGTGGATAACCTTGAACGCGCGCTTGCCACAATTGATACCAACAATGAAGTATTCACTGCAATTGCTGAAGGTATACAGCTTACCCACAAATCCTTCATAGACGCACTCGCCCGCCATCAGGTGATTGTGATCAATCCACACGGTGAGCCTTTCGATCCTAATTTGCATCAAGCGGTGTCGGCTGTTCCCAATCCTGAAGTAGAACCTAATACCGTTATCAATGTGTTCCAAAAGGGCTACACATTACATGGTCGTTTATTGCGCCCGGCGATGGTGGTTGTGTCTAAGGCGCCATAATTTATTTCGTTCGCTTTTAACGGGTAGGGCGTGAAAAAAATAGCAACAAATTTTGTAAGGAAATTTTTAACGCTGGCCTTGAATTACATTTGTCAGCTCCAATATAGATTCCAACGGTAGAAAAAGCCTGCGACTCGCTGCCAATTGCAGGAGATGCAATGCAAATTCCGCCATTTAATTAACATTTCGTGCATTGATTGCTTTTACAGATAAAGGGTCAATGCGCTAGCAACAGAGAAATTCAGGAGCAATATCATGGGTAAAATTATCGGCATTGACTTGGGAACCACCAACTCTTGCGTATCAGTATTAGAAGGCGGCAAGCCAAAGGTTATCGAGAACGCCGAAGGCGATCGCACCACGCCATCCATTATTGCGTTCACTAACGACGATGAAATTCTCGTTGGCCAATCTGCAAAACGTCAATCAGTAACCAATCCGCACAATACTTTATACGCGGTAAAACGTTTGATCGGTCGTAAATTCAAAGACGACGTTGTACAGAAAGATATCAAAATGGTTCCGTACAAAATCGTTGCAGCCGATAACGGTGATGCATGGGTAGAAGTGAAGGGCGATAAAAAAGCACCGCCACAAATTTCTGCAGAAGTTTTGAAAAAAATGAAAAAAACCGCTGAAGATTATCTCGGCGAAGCTGTAACTGAGGCTGTAATTACCGTTCCTGCTTACTTCAACGACTCACAGCGCCAAGCAACAAAAGATGCTGGTCGTATTGCGGGTCTCGATGTGAAACGTATTATCAACGAGCCAACTGCTGCAGCTCTCGCATACGGTTTGGATAAAGGCGTAGGCGATCGCACTATCGCTGTATATGACCTCGGTGGTGGTACTTTCGATATTTCAATTATCGAAATTGCAGATGTAGATGGCGAACACCAATTCGAAGTACTTTCAACCAACGGTGATACATTCCTCGGTGGTGAAGATTTCGATATGCGTTTGATCGAATTCCTCGCAGAAACTTTCAAGAAAGATACCGGCATTGATTTGCACAATGATCCGCTCGCACTGCAACGTTTAAAAGAAGCGGCAGAAAAAGCGAAAATTGAATTGTCATCAAGCCAACAAACTGAAGTGAACTTGCCTTACATCACTGCTGATGCGTCAGGCCCAAAACACTTGGTTGTTAAGTTGACTCGCGCAAAACTTGAATCATTGGTTGAAGATTTAGTAACTCGCTCAATGGAGCCAGTAAAACAAGCAATTAAAGATTCAGGCGTTGATTTGAAAAAAATTGACGACGTAATTCTGGTAGGCGGTCAAACCCGTATGCCAATGGTTCAAAAAGCCGTAGCAGATTTCTTCGGCAAAGAACCACGTAAAGATGTAAACCCTGATGAAGCTGTAGCAATTGGTGCTGCAATTCAAGGTTCAGTATTGTCTGGCGAAACGACCAACGTATTGTTGTTGGACGTAACTCCTTTAACGCTCGGTATCGAAACTATGGGTGGTGTTGCTACTCCATTGATCGATAAAAACACCACGATTCCAACCAAGAAATCGCAAGTGTTTTCAACCGCGGATGACAATCAATCTGCAGTAACGATTCACGTTGTGCAAGGTGAACGTAAGCAAGCATCGCAAAACAAATCGCTCGGTCGTTTCGATTTGAGTGACATTCCACCAGCACCACGTGGCATGCCGCAAATTGAAGTAACTTTCGACATAGATGCGAACGGCATTTTGAACGTGAGCGCGAAAGACAAAGCGACTGGCAAAGAGCAAAGCATCGTGATTAAAGCATCATCTGGTTTGTCTGATGCTGAAATTGAAAAAATGGTAAAAGATGCGGAAGCAAATGCCGAAGCAGATCGCAAATTTGCTGAAGTTGTTACAGCTCGCAACACGCTTGACGGTTTGATTCACGCAACAGAAAAAACGGTGAAAGAAGCGGGCGACAAAGCAACTGCAGAAGAAAAATCTGCAATTGAAGCTGCCTTAACAGAAGCGCGTGATGCGTTGAAAGCTGATGATCTTGCAAAAATTGAAGCAGCTACCAACAAATTAACAGAAGCTTCTGGTTCACTCGCGCAAAAACTTTACGCTGAGCAACAAGCTGGAGCCCAAGGCCCAGGCGCGCAACAAGCCGGCGGCGATTCACAAAAAGCGCAAGACGATGGCGTGGTGGATGCCGAGTTTGAAGAAGTAAAAGATAAGTAATGATTCCCTCCTCTAGGGCGGGGCGCGTAGCCGAGGGGTAGGGTGGGGTAAGTGCTTGCGATAAAGGTTTTTAACCCCCTCCCGGCCTCCCCCTTCGCAGGGGGAGGAGAACGTTACGAAAACAAATGCGGGCTTGCCCGCATTTGTCGTGTTAGAAGCTAACGAATTTTATTTTCATAGGGAGTCGTCATCCTCGCACAGCGGGGATCCAGCTCTTGATTTTCATTCCTTAAAAGCTGTATTCCCGCTACGCGAGAATGACAGCAGAAAAACCAAATAGATATTGGTGAATTGGTATAACTCATGGCAAAACGCGATTACTACGAAGTGCTCGGTGTCGAGAAAGGCACAGACGCAGCTGAATTAAAAAAGGCTTACCGCCGTGTGGCGATGAAATATCACCCGGATAGAAACCCGGATGATCCAAAAGCCGAAGAAAAATTCAAAGAAGCCAACGAAGCCTACGAAGTGCTTTCAGACGATCAAAAACGCGCTGCTTATGATCGCTTTGGTCATGCAGGTGTAGATGGTCAATCAGGCATGGGCGGTGGTGGCGGTAGCAACTTTAGCGATATTTTTGGCGATGTCTTCGGCGATATTTTTGGTGGCGGCGGTGGCCGTCGCGGTGGCCCTGCACGCGGTTCAGATTTGCGCTACAACCTCGAATTAAAATTAGAGGAAGCAGTAAAAGGCACCACCACACAAATTAAAGTTCCTACATTGGTTTCGTGTAAAACCTGTAGCGGCTCAGGCGCAAAAGCCGGTAGCAAACCTGTGACTTGTACTACCTGCGGCGGCCACGGTCAGGTGCGTATGCAACAAGGTTTTTTCTCGGTACAACAAACCTGCCCGAACTGTCGCGGGCGCGGCACTATTATTTCTGACCCCTGTAAATCATGTCATGGTCAAGGCCGCGTAGAAGAAACCAAAACGCTGTCTGTTAAAGTTCCTGCAGGTGTAGACACTGGTGATCGCATTCGTTTATCGGGTGAAGGAGAAGCAGGAGAAGCAGGCGGACCACCCGGTGATTTGTACGTTCAAGTCCACGTTCGCGAACACGAAATTTTCAAACGCGAAGGCGCCGACTTATATTGCGAAGTCCCCATCGATTTTGTGGACGCAGCACTCGGTGGCGAACTCGAAGTCCCAACACTGGATGGCCGCGTAAAATTAAAAGTCCCAGCAGAAACACAAACCGGAAAATTATTTAAATTACGCGGCAAAGGTGTAACACCAGTACGTGGTGGCGGAGTGGGGGATTTGCTCTGTCGTGTCGTGGTAGAAACTCCGGTTAATCTCACCAACAAGCAGAAAGAAATGCTAAGAGATTTTCAAGCGAGTATGAAGGGCGGTAAATATTCGCCCAAACAGTCGAGTTGGCTGGATGGGGTGAAGAAGTTTTTTAATGATTAGATAATCGTTAAAACTAGAGCGGGCTGATTGAGAAATCAGCCCGTTTTTGTTTTGATAGAGAACACCAAAACAACACTTATATCTTATTACTAAGAGATGACCATGAACTTGGATGAGCTTAAAGCTACGTTTGAAAAAATTAAGCAGATAAGAAGGACTAAAGTTCAGCCAATTGTTAAGCATATAATTTATAGGCCAACATTCAATATTGATATTCATCGCGAAGCGGTCTTGCATAGATTCATAGATCTGGCAGACAGCTCCATAAATCTTTTAGATAATAGCTTTTACATTCCAGCCCTAGTTACATTAAGAGCAGCCCAAGAAACTTTGTCGATTCTTGTTTACATAAATATAAAATTGGGAATATTTATTAAAGACAAAAACTTGGCGATTTTATTAAGTTGTATGAAACGTCTTAGTATGGGCTGGAAAGGCGATGATGAATTTCCAGATATGATCAACGTTCTAACATGTATAGATTCGGTAGATAAAAAGTATGATGTAGGATTTCGTGAACATTACAATATGTTGTCCGAAACTGCTCATCCAAACTGGTCTGGAGTTATGGGTGCTTACTCTAACGCCAGTCATGAAACCTATGAGGTTAGTTTTGGTATTAAGCCTAAAATTATAAAAGATTCAATTGCATTAACTAATTCAACATTAAAGATCTGTGCACTAATATTTACTAGTACTCAGAATGAGTATGAAGAGTTGATTAACTCTGCACTGGATGTTTGTTTTGAGTTACATGAAAAAGGCACTTTGAGTAAAATATTTTACGGACCAGTCTAATTTTCTATAAAACATGTTATTTCTTCTTTCGTATTGGAATTTTATTTTCACTAAATTAAAAACTCATTTCACCTTCTGGCGAGTCACTTCTCGTTGCTTGTCCAACGAAAAGTAACCAAAAGAAAAGACACCCGTCTCGCACCTACTCCCTCCGCGCATCAGAAAAAACAGGACGTTCCGATGCGACAGCCATTTCGCAACGTAACACAAACAAAAGTAAACATTGTTATA
>CBHTVU010000008.1:0-39987 GCA_966096785.1 uncultured Gammaproteobacteria bacterium | reverse complement strand
CCATCATGTTGAAAGCTGAAGCCACGCTCTGCCTCATCCAGCTGGGGTGACGACACACCCAAATCCAGCAGCACACCAGTCACCTTTCCAGTCATGTTGCGAGCAGCAACTAATTCCGCTAACTCCGCAAAAGAACCATGTGCGATTTCAAATCGGGAATCTTGGGCAAACCGTGCATTTGCAGCAGCGATAGCCGCCAGATCTTTATCTATACCGAGTAACTGACCGCCATGGGATAAACGCTCTAATACCAAAGCGCTGTGACCGCCACGCCCGAAGGTGCCATCCACATAAAAGCCTTCAAGGTCGGTTACTAGCGCATCCACCGCTTCGTGCAAGAGAACGGTGACATGTTGAAGTTGAGTCACGAGCAGCTCCTACAGCGAAAGCGATTGCATTTCGCTAGGGATATCGTCATCAACAGGTTCATCCAATAACGCCAGCCAACTTTCTTCACTCCACAACTCCAGCTTTTTGCCTTGGCCCACCAGCATCATCTGCTTATCAATGTTGGCGTAGTCACGCAGGGTTGGTGGGACCAGAACACGACCATTGGTATCTATATCCAAGGTAGTGGCGTAGCCAATCAAAATGCGCTTGGTGCGCTGGGATACTTTGTTAAAGCTGGGAAGTGCCTCTATCTGCGGTAACAACTCAAGCCATTCGGGCTCGGGATACACCAATAAGCAGCGATCCTGCGTATGCGCAGTAATCACAAGACGCCCGCCACATAACGCCACCAACTCCTCGCGGATGCGAGTCGGTATCGCCATGCGACCTTTTGGGTCCATGCTGATTGAGTTACTACCTGTGAACACGTTTCACCACTTTTTTGTTCTTGCTGTCGTTATTAGTAGATATTTTCCACAAAACACCACTAAAACCCACTTTTTGCCACATTGCACACTATAAATCGGGGAGACTCAAAGTCAAGCAACTAAACGGAAAAAGGCGCATAAAATCTCACAAAAAAAGGGGATCTAGAGGGTAATTGCAGGGAACGTGCAAAAATGTGAGGCAACGAAAAGATGTTTTTTTCAAAAAAATCAAACAAATGGAAGAAGAACTTAAAGTAATACTTTAAGTGTGGGATTTTTTCGTATTAAGCGGGGATGTTTTTATGAGGAAGAAAATTGATAAAAGCAGCATTAAGAGCATTAATGGCTCGACTTTCCGCAAAGGCTACATGCTAAGTTTTATTCTGGCAAGACTAGCGCAACTGGTTTTATAAATCCCATTAGTTCGATCGCCATTCTCCATGCCTGAAACAGCATCTTTATATTTTCTGCGCATGATTGGATAACTTGGGCGATACCTCAACCTTAGCTTAGTCGTCGAACACTTAGTTGCAGGCCGCGTCAATAAATAGACATTGCTCTGATAATTGCTAAAAAACACTTTGAGAAAAACGGTTTTTTTATAACAGCGTTTATTAATTAATAACAGAAATGCAGTGCCATATTCGCGGAGAAACTGCGACTAGCCATATTCTGTGGTTAGAGCAAAGTGGTGCGACGCTATGGAGTGCAACAATGATTATTGTGTACGAGCCAGTATATCTGGCCGTGCAACCGAATCGTCAAATAATCATAAAGGTGGTCACATGTTAAAAATTACACATCTTATTAGCTGGTTTGTGGTGATTGCTACCAGTTTCGCTACTTGCAGTGTTTTAGCCAAGCCTTATAAGGCCGCAGAAATATACTCCAAACAAGCCTATAAGTATGGGCGCTATGAAATACGCATGAAAGTGGCTAAAGGGAACGGAGTGTTATCTACGTTTTTTACTTACAAAAATGGCTCAGACGTTGGCAACACTTTTTGGGAAGAAATTGACCTTGAAGTCTTCGGTAAAAACAACGCTACGCAATGGCAAAGTAATGTGATTATAGGTACTCAGCGTCCTACCTCAAAAACTGAAGGGGTACATACGGCACCAGTGTCGTTGGGCGATGCGTATCACACCTATGTGTTGGAATGGACACCAAATTATATTGCCTGGTTCCTTGACGGTAACCAAGTGCGCCGTATCAACGGCGGACAATTTGTCTCTAGTCTGACCAGCAATCAGACTCTGCGGTTTAACATTTGGGCGGCTAATGTATCCTCTTGGGTCGGATATTTTAATGACAGTATTTTGCCGGTTTATCAGTTTGTAAATTACATTGAATACAAACCTTACAATGCTGCATCAAATAGTTTTGTTACGGGCTGGCGTGATGATTTCAATACTTTTGACACCAATCGTTGGTCAAAAGCTGATTGGACTTTTGGTGAAAATTACGCCGACTTTGTTAGCGCCAATGCTCTGGTAAAAGACGGCACACTGGTACTTGCGCTTACACGTGAAGGTGCCACAGGTTTTACCGGTGCTGTGCCTACAGATGGGTCCGGGTCTACGGGTGGGTCTACAGGTGGATCAAGCGCGGCAGCAAGTGTGTTCATTGAAGCGGAAAACTTTAACGAAGCTGGTGGCAGCGTTGTAGCCAGTGGCGGTGTGGTTGGATCTATCGATAGCGGGGAATGGTTTAAGTATACCAATGTCAATATTCCGCAAACTGGCACTTATAAAGTGGAATATCGAGTAGCTTCAGCTAATCAGACCGCACAGTTCACGTTGGATAGAAATGGTGTGGGATTGGGTACTATTAGCGTGCCCAACACAGGTGGCTGGGGTTCTTATTGGGTTATTTCGCATAATGTGTATCTGCAAGCTGGCGTTCAAAATTTAGCGATTTACGCCAACGTAGGTGGTTTTAATATTGATTGGATTAAATTTACTAAAATTTAAAATTGGTTATTGATACATCTTTGCGAGTGGCTTGATAGTCACTCGCAAATTCAATCTTTCAGATTTATCCGAGAATCAGAGTTGTCATTAGCGTGCTGCTTGCGAAAATCTGCTGCCGTCATGTTTGCGTACCGTTTAAAAAATCGATGAAAAGAAGATTTACTGTTAAATCCACATTCTAATAAAATATACAAAATAGTTTTTTCTGCAAATGCAGGGTCGATCAACATAGATTTTGCTTTATTCACCCGATACTCATTCACAAATTCAAAAAAGTTAGTGCCAAAATGATTGTTAATAATGGTCGACACTTCGCGGTAATTCATATCAATCTTTTTTGAAAATGTTTCAATATTTAAATTGTGCCGTAGATACAGCTGCTCAACTTCCATTGCCTGCTGAATTCTTTCAATTGCATTTTTATTGGGTGAGCAAATAGGTGCTGGCTCTTTCTCTTTGATTTTTACTTTGGTTTCAATCAGTTCATGGGCATACATTAAGCTATATAAAAATAGCGCATTGAGCAGTACAAAGGTAATGTAGTTATCGGCAATACCAAAGTTGTCAACCAAACTGGCACCCCAAAATTGGCCCAAAATATGTGCCAGCAATGACCAACTCCAACTTAACGCAAAACCGAGAGTCAACAGCATTAACCCCTCGGGGCCCTGCAAATGAAAATTTGAATAGAAGTTCTTTAAATGTTGTTTGTAGCGTTGCGCAACAATTACTGCAGCGACTGCATAAATTACAGGGACGGTTTTTAACAGATGCCATAACCAATAAGTAATATTCGCGTCAATGGGTGTTTGGGATATTTTTATAAACCGCAAAGCATCACTATCAATATTTGCGGTAACTAATAGTAGTAAAGCAATAACTAAGGTTAGTAAGTGCAGCATTTTTTTTGGTGTAACACTAAATTGTTCGCGTGTAATAGCCGTAACGTACCAATATAAAAAAATACCTTTTCCAATAACGCTTAACACTAGTCCATAGGCTAAAAGATATTTGGCAAAAGATGTTTGCAGGTGAATATAATTATTCCAGAGCAATAAATTACACAGCGCATTTACTGCAACACACAAAAAAAAAGCCGATAGCAAGCGTGACGCTATGGTTTTTTGCTTGGAGAGTAGTAATTGAAAAATGCCGAGCAGCAAACAGGCTGCCGCGGTGAGTACGAGAATGAGGTCATGGATATTAAAAATAGCAGTTTTCATAAAATGTGTTTTTCTTAGAGGCCATCCCGTACATTATTATAGTGCAGGTTTTTATTTTTATTGCTCTAACAAAAAGTGTTGATTAGGAGACTGAAACCGGTCGAAAAATTATGTCCATTTTTTTAAAGCACCCACGTTGCGTGGTTTGTATCCATAATCTTCCGCCACCCTTAAAGCGACAAACAAAACCTTCACCGAAAGAAAATAAAGATTTATATTCACCCATTTTGCTAAGGGTGTATTCAAGACCTTCGGTGAAGGCGACTCTATTACCTGTTACATAGCAGCTCTTAACGTCAATTTCAATCGCAATACCCAATTTCTCCTGCGCTTGCGCGGAAGGTTGATGTTATTCATAAACCCTAGACGTATCGGCAACGCCTGAAGTTAGCATCAAAATCGTAGGATGCATGCAATCGCGAGCCATACAATTATTTTTATGCTTTAGTTTTTGAAAAAATTATTAAAAAATAATTTCTATTGCCCGTTACCTTTTGAGCGCAACAGTCTTCAGTTTATTTTACAAACAGAATACTAAGTGACTTGACCGAACTTCAACACTGCGCCATCAAGTAACAAAACAATTATCGAATTAGGTGGAGTTGGCCGATAAGCCGGGTTCTGTCGTGGACAGTCATTCATCTGGGATATACGTCGCCGCATACCTCGAGCAACCTACCCGAATCCAGTGCGGGCCGCACCTCAGGATTCCTATTTGGTCTTGCTCCGAGCGGGGTTTACCGTGCCACGGACTGTTACCAGCCGCGCGGTGCGCTCTTACCGCACCCTTTCACCCTTACCGGCGATCCGACTACATAACTGAATCGCTTAGGCGGTTTGCTTTCTGTTGCACTTTCCGTAGGTTCACACCTCCCAGGCGTTACCTGGCGCTCTGCCCTATGGAGCCCGGACTTTCCTCCCCGATGCACCGCGCAATACTCAAGAGAATTGTGTAGTTAACACCGGAGCGACTGTCTAGCCAACTCCGGCGCGCACACTACTCGCAAGATCTCAAAACTACAAGCAAAAATCCTCTTCAACACGCAGCTTTTAGTGTCGCTTAAATATTGTTTAATTTTCATCTGATTAACAGAGTTGAGGCCTAACCGCCAGATCAGGAAAATTGAAAATGATTCACTGTCCCCTAAAAAAAGAAAAATTAAGCGCCAACAGTAACAATCATTCGCCCTAAAATTTTAAGAAACCCGTAAAACTATATGACTAAGTATTGTTATTCAGTATGATGCCTTCCAAAATAAGCTCCCTCGAATCGAAATCTGCCGCGTTCAAGTTTTGACGCAAATGAAAGGACACAATAATTTAAAGCATCCAAGAGATTTGTAAAAATTTCGCTATCTCTGATTAAGGCAACAAAAATGGTTGCAAGAAATCCACTCCAATTAATTCTCATTGCATGACAGGAATCAGACGCATGAATACGACATCACTTAACAATTTATAGGCAATACCTGGCTTAAACTTGGTGTTTTCGCATTTTTCTACTATTACTAATCAGGGATTTGCGCATTTACACATAATTATTTTCCATAAATCCATCTATAAAAAGATTCTCTTTTGAGGAGCTCACCTCGTGAAATTACCAAAACTCAGTTTACTCTCGGTAGTAATCGCCACCTACATCAGTTTGCCCGCATTGGCTGCCGACGAACCTGCACTTGATGAAGTCGTGGTGACCGCGCAAAAACGTGTACAAAAATTAGAAGATGTGCCGATTTCACTGACAGCTATCAATGGTGAAAAATTAGAAGACGCGGGAATTGTCAGTATATCGGGCATTTCTGATTACACACCTAGCTTCAATATGACTCAAACGGGTATAGGCACCAACATCGCGATTCGCGGAATTAGTTCGGGCGTGAATCAGGGTTTTGAACAATCTGCAGCAATGTTTGTGGACGGTATTCACTACGGGCGAGCGCAATTGGCTCGCGCTCCGTTTCTCGACATCGAACGAATTGAAGTATTACGCGGACCGCAAAGCATTTTGTTTGGTAAAAACAGTACCGCTGGTGCGATTAGCATTATTAATGCGAAACCCGGTAACGAGTTTTACGGCAAATTAAATTTGAGTTACGAACCTGAATCGGAAGAAAAAGAAGCGCGTTTAGTTCTTTCTGGCCCCATTAGCGAAACCGTTGGTGGACGCATGGCGATTTTGAGTCGCAAAAGCGATGGCTTTATTGAAAACACCACTCTTCATCGTGACGAAGCTGCAAATCAGGATCGCGTGATTCGTGCAACACTTGAGTGGAAACCAACAGATACTTGGGACATCACACTCAAACTTGAAGATGGATCTTTTGACAGCGATGGTCGCAATATTGAGGTGGTTAAACCGGTGACCAACCCAGCGTTAAATCCAACTAACAATCCCAATCCCTACAAAACCATTCTGGAACTGCTGACTGCTGGCCAATATCATCTCGATACAACTGATGACGGAAAACGTCAGTCGAATGGTGATTACAGCTTCAACGACACAAGCAATATTACGTTGACTGCAGAGCATGATATTGGCGACCTGACATTAACATCTGTTACAGGATATAACGATTACATTTACTCAGAATTATGTGATTGTGATTTTACCGGCGCTCCCGGGTTTAATATTTTTTCAGATGAAAAATATCGCCAGGTAAGTCAGGAATTACGACTGGCTTCATCCGCTGATCAAAAAATTAGTTGGATAGGCGGTGTATTTTATCAAGGTAGCAATATTGAATTTCACGATAATGTTTTTGTTCCAACTAATAGCGTTATTGCAACAGCAGTGTCTCCATTACTACGTGGAGCATCCACTCAGCGTGATTTCGATCAAGACACCAAACTTTACGCCATTTTTGGTCAAGCAACCTGGAACATTACCGATACAAATCGCTTAATACTTGGAGGCCGTTATTCATCCGAAGAAAAAGATGCAAGCCGCCACCAATACCATGTAACTCCTGCAGGTGCGATATTGCCGCAGGGCACAGTAGCCGACCCTTATAATATTTTGTGGGCAGGCTTTAAGGTTGATCCTCACAGCATTCAAAAAGATCGTAGCGAAGCGGGCTTCGATCCACAAATTATCTTTCAACAGGATCTCAATAAAACTGACAGACTTTATGCAAGCTACACCACTGGTTTTAAATCAGGCGGTTTCGATGTTCGTGCGAACGCAGCTCCAAATAGTTTGGGAGGGGTTTTCTCAAGTCTTGAAGGCAGTTGGGAATTCCAAAAAGAAAAAGTTAAGAACTATGAACTCGGTGGTAAGTTCTTGCTAGGTGGCGTGGCTGAGCTAAACGTTGCAGTTTTCCGCTCAGATTTTACCGATATGCAAACAAGCCAATTTGATGGCAGCTTAAGTTTTAACGTAACAAACGCTGGGGAAGCAAGAGTACAAGGGCTGGAAGTAGATGGAAGATGGGCAATCACCAGTGATTTATTATTGCGCGGTGGTGTAAGTTATTTAGATTTTGAATATCTTGATTTCCCCAATGGTCAATGTGCCTTTGGTCAGGCACCAAACAGTGGCCCAACGTCATGCGATCAAACTGGTATGCGTCGCGAATTCGTTCCCAAATACCAAGGCAACTTGGGATTGGATTACGATATAGCTTTCTCAAATGGCTGGAAAATTACCAATACATTGGACCTGATCTTCAATGACGGCTATTTAACAACACCATCTTTGGACAAACGTTTTGTTCAATCATCTTATACAAAAGTTAATGCGCGTATCGCATTGAGTGGAGTTGATGATATGTGGGAGCTTGCATTGGTTGGTAAAAACTTGACCGATGAATCTATCATCACTTACGCAAACGGCTTACCAGTTGCGAGTGTGCTTACCAGAGGTGCTGGCTCAGGCTTCTACGCGTTTTATGAACCTGCACGTAGTGTTGCAATTCAAGGCTCTATTAAGTTTTAAGCTTCACGAATTACGGGTTATGAAAGCCGCGTCGAGAAATCGATGCGGCTTTTTTCTTAACTACAGTTTAATAAGCAGCGCGACGTTTATTTGAAAAACCAAGACGCGCATGTTAATTTCAACATCCTACGTTCACTTGCAAATTTAATTAATGACACAGAGAAATCAACAAGAATCCAATGTTCTATTACGTGCACAACTACGTTTGATGTTGGATGAAGAAATTGCATTTGGCCCGGGAAAAGCCGACTTGTTAGACGCTATTCACGACACAGGTTCCATATCCGCTGCAAGGAAAAAATTGGGAATGAGTTATAGACGCGCGTGGATGTTGGTCGATGTTATGAATCGTTGTTTTAATGAGCCTTTAGTGGCTGCTGCAAAAGGTGGCGCAAATGGCGGCGGCGCTCAGCTAACAGATTTCGGCAAGCAAGTCTTGAAAAATTACCGGAAATTACAAGCGGAAATATCCGCACTTACGCATAAACATGCCGCGATATTCAAACCTTTAATGCGGAAAAAACCTCTCAGCACAGAGCAATAAACTCATTGTCTTTCGTGAGTAATCAATTGTCCATCGCTCATAATGAGTTGAGTATCTGCAATAAATTCCAGTTCGCGCGGCGAGTGCGTAACGTATATCATGGGGATTTTACATTCCGATTTAATGCGTAAAAAAAACGGTAAAATTTGCTTTTTTAAGCGCTCATCAAGCGCTGACAGAGGTTCATCCAGAAGTAACAATTCTGGCGAATATAACACGGCCCTTCCCAATGCAATTCGTTGTTTTTCACCGCCTGAAAGTGTATTAATCTTGCGATCGAGCAGATGATCTATTTCAAATAATTCAGCAATTTCCTCTAAAGAAAAATGACGCTGATCGACCGAGATATTGCGATAACCGTAGAGCAAATTATTACGTACAGATAAATGCGGAAACAGCTGTCCATCCTGAAATACCAATCCAACTCCGCGTTTATGCGGTGGAATCCAAACCTTATCTTCGGTAACAGAACGCTGTGAAAAAAAAGTTCGTCCCCCTAATAAAATGCGTCCAGTTTGCGGCTTCAGTAAGCCTGCAATAACTGCAAGCAAAGTGCTTTTTCCACTCCCCGATGCACCCAAAATCCCTGTAATAGGTGTGTCTATTTTTGTGCAAATTTGCAGACAAAAATTATCGCGTTTAAATTGAAAATCCAACTCAAGCACGATTAACCCCAATCCATTTTTCAGCACGGCGCGACAAAATATTACTCAGTAGCAATGCGAAAAAAGCAAATGCCAAACTTATAAAAATTAACCGCATTGCTATTAGATCGCCATCCACTTGATGGCTTGCGGAATAAATTGCAAGCGGTAGTGTGCGCGTTTCGCCTATCACGTTGCCCACAAAAGTAATGGTCGCGCCAAACTCACCAAGCGAGCGGCTAAACACCATAATCAAACCAATTAAAATCCCGGGCAACATAAGCGGTAAAGTTACGGTAAACCATACTTTTAAGGGACTTGCCCCAAGCGTACTTGCAGCCTGTTCAAGGCGGCGATCAATCATTTGTACAGACAATTTTGTCGCTTGCACCATGAGTGGAAAGGCAATAATCGCGGAGGCCAAAACAGCACCCTTCCAATTAAAAACAAACTCAAGATTAAAATTTTTCTTTAAAAATTGCCCCAAAACACCTTGGGAACCAAGGGTAACCAGCAATAAATAGCCAGGTACTGTGGGAGGCAAAACCATAGGCATGAAAAGAAGGGCTTCAAATGCGGGTTTGGCAAAAAAGTTTTTACGCGCAATCAACCAACCACAGGCAATGCCAGGTAGCAGGCATATCATGGTTGCCCAGAATCCCACTTGCGCAGACAATACTAAAGCCTGACACTCTGCATGAGTTAACATAGAGATATCACAATAATGTTAATGCGCGAGATTAAATCCATACCGAATAAATACCGATTCTGCTTCTTTCCCCTGTAAAAAAATCCAGAATGCTTTTGCTTCAATATTTGCAGTCTTTGTTAAAGCACCGGGGTACTCAATAGGTTTATGGCTCGCTTCGGGAAATGAGGCAACAAGCTTAACTTTTTTACTCAAGAGTGCATCGGTTTTATAGACAATGCCCAGTCCGCATTCGGCACGCTCAACAAAATTCAGCGCAGTGCGAACATCTTCAGCGCCAACCAAGCGAGATTCAACTTTATTCCACCAATTGTAGTGGGTAAGCGCTTGCTTGGCGTATTTACCCACTGGCACCGATGCAGGATCACCCGTACAAATTCGTCCGCTAAACGCCGTGTTTAAATTGAACGCCGGGTCCAGGAGAATATTTACTTTACTATCAAGCGGAGCAATCAATACCAATTCATTACTCAACAATTTTTTTCGCGATGACTCATCAATAATGCCTCGTTTTTGAACATAATCAACCCAATCTGAATCGGCTGAAATAAACAGGTCCGCGGGTGCTCCATTTTCAATTTGCTTTGCCAATGTAGATGATCCTGCAAAGGATTTTTTTACACTGACATCCTTGTGCGACTTTTCGTAGTTTTCACTTATTTCGGTTAAGGCATCCGTCAAACTAGCAGCGGCATATAATTTTATTTCACTACCATAGGCTGCACCGCACAACACCACACCGGAAATTATCGTTACGCATGCAATTATTATTTTTCTTATCGCATCTGTATCAAACATGCGCATGTATACCGATTTTTGCATAGACAATCTCCGAAAGGCTTCGTGGGCACCTATTTACCTGTCATTTTTAGCTGGCTTTTAGATGACTCTTCGATATATATGGTCATGCATAACGAAAATAAAGTCAAACTCTACCTGCTACCTGTTCGTGGGCAATCATTTTAGCTAGGGAGTAAATTAGGTAACAACGTTTATTAAGAAAGCTGCTCACACGCAATTGGCGCATTAATTTAATTATGCATCTGTTTTTAATGCCCAATCATAAAGAAAATTCTTTTTTAACCCAGTGATTTTCGCACCCAGTATTGCTGCCTGTTTAACCGGCAAATCTTCCAATAAAACTCGCATAATTCGCTCATGTTCTGGCGATATTTCAGCGTTTTCCAATTTGCTTGCGCCGTGCACCATTAACACTATTTCGCCACGTTGCTGATTGCTATCCGCTGCAACCCACTCAACCATTGTTGCAAGTTTGCCGCCCTCAATGGTTTCAAATGTTTTGGTAATTTCACGCGCAATAACGACTTCGCGTTCGGCGCCAAATACCCCAAGCATATCTTCAAGGGTTTCGAGTATGCGATGTGGCGCTTCGTAAAAAATCAGTGTACGTGTATCGCTCGCCAAAGATTCCAGCTGGGTAATACGTGCTGCTTGTTTTGCAGGTAAAAAACCTTCAAAAGCGAATCGATCAGAGGGCAAACCTGCGGCGCTCAGGGCTGCAACCAATGCGCATGCGCCAGGAATCGGCACAACGGAAATTCCATGCTCACGCGCTTTACGCACCAGGCGATAGCCAGGATCAGAAACTAACGGCGTGCCCGCATCGGAAATCAAGGCGATATTTTCACCCTTAAGTAAACGAGAAATTAATTGTTCAGTGCGATGTTCGTCACTGTGATCGTGATATGCGATTGTTGGCGTTTTTATGTCAAAATGCGCAAGTAAGCGAGAACTGTGGCGTGTATCTTCAGCGGCAATTAAGCTTACAGTTTGTAGAGTCTCTACGGCTCGCGGTACCATGTCAGCTAAATTACCAATTGGCGTTGCAACTACATAAAGTATGCCGCCAGGTTTATTTGCACTTGTGTTCATAAATTATTCCTGAAAGGCAATGTTTGCCCTATTTTTCTGTCGCGCTTTTTTCTGTAGCGATTTGGAGCTGTTGTCCATGTTAAACCGATCAACAAGCTATGCATGTATGTTGCTGGCCCTCATCTTGGCCAGTTGTGATAGTTCGCGCGTAAAACCTGATTCGAGTGAGCCCGTTGTTGAGCACAAAACACAAACTAAAACGGGCACAACATCGAAAGAACAAATGGCACCCAAAGATTTAATTGCTCTCGCACAGCAAAAAAAATCACCCGAACGTGAAACACTATTATTACAAGCCGCTGAAATATATGTAAGCCAAGCCAAACAGAATCAAGCGCGCGAACTTGTCAAAGAGTTAAATGCTGCAAAACTAACCGATCCAAATTTCGTAAAATACAGTGAAGTTCTTGCCAGCATAGAATTGAAAGATGGGAATATAGATGCAGCCCGTCGCATTCTAACTGTCACTCGCCTCGAACAACAATTAAAAGGATTAGAACCAAGCCAAGAAGCGGCATTGCGGGAATTAAGGGCGGAGACTTTCGAGCGCAACGGTAAATTGGAAGATAGTATTGCTGAACGAATTAATGCATCAGCAGTATTAACGGATACCCAATCCGCAAATGCAAATCAGGAAGCCTTGTGGCGAACCCTAATGCTTTTACCATTGAATGATTTGCAAGTAAATGCACGCAAAGGCAGCGGAGGCATTACACAGGGGTGGTATAGCCTGGCAGCACTCAGCAAAAATAATACGCAGGATATAGCCTCTCAACTCACGGCTCTTACGAAATGGCAATCACAATGGAGCTCTCACCCCGCTGCGAATAATTTGCCAAAAGATTTACGCGCACTGCAGTCCAGCTTGAAACAACAACCGAAAAAGATCGCTTTGATCTTGCCTTTAAAAGGCCGCCTTGCAGAAGCTGGAGAAGCAGTAAGCGATGGGTTTTTTTCTGCTTATTATCAATCGGGCAATAACAACTTACCGAGCGTAAGCAAATACGACTCAAGCACTGGCGTTGTTGCAGCTTATCAACAAGCCATTAGTGACGGCGCAGAGCTTATTATTGGTCCGTTGGAACGAGACGATGTTAATGCGATCAGTCGACTTCCATCCTTACCTGTGCCCATATTGACTTTAAATTACCCGGACCAACAACCTGCTCGCCCGGTAGCTAATTTTTTCCAGTTCGGGTTAGCGGTTGAAGACGAAGCTCGTCAAGCTGCACGTCAAGGTATTAAAGATGGTCACACTGTGGCGATCGTTGTATCCACCGCGCAAGATGTTAGTGACCGGAGCGCACAGGCATTTACCAACGAATTTCAAAAACTGGGCGGCACTGTAATAGGTAAAAGTTTTTTTGCATCGCAAGATAAATTTTCAGAGAGTTTTCGGCACCTCATGTTGCTAGATGAAAGCCAGAGTCGCGCAACTTTATTGCAACAACAGCTTGCAACCAAATTTGAATTTACACCGCGCGGTCGTGCCGATGTAGATATGATTTTTATGGCTGTTTCACCTGCACAAGGGCGTCAGATAAAACCCTCATTAGTGTTCAACTACGCGAATAATATTCCAGTGTATGCCACGAGCAGCATCTACTCCGGTGACGTTGATCCCGCTAGCAACGAGGACCTGAACGGCGTATTTTTTAATACCTTACCCTGGGTTTTCGACAACGAGAACCCCGAAAAACAAGCCATTGCACAAAACACCAGGGCTGCTGCCGTCTTCGGTCGCCTACATGCGTTGGGTGCAGATTCCTTTCATTTATATTCACGCCTACCACAATTACAACGCGCTCCGGATATGAAAATTTTTGGTGCTACGGGATCTCTCCGCTTATTACCTGACGGTCGAATCGAACGCGAACAAATGTGGGCTCGTTTTAATGAGGGGTTGGCCGAACCACTTGCCACCCTGGTAGATACCAACTCGGCAGAGCAAAACGAATAAGTGTTTTTTACACGAAAACCTCCATCAGAAAAGTCGGCTAAGCCTTCAACGGGCGCTATTGCCGAAAACCTTGCAGCAATTTTTTTACAGCAACAAGGGCTGGTAATACATGCAAAAAATTACCGCTGCAAATTGGGTGAGATAGATCTGATAATGCAGCATCTGGATACTCTAGTATTTGTTGAAGTTCGCTTGCGCACTCATGAAGCATTTGCGAAGGCAGCCGAAAGCGTTACTATTCGCAAGCAACAAAAAATCATTAAGACAGCGCAATTTTATTTACAGCAACATCACCTGACAGATAAGGTTAATTGTCGTTTTGATGTGATAGCTTTCGATCACAAGGACGCACCTGAGTGGATAAAAGACGCATTTTCCGCATTTTAAACGTTTGAATAAAATATTATGGAACAACGAGTCATCACACTTTTTCACGAAAGTATTGAAGCCAAAATGCAGGCAGGCGAACAGCTTGCACCATTAATTGCACAGGCGAGCCACGTCATAGTGGAAGCCTTGTTAAATGAAAAAAAGGTGCTGACTTGTGGTAATGGCATTTCTGCTGCACATGCCCATATTTTTACTGCAAATCTTATGAATAGCCTGGAGCAAGAACGCCCCAGTTTGCCTGCAATAAGTTTGGGTACAGATATTATTAGCAATGCGGATAATGCTACAACCAATGATATTTACGCTAAACAAATTCGTACTCTTGGCAATCAGGGCGATGTGTTATTACTTGTTACGACTACCGGAGCGGCTAGCAATTTATTGCAAGCCATTAGTGCTGCGCACGATAAACAAATACAGGTAATCGCACTCACCGGGCGCGACGGCGGTAATGTCGCTGCACTATTGGATGCGCAAGATATTGAACTTCGCGTGCCAATAACAGCCAAACACCGTATTCACGAGGTGCATTTGCTTACACTTTTCTGCATGTGTGATTTGATAGATCAACAATTGTTTGGTGGATTTAATTATGAAAGCTATTAATCGAACCTTGCTACTTAGCCTTTGTACTGGTTTATTGTTTACCGGTTGCGCTGAAGTTATCAACGTAACTACAACAAAGCCAATTGAAATGAAAGCCAATACCCGAACTATGGGAGCAAAATTAAATGATCAGGAAATCGAAACTGCATCCCGGGTAAATATAAAGAAGGCAGACCCACAGCTTGAACACGCCCATGTCAACATCGACAGTTTTAACGGTATTGTTTTATTAACAGGCCAAGTGCCTAGTGAAGATTTACGCAATCTGGTTGCAGATACTGTTTACAAACTGAACCCTGTGCGCGAGATACACAACGAGTTAACCGTGATGGAACCGACAAACTTTTCCGCTCGCAGTCAAGACACTTGGATAAGCACCAAAATAAAAGCTCAGCTGTTGGCCGATAGCGAAACTGAAAGCAATCGAGTTCATTTCGTTACAGAAAATCAAACCGTTTTTCTGATGGGCATAGTGACTCATGCAGAAGCTGATCGCATAGTTAATATGGTAAGCCACACAGCAGACGTGCAAAAGGTTGTTAAAGTTTTTGAATATATTGATTGATAGGCAATACTCTTAAGACACTTCTACATTAAAAAGGAACAGCCCCATGGTCGCATTTATTGTCATTCTGGTTATTATCGCTCTTGCAGTGTTTTACGTGGTTGGTATTTACAACCAGTTAGTATCATTGAAAAACCGTTACCAAAATGCGTTTTCACAAATCGAAGTGCAATTAAAACGTCGATATGACCTTATTCCTAATCTGGTTGAAACCGCCAAAGCTTATTTGTCCCACGAGCGCGAAACACTTGAAGCCGTTATTACCGCACGCAACCAGGCAGTGGGCGGCTTAAAAGCTGCAGCTGCCGATCCTAGTAATGCAAACGCTATGAAAGAATTGGCGGGTGCCGAAGGTTTGTTAAATAATGCGATGAGTCGTTTGAATGTGGTGATGGAAGCCTATCCTGACTTGAAAGCATCGCAAAATATGATGCAAGTTTCAGAGGAATTAACCAGCACTGAAAATAAAGTGTCTTTCGCTCGCCAGGCATTCAATGATGCGGTCACTGCCTACAACATTTACAAACAAAGCTTTCCTCCGGTTTTTTTTGCTGCATCTTTCGGGCACAGCCAAGACGCAGCTTTACTGGTATTTGAAGACAGTAAAGAAATTCAAGCTGCACCCAAAGTAAGTTTCAAATAAATTTCCAGACAAGGGCTATCATTAGATAGCCTTTTATTTCGCAGGGCCTTTACTTGTTATTTTTCAGTGCCCGCGCCACTTCATCATCCTTCTTATATTTGCCTTTGTCTTTACAGAGACTTTTATGAATTTCTTTGAACAACAGGATTTAGCGCATCGCAATACCAAACGCCTCATAGTGCTATTGTGCCTTGCAGTCATTTCGCTGATTGCGATAACCACCTTATTATTCGCTGCAGCCTTCTATTATATGGAGGTGAATAGCCGTGGTTACCTTGAACACGTCGGAGTATGGCATGGCATTAGCCAAGCCATGAGTTGGGAAATGCTCGGTGGAATTAGTATTGGTGTTTGTGTTGTTATTTTTTTAGGAAGTTTATTCAAACTTATTCAGCTATCGAGTGGTGGTCGAGTTGTTGCAGAATCACTGGGTGGTCGCCCGATTAACACCTTAAATGCCACAGGCGATGAAAAGAAAATCCTGAATGTTGTGGAGGAAATGGCAATAGCATCAGGCACACCTGTTCCTCCTGTTTATATTATTGAAGACGAAGCTATCAACGCTTTCGCGGCAGGTCACACACCACAGGATGCAGTTATAGGTGTAACTCGAGGTTGTATTCGCGTGTTTAATCGCGATGAATTGCAAGGAGTTATTGCGCACGAATTCAGCCATATTTTCCACGGCGACATGCGACTGAATCTGCGTCTGGTTGCGCTTCTAAATGGTATTTTACTCTTGGGTTTGATCGGCGAATTTTTACTGCGCTCTTCCAGTAGCGGTTCAGCGTTTCGCTCCAGCAAAAATAAATCTCCCGCTGCCATGATGGGACTGGGCTTGGGTTTGGTAATTATCGGATACGCAGGTACTTTTTTCGGTAAGCTAATCAAAGCAGCGGTGAGTCGCCAACGAGAATTTTTAGCTGATGCTTCCGCCGTAAAATTTACTCGCAACCCGGACGGTATTGGCGGCGCGTTAAAAAAATTGGGCGGCTATGTGGGCGGCTCGCAAATGGACGCGGCCAATGCATCTGAATTCAGTCATATGTTTTTTGGTGAAGGCACCAGCAGCTTGTTTAGCGCTATGGCTACACATCCTCCTTTAGGTGACCGCATTAAAAGAATTGATCCGCGTTGGGACGGTAGCTTCAGCCAGATTAAGGTTTATGAAGAACCCGAAAATAGCTATATAGAAGAAGGAAGACTTTCGGATGACTCACCTATTGAATTCACATCTCCTAAAACAGCCATGGAGTTTGCTACAAGTGTAGATCAGGTGTTGCAATCTATAGGCACACCAAATGAATCACATCTTGCTTATGCTCAGCAAACGCTTAACAAGATTAGCGATGAAATTCGTCAAGCGGCGCACAACCCTTGGGAGGCACAAGCGCTTATGCTTGGTTTATTGCTGGATAAAAATTCCAACCAGCAAACTAATCAATGGCAAATCTTGGGCAAACTTTTTTCCGATCAACAATTAACGTTACTCAAAACGGTGGCTTTACAAGCTTCTTTATTAGAGCCGCAATTGCGCTTGCCACTCGTTGAGCTGAGTTTGCCTGCACTTAAAAGTTTATCGCCACCGCAATATCAACTTTTTAAAACAGCTATGACGGGTCTCATTCGTGCTGACGGGCGTATAGATTTAATGGAGTGGTCGTTCTTTCGAATACTTACTCATAATCTGGAAATAAAAAAATCTTCCACACGACTGATGGATCTGGATCAATTAGAGCATGAAGCTCGCGTGCTTTTATCGGTCATTGCAAACGCAGGAACAGAATCGGTTGATTCAGCAGAAACTGCGTTTGAATCCGGCAAACTTATTATGGGTTTCAGTACTGCTACACTTATGAGCGAATCTGAATACACCATGATGGATTTGGATTTAGCAGTCACACGTTTGAATTGTGTAAAGCCACTACAAAAACCCAAACTGCTAAAAGCCATGAGCCAATGTGTATTGGCAGATCAACATGTCAGTCTGGTTGAAGCGGAATTATTTCGCGCCATCGCAGACGCACTCGACTGCCCCGTTCCACCCTTAATTGTTGCAAGCCGCTAGTTTTTTAATAGAGCTCTAACTCAAGACTATAACTTGCTATTGGCTAGCGGTTATACTGCGCGCCGTTTTTTTATTTACGAACAACCGCTACCAGAGGTAAATCACTGTGCAACCAGATCAAACGCAATTGCGTCAATTGGAAAGTCAACTGGCCGCTGAATATCAGACCATCCTTAGCAAAAAATTGAATCTCGATTTAACACGCGGAAAACCATCGGCCGATCAGTTGGATCTGTCCGATGCGCTTGATGGTATTTTGAAGGGCAATTACATCGCCGCTGATGGTACAGATACACGCAATTACGGCGGGCTTGATGGTTTACCGGAAGCCAAACAATTAGGCGCAAACATCATAGGCGTTGATGCAGCTAATGTTCTTGTGGGCGGGAGCAGCAGTCTGACCCTGATGTTCCAGGTTGCCGTGACTGCGCACCTGTTTGGCCTGAAAGACGCTACCAGCGCATGGAAAAATGAAGGCGAGGTGAAATTCTTGTGCCCGGTTCCAGGCTATGATCGTCACTTCACCATTTGCGAGCAGTTGGGCATCAAAATGCAAACTGTTCCTATGACATCTACTGGCCCTAACATGGATGCCGTTGAAGCCGCGATCAAAGCCGATAAAAGTATTAAAGGTCTCTGGTGCGTGCCCAAGTATTCCAACCCTACCGGTGTCGTATATAGCGACGAGACGGTCGAGCGCATTGCCAAATTGGGCAAAATAGCCAGCGCCAACTTCCGTGTATTCTGGGACAACGCCTATTCCGTGCATGACCTGATCGATAAGGCACCACAGCTCGCTAGCATCCTTGAAGCAACGCGTCGCAATGGGACTGAAGATTCTGTTATTCAATTTGCGTCCACGTCAAAAATCACCCAGGCGGGTGCAGGCGTTGCGTTTGTTGCAGCCAGTGCTGCCAACCTGGCAGGTTTCAAAAAAGCCTTGGGTTCGCAGACTATAGGACCGGATAAAGTTAACCAGATTCGTCACACGCGCTTTTTGCCGGATCGTTCTGCACTCCTTGCTCATATGAAAAAGCATGCAGAATTATTGAACCCACGTTTTGAAGCTGTACTGTCGGCATTATCAGAAGCTTTTGAAGGCACGGATTTAGGATCATGGGAAAAACCAGTGGGTGGTTATTTCGTATCATTTGATACCCGTAAAAACTGTGCGAAAGAAACTGTTCGCCTGGCCGCTGAAGCCGGTGTGAAATTGACACCTGCCGGTGCGACCTACCCCTATGGCAAAGATCCTGAAGATCGCAATATTCGTATTGCACCTTCGGTTCCTACAGTGCCCGAAGTTGTTGAAGCCATGAAGGTCTTTGTAACTTGTGTAAAGTTAGCATCAGTAAGACAAGCGCTTGCCACTAATTCGTAATTAAAAATTTGTTAAAAAAGGCCCCGCAATGATTTCACTGCTGGGCCTTTTTTTTCAGAAAGGTTTTTAGATAGGAAAACTACTCCCTGCTTCTGCTCGTGTTAATCAACGAATCGTTACTTTTTCCGCCAATCATAATGCCCAAGCCTCTGCTGATAACCAAAAAATCTATTTCTTGACAATATGCGTAAAAAACTTTCCAACGCCATGTCAAAACCATTCTTATACTTTAAGAACAAAGGCCTTCGGACTTTTGTTAACACCTCCGTAATTGCTAATGATCACTTTTTGGAGTGTATATATGGGTGTCGCTAGAAATATAGAAAAATATTTACAAAGCAACCAGATTGAATATTCGCTAATTGAACATGCCTACGCCGAAGGTTCGTTCAATACCGCACGTGTCGCAAAAATAGATAATCGTTGTCTTGCGAAAGGTGTTTTACTGCGCGACGAAGATTTTCACTACACGCTCTGCGTGCTTCCATCCAGCCACAAAATTTTACGCCATACCTTAAACCAGATATTTGATCGGCACATGCATCTGGTTGACGAAGACGAATTAATACAATTTTTTAAAGATTGTGAAGCCGGAGCGGTACCCATTTTGGGTAAAGCTTATGGGCTAGACGTTATATGGGATGAAGAACTAAAAGAAAATGATGTTATCTATATGGAGGCCGGTGACCATCGCCACTTAATTTGTATAAAGCAACCCGAGTTTTCCAAACTTATGGAAAACACACTGCATGATCACTTCAGCGCAAATCGAGAAAGGCATTACCAGACACCCGTTCATGTCCGTCATACTTATGATTCAATTTAGTTAACGGGCAAACTTTCAATTCAATTGAGCCGCTAGCTCACAAGGATGTGTAGTCAACTTCCATCAACTCACCTTCTCCTAATTACTACTCAAACAAGTCCAATTGATAAAAGGGTTGGTCCTCACGCAAATCTACAAAGCGCACGCCTACCCCCAACAACCTTACTGGCATTTCTTTGCGTGCATAAGCGTCACAACACAATTGCTGAAATTCAGATACCACTAACAATGAACCGCTGCGCTCTATGGTTGTCTGACTAAAATCAGCAAACTTAATTTTAACGAAAATTTTCACCATTAAATAACTGTCGTCCAACCTTCGCAGGCGGCTTGCTAGCTGCTGCAGTAATTCCGGTAAATGACTTAAACAGCTAGTTATACCGGGTAAATCCTGTGGAAAGGTATTTTCAACACTTAGGGATTTACGACGTCTCGATGCTTTTACTTCGCGCTCATCAATACCACGACACAATTCAAATAAACGCAAACCCAACTGTCCAAAGCGCTGCTTTAACTCAAAGATACTAAAGCGTCGTAAATCAGCGCAGGTTCTTATATTTACGTCAGCCAATCGGGCGGCAGTTGCCTTTCCTACACCAAAAATTTTATTCACGGGTAATTGCAGTACAAACTTATCGACGGCGTGCGGAGGTATTACAAACAAACCATTAGGCTTGTTCCAATCACTGGCTATCTTCGCTAAAAACTTATTTGGAGCCACTCCTGCTGAAACGGTTAACTTCAACTCGTCATATACACGCTGTCTGATTTGCTCAGCGATACGTGTTGCACTGCCACCGTAATATTCGCTATGAGTTACATCCAGGAAAGCTTCATCAAGGGATAATGGTTCAACTAATTCAGTGTATCCATAAAAAATATGACGCATCTGCACGGAAGCTTCTTTGTAAGCATCCATACGATGAGGAAGTATGAGTAAATCAGGGCACAGTTTTTTCGCCATTGCCGAAGACATAGCAGAGCGAACGCCGAAAGCGCGCGCTTCGTAATTACATGTGGAGATAACACCGCGTTGTTCTGAATTGCCACCGACCGCTATTGGTCGAGAGCGCAATGAAGGATCATCACGCATCTCAACCGCAGCAAAAAAACAATCTGCATCGCAGTGAATGATTTTTTTCACGTCGAATTAATCCAAAAAATTTCTTTAATGATTACCAGTACTGTATATGCATACAATAAAACTATCAATATAAACGCTTGAGTGTTTTCTAAAATAAAAATTAAAAACAGAAAACGAGTCCAAAAAAAATAATGACGCAAACGAAATAAGACCCTTCTAAAGTTCCTTAGGTCACACCAAGAGGAGCATTAAGAGGTCCATAAAATGATTTTTTAAAATTTAAAACATCGCGTTGGAGGACTAAAAAAGACTTTGATTGGTCGTTTTATAAAATGCGAAGAGCCAATTTAAAGTTTTAAATGGACCCAATTCAGGTGAATGAGAGACAAAAAAATAAAGTTAAAAATTAATTTTTGAATATCTTGAAGACTGCAAAAATCAAAAAAAAACGCTTTTAAAAACTCTAATACGGTTTATTTTCGACTTTTTTGCAAAAAAAATGCATTTTTTCACAAAAAACGCATTAAAAAACTTGAAATTTTTCAATAAAGTTTTAACTTATACATGTTGTATCTTTTTATCCATTTTTCGTCTAATCGAATACTTACAGGAAGCACACCATGGCTGCACGTAAACAAACTGCCGTTAATCCAGTTGCGGGTTTAGAACAACAACTCGCTGCCCTAAAATCACAATTGGCAAAAGCGCGCGCTGCTCACGCTGCTGATGCTCAAAAATCAATCGCTGGTTTAGTGAAAGAAGCTGCAAAAGCTGCTGCTGCTCTTAAAGCTGCACAAGGCAAAGTTGCTGCTGCTGGTAAAAAGAAAACTCCTGGTTCTGCAAAACAAGTTAGCGCCGCTAAAGCTGAAGTAGCTGCTGCGAAGAAAGTTGCTAATGCGGCAAAAGCTGCAGTTGCTAACGCTAAGAAAGAAGTAGCTGCTATTAAAGCTGCTAACAAATTAGCTGCTGCTCATGATAAAGCTGTAGCAAAAGCGGAAGGTGCTGTTGCCAAGCGCTTGAAAGCTGCTGAGAAAAAATCTGCTGCTAAAAACAAAGTTGCTGCGAAGAAAGCTGCTGTAAAAGCTAAACTGGCTGCCAAGAAAGCTGCTGTAAAAGCTAAAGCTGCTGATAAGAAGCGTGCCCTGAAAGCTAAAGCTGCCGCTAAAAAAGCTGCTGCTAAAAAGAAAGCTGCTGACAAAAAAGCTTCTTTACGCGCTAAAGCAGCCGCCAAGAAAAGTGCAGCCAAAGCTAAAGCAGTTGCTAAGAAAAATGCCGCAGCCGCTAAAAAGGCAGCAGCTAAACCAGCTAAAAAAGCCGTAGCTAAAAAAGCTCCAGCCGCAAAAAAAGCTCCAGCAGCTAAAAAAGCCGCAGTAAAGAAAGCTCCAGCAGCTAAAAAAGCCGCAGTAAAGAAAGCTCCAGCAGCTAAAAAAGCAGTAGCTAAAAAAGCTCCAGCTGCCAAAAAAGCTTCAGCCTCAAAGCGTGGACGTAAACCAAAAGCAGCAGTTGCAGCATCTCCAGCTGCTTAATCCATATTTAACCTGACTAAATTAATTGATTTTTCAGGGTTAATTGTGGAGAAATAAAAAAGGATGCCTTTGGGCATCCTTTTTTATTGTCTGAATTACATCATTTCTACGGAAATAACACCTCAATTCTCTAGTGCGTCTATACGATTAATTACCTATAACTTCTTCACTACCTATTTGAGCGTAGACATACGCGTAGAGAAGCAATCTTCTATCTTCTTCAGGCTCGATAAACTCAATACCGTAAGCAACTGCACTGTCGGTGTATTGTGGATCCACATCACCACGTGACCGAATGATACCTTCCAATATTAAATCTCGAATTATATTAGCCACTCCAACTCTCATGGTGACTTGAATTTTATTGCCGATTTCACCCACCGCAGATTCAACTTCAATTCGCGCCCCGGTCACACTAACATCCACCACACTACCTACAATCACTTCTTCACTGTCTGCAATAGTTAAATTACGAACTTGAATAGGCTCGTCAATTGCAACGCGCGTCGCACCACGAATACCTTTAAAACTTACATTGTCGGGATAGCTAATATGAAGGATCGGATACGGATCAGCTGTTTGAGCTTCAACAACACTCACAAATATACCTATTCCGTTATCCACCATTAATCGCGCTACAACTTTTTGACCAGAACGGAAACGTGCCAGCTTTCCAGCGAGTTTAGGTACTGACAGCAAAATACTTCTGCCTGGCAAACAACCTATGAGTCGGCAAGAGAATCTTTCCGGTTGTCCCGCGCTATTGCTGGTCTGCAATTGCAATGGATAACCGTATATCAATTTCATGTCTTCAAATTTCATGGGGTAATTAACCAATAGAAATAGTAAATGAAAAATAAATTCCCATTAATTGTAGTTGCATCCGCTTATTTAAGCGAATAAGTGAATTCAATGACAAAAAATTTGTGAAAAGAATTTTACAACTCAAACATATCATCAGGAGGGGTAGACTCTTCGGTCAATGCACCGAACTCTCGATTCCATTCTAGCAATAGGCTCGCCAGTGACTGTGCTTGCTCATAGAGCGCACGCAATTCTTCATGTGTGTCTTTTACACCAGTATAGAGTTTTACCAGGCGATGCTTATTAGCAAGTGGATGCTGCAAATGCTGTGAGCGATATACCTCCAGTTTCCAGCGCAGGTTGTGGACTGTATTTCGATAGTAGGCCAATTTGGTTTGAACGGTTATAGGACGTGTAGAATTAATATCAACAAAAATTGAAGCATCGGTTGCCAAAACAATGGACTCTCGACAACTCGGCTCAGCCAGTACAGTTGCTGTACGCGGTTGCCCCATCAGCTGCGCCAAATCTCCAAATACTTCTCCCGGCGTCACGTAATTGACCAACTCGCCTTTGAGCGGATCAGTCACATATACCGCTAAACGGCCTTTGAGTAAGAAGAATAACGACTGATCTGAATCACCACGCTGAAGTATTATTTCACCGGGAGTGTAAGTAATTATGCGTGAAGACTGCAGCAACAACTCAAACTGCCAGGCATCCTGTTGCTTTACCAACTTAAAAAACGGGATACCGGATAACAGCTGCTCTACATAATCGCGAGACAGTTTGGACAGCAGTTTTATTTCCATATCGGAGCCTACTTACAGAATATAGTAGTGAGAAAGTAATGTTATTCTTACAGAAAACTAGCTGGTAAATAGCTAGATATCAAATCCAATAATTAATTTTGCTCTATACTCTAAAAACGGGCTTTTGTCATCGGCGCAGTTTATACAATGGAGAATACACCCCATATTCAGTTTATATATTATAATTCTGACATCTGGGACATGCGTTTAAACGGATTTTAACAGCACATTTTCGCCAACCTATGTATACAGAATGAGAGTATTTATGCCATGCGCCTAAAATTGATAACCAAGCTTTGTATAAGCTTTTTACTCGCCAGCATAAGCTTGCTGAGTTTTGCTGAGCCACAATTGAACGGTATGGCAGTGCACATTGATCTTGGAAAAGAGCAATTCATTGGTGCACTCTATGCCACCACCTTGAGCGATAACCCTGATAAATTATTGTCCAGCAATCAGCCAATGCGCATGGAGTTAAAAATTATTGCGCCTGAAGGTATAACCACCAGAAGATTTAGCCGTTGGTGGATTGAAGGCATGGCAATTAATAACTCGCCTACACTCCTCACAGAACAAGCCGATAACATGGTGAAGTTCGACGCGTTATTTAAGGGCAGATTTTCAAACAATGACGAAGTAGCCTTTGTTTACGAGCCCGGGAAAGGTGTAAACATTAGTATTAACGATGTATTTCTTGGAAATATCGCAAGTGATAAATTTTTCAGCATGCTGTTAAGGACCTGGATAGGTAAAGTACCTCTCTCGTCTGATTATAAAGATGACATTTTGAAAAATGGCAAAGTAAGTGCGGAACTTAAAAGCCGTTTTGATAAAATCAAACCGAGTGCAGCGCGCATTGCTGAAGTTGGAACCTGGAGTAAACTCAAATCTCCAGCAGAATTAGCAGCGGAGAAAGAAGCTAAAGAAGCCGCTGCTCTTGCCGCTGCAGCGAAAGCCTCCAGTGCTCAATCTTCATCAGTTGATAACGCTGCCAAATTGGCTGCGCAAAAGGCGGAGCAAGCTAAAGCCGAAGCTGCAAAACTTGCAGCGCAAAAAGCAGCAGCAGCGGCTGCCGCAGCTGCACCTAGTGCTGACGATGACGACGAGAAACCCGCGTTAACTGCGCAAACTCTTTTGGCTCGCCAGTTTTACGTGTCTGACCAATTGAAAAGAATTTATGGCAATGTGCGTTATCCCAAAAAAGCACTTGAACGCAATCAAACAGGCAGTGTCCGTATTGCTGTTGTCATTGATCGCCAAGGCAATGTACTCAAGGCATCTATCGCACAAGCGTCCACTGTTGAATCTCTAAATGACGCGGCCATGGATGCAGTGAATAAGTCTGGCCCCTTCTCTGCACTTCCAGATGCAATTTCCGGTGCTACATTTGAATTTACTGCTCCGCTTAAATTTACGCTGCAAAATTAATTTTCAATTTTTGCTCTACATAAAAAAAGCCACACTTGTGGCTTTTTTTATTGCTATATCATTTGCCAAATTACAGCTTGGCTAAATCTGCTAATCGCTTTTGAATAACTTTTTCAATATCGTTTCTTTCCAGAGTCGAGTGTGAACTCAAACGGTTCACATGAATACGATGCAAATGCAAACAGGGAATTGAAGCATCAAGCTCTCGCAAGTCGCCCTTCATAAGCACAGGTAAAAAGGGACGCTCGGGAGGACATTGTTGTTGCACTATGCGCAGCCCCATTTGCAAAGGTACGGTACGAACTTTCACAGCACCGCTTTTAAATGGAATGCGTAAAAAAAGCGTTAGCTTTTCCTTGAACATTTGAGGGATGATTTCCATTCCCGTAGCGGTCACTGCATTCTCAGGAATACCGTTGAATGTATCGTGAGGAGCATAAGGATTAGGCAATATCACGAGCTTTCGCGCTTCTTCGCGTGGAAAAAATATATTGTAATTGGTGTACAACTGTTCAACAGAATTGGAAAACACACAAATCTTATTTTCAAATCCCATCACAAAATCTATGGCTCGCTGGCGCTGATTAAAGGCATCAAGATCCCAGACCAGGTCGTTATTATTTGTAGTCATGCCTTGGCCTCAAATAGCTCTGCCAGGGCAGAGGGCATTTAGGTCTGGATCAGCGCTTAATAAGCGCCACTCTTTATGGATTAATGCTCACGCGTTGCCCTGAAAACTACGTCCGGATGACGCTCTTGCGTTAAGGATAAATTAACACGCGATGGCGCCAAATACGTTAAATGACCTCCCCCATCGAGCGCAAGGTTTTCCGTACATTTACGCTTAAATTCTTCAAGTTTTTTAGGATCATCGCAATCGCACCAGCGCGCCGTGGTTACATTGACAGGCTCGTAAACAGCTTCAACTTTGTATTCGTCCTTCAAACGATAAGCCACCACTTCAAACTGCAGCACACCCACAGCACCCACGACAATATCGTTGTTATTAACGGGAAAGAAAACTTGCGTTGACCCTTCTTCAGATAATTGCTGCAACCCTTTTTGCAGCTGCTTCATTTTTAACGGGTCTTTCAACCGAATACGGCGAAAAAGTTCAGGAGCAAAATGCGGAATACCGGTAAATTTTAATTCTTCGCCTTCGGTAAAAGTGTCACCAATCTGAATGGTGCCGTGATTATGCAGGCCAATAATATCGCCAGCCAATGCCTCTTCTACCGCGCTGCGGTCGCCCGCCATAAAAGTCACTGCATCCGCAATTTTGACTTCCTTACCGATTCGAACATGCTTCATTTTCATGCCCTGTTGATACACACCAGAGCAAACACGCATAAATGCAATTCGATCGCGATGTTTAGGGTCCATGTTGGCCTGGATTTTAAAAATAAAACCGCTGAACTTTTCTTCGCTCGCTTCAACCACACGCTCTTTAGCTGCACGACTACGCGGTGTAGGCGCCCACTCTACGAAACCGTCCAGCATTTCACGTACACCAAAATTACCCAACGCAGTACCGAAAAATACGGGCGTCATACGGCCTGCTAAATATTCTTCCAAATTAAATTGATTCGTTGCTCCGCGCACAAAATCAATTTCTTCACGAATATCTTCCGCGTAGCTACCAAGCAATTTTGTTGCTTCATCGCTGTTCAAACCTTTTATTTGAATATCATCGGGAATTGTGTGGCCTTGGCCATGTTGGTAGACGTGAATAATGTCGGTGTAAAAATTATAAACACCAATAAATTCTTTACCGCTTCCCAAAGGCCAGTTAATCGGTGCAGCCGTAATTTTTAATACGCTTTCAATTTCATCGAGCAATTCAACCGTGTCGCGACTTTCACGATCCATTTTATTGATGAAAGTTAAAATCGGCGTGTCACGCAAGCGACACACTTCCATTAATTTTATCGTGCGGTCTTCTACACCTTTCGCGCCGTCGATCATCATCAAAACAGAATCGACTGCCGTTAAAGTACGATAAGTATCTTCCGAGAAATCTTCGTGACCGGGGGTGTCCAGCAGATTAACAACACGACCTTTGTAAGGAAATTGCATGACCGACGAAGTCACCGAAATTCCACGTTCTTGCTCCATGGTCATCCAGTCAGATTTGGCATGCGGCCCACGCTTACCTTTTACGGAACCCGCTAATTGAATTGCATTTCCCCACAGCAATAACTTTTCAGTAACGGTGGTTTTACCCGCATCCGGGTGAGAAATAATGGCGAAAGTGCGGCGCTTGGCGAGTTCGGTTTTAACATTAATCATGATGTTCTGCTTGGTAAGTCGAAATTGGCTTCAGTTCTGAAATTGGTTTCAGTTTTGATAAAGGGCGGCGATTATAGCCTAGTCGGGCTTTGCTGCGTTAATGCGAAGAGAATGAAAGCGAGGTGCGCCACTTCAACGCAAGAACGTGGCGTTGTGTAAAACCGAATTAGTCAACGCGCCGCATCAATCGCCGCGTCAATTTCTTTTTGCGTCATTATATGGGGTTTGGGTTCGTTCTCACCGTCGGTCGAATGAATCAAATCATTAGAATTTAAACCTGTGCCGCCGTTACTGAGGGCATCCGCAACTGCTTTTTTCAGAACAATGATTGCAATACGACGATTAATAGGTGCGTCCGGTTTATCCGCCACCAGCGGAGCAGCCGATCCCATTCCTTGTACTGTAACGACTTTGCCTTCAGGGAAACCACCTTGTAGAAGCGCACGGCGAGCCGAATTAGCGCGATCAGCTGAGAGCTCCCAGTTGGTATATGTTGCTCCTGCACCGTAAGAGGTTGAGTCCGTATGACCCGTTACACTGATTTTGTTTTGCACCTTGTCGAGTAGTGGCGCTAATGAATTTAATACGTCTTCAATGTAAGGTTTCATGCGCGCGCTGCCCACATCGAAACCAGGGCGCTGATCTTTATCCACAATTTGAATTCGCAAACCCAGTGCGGTTAAGTCGATTAAAATCTGGTCTTTTACCTGTTGGAAAATGGGGTCTTTATTTATTTCTTCCTGCACTTGCTCTTGCAACTTCTCAAGCTGTTCTTTTTCGATACGCTCCATTTCTTTTTTTAATTTCGCTTCAGAAATTTGTTCAGCATTTTGCGTTTGAGTATTTTGTTCGGAATTATCCTTATCACTTTTTTCTTCTGTTTGAGGGTCTTCAGAATGGGATTCTACTTGCGGTTGTTCGGCATTGATAAGCCCGGGATTCGAGCCGCCCTCGCCTATTGCGTATTCACTGCCGGGATCATTGAAATAACCGGAAATTGCTTTCTGCTCTTCTTTTGAAGTACTACCCAGCAGCCACATCAACATGAAAAATGCCATCATCGCCGTCATAAAGTCGGCCAGGGCAACTTTCCAACCACCGCCGTGGTGCCCGTGACCGTGCCCTTTCTTTTTAACGATGATGATTGACTGGGTGCCCTTCTCCATACTCAGTCAGCCTTATCTTTTCGCACGATATTGTTCTTCCAACTCTTTAAAGCTTGGGCGAACACTGTGGTACAAAACCTTGCGCCCAAACTCCACCGCAATTTGCGGGGGCACACCATTCATGGAGGCAACCAGGCAGGCTTTTATGCAACTGTAGAAATGCGCTTCATCGCGATTTTTGTGGCTTAAATACATACCAAAGGGACCGATGAAACCATAGGCAAATAAAATACCTAACAGGGTTCCCACCAAAGCTGCAGCGACGTGGTGACCTAATACATCCGGCGGACCACCAAGGCTACCCATGGTAATTACAATACCTAGCACCGCTGCAACAATACCGAAACCTGGTAAGCCATCTGCTGCGCCTGTAATCGCGCTGGGAATTAACGCTTGTTCCTGATGATGACCTTCAAGCTCCTGGTCAATTAACGCTTCCAATTCATGCGGAGCCATATTGCCCGCTACCATAATGCGTAAGTAATCGCAGATGAACTCAACCGCATGATGATCTTTAAGTATCAGAGGGTAATTCGAAAATATGGGGCTGCTTTCAGGTTCCTCTATATCGCCTTCAATTGCCATCAAACCTTCACGGCGAGTTTTGTTGAATATGTCGTAAAGCAAGGTCAGTAAATCGAGATAAAGTTGCTTCTTATATTTGGACGGTGTCATTAACGCGCCAGCCGATTTAACAACACCTATAGTCACCGCCAGCGGATTACCAATAATCATGGCGCCCAGGGATGCACCACAAATAATCAACACTTCGGTAGGCTGAAAGAGCGCCATAGCCTTGCCGCCAGCAAGGACGAAGCCTCCCAAAACAGCACCGAATATAACAATAATGCCGAGAATAATATTCACGCAAAACTCCCCTGACCCGTCTTCTTAGCGCGTAGTTTGCTTTGAGTATAGGTTGTATCGCTTGAGGTTCAAGGCAAAAAACCTGACTGGCCAAACTGGCGCCAAATACAACAAAAATCACGGCATTTTTTGTACATTTCTTCGCCAATTCAAGCTGGAAAAAGTTTATTCAATTGCGGATTAGAGATTTTATTTGCAATAAATTTTATAGTACGAGGCACCCTCCCCTGAATTCCATCACGGGTTATTTAAGAATCATTAAAAAGCGAAGAAGTTTATGAAAGAGACAACAAAGATTACTGCACTCAATGACGATACCCAAACACAACTTGAAGCAGCTGTATTCAGGCGATTGGTTGCACATTTAAATTCCCGTACAGATGTACAAAATATCGATCTAATGAATTTGGCAGGTTTTTGCCGCAACTGTTTAAGTAAATGGTATCTAGCAGCAGCGGAAGAGAAAAATATTTCTGTGGATTACGAAAATGCACGCGAGCGCGTATACGGGATGACTTATGAAGAATGGAAAAGCAAGTATCAAACCCCTGCTTCGCCACAACAGCTGGAAACATTCAATCAAAAAAAGGACTAACTCAATTCGCTGTATTTAAAACACACTCATGATGTAGAACATTTCAGCTAAACAGCTACATTTTTTCCTATCAACATAAATGTGGCTGTTTATTAATTACCACTCACTTTATAAGCAGTAACAGAGTCTTTGGAAAAATTGGGAACGAATAATGTTTTAGTGGTTTCGTCGTAGGCGATATCTGCCGTGTTAATTCCCTCATTTTGGCTATCTAATAATAAATCGAATTTTCCATCAAGATACACGTAATAAATTAAACCTGGCCAACAAGAAACCAGAAAGGCACCGTTGGATGCGGACTCAACACCATCAATTGCTTGCGCAAAACCTTTGGCCACCTCCAACTTATTTTTACTTTTATCGATCAGATACAGATGTGTTCCGGCACCGACAATAACATGAGTCCCAACTGTTTTAAGACCGTTGGCGTTTTCCAGCTTGGTAACGTAATCATCGAGCGAGTCATTTTGGTAACGATGGACTTTTCCGGTTTTGGTATCTGAAATATAAATAACACCTTTGGTATCCACAGTGACATCATTTAAAAATTGCGCACCGGGAATCATAACTTTCTTTTCAATCGCGCCGGATTTTATGTTGATAATAACGAGCTCATTAATATCGGATACATAGAGTTTGCTGTCAAAAGCAGCCATTCCCTTTGGTGCGTTTAATCCAGTAACCCAGTTTTTATCCGTGATTTCGCCGTCAAAATTCATTTTGGCAATACCACCTTTGCCATCCGTTGCGCTTGGGTCACCATCAATTTGGGATACAAAGAGCAAATTTGTTCTTCCGCTTCGATAAACCAACACAGATTCGGGCACACTCAGCCCTTCCGTTAACCACAATTTTTCCAATGTTGGTTGGGCATGTGCGGGGAAAACAATAAAAAGGGAACATAATAAAAACGTTAATTTTATATTTTTAATGCATAACATGATCCAGACCTCATTTTTACTGCGAAATATGTCAAGATTATTTAGAGTCTAGCCTAGGCAAGTTGGATTTACATTAGTTTTTACAAATTAATACTTATGCAATTTAACGTCCAAAACTCTCGAAATTTGTAAGCGTTAGAACTGAAATTTATGGTGCGAGTAACGAATTATTTATTTCAACGGTTACAATCCCAACATCCACATTTTTATTCACACATGGTGACGGAGATATTTAATGGCCACAGCGCTTGTTAACGGGATTGTGTTTACTGGTGAACATTGGCTTGCAAACCACGCTCTTGTCATTGATAAGGACAAAATTGCCGCTCTATGCCCGGCACAGGATTTACCAATATCAATAACCAACACAATTGATTTACAACAACAGCGTTTAGTTCCCGGATTTATAGATACACAAGTGAATGGCGGCGGCGGAATTTTATTTAATGACGCACCCACGCTCGCAACGCTACGCACAATGAGCAGGGCACATCGTGCGTTTGGTACGACCGGCTTTTATCCGACCTTGATCAGCGATGATCTCAACGTCATGCAAGCTGCAATCACCGCAGTGGAACAAGCTATAAAAGAAAAGGTACCAGGTGTTTTAGGAATTCATTTGGAGGGCCCATTTTTAAATCCGGAACGCAAAGGCGTGCACGACGCATCGAAATTTAAATTTATCGATGAAACTGCATTTAATTTGTTAACGTCACTAAACCTTGGGAAAACGTTAATCACCATTGCTCCAGAATTAACAACACCAGAAATGATTAAACGTTTAGTTAACGCAGGTGTCATTGTGGCTGCTGGTCATAGTGCTGCGACCTACGAACAAACAAAAATTGCATTGGCTGCAGGGGTCAGTAGCTTCACTCATCTGTTCAATGCTATGACGCCATTCACCAGCCGCGAACCGGGTATGGTAGGTGCTGCACTTGAAGATAAAAATTCGTGGTGCGGAATAATCGCGGATGGGTTTCATGTTCACCCTGCGAGCTTAAAAATTGCTTACCAAGCTAAAGCAAATGGAAAAGTAATTTTAGTCACCGATGCCATGCCGAGCGTAGGAGCCCTCAATAAAAATTTTATGCTTAATGGTGAAATGATTCATTGCGAAAATGGCAAATTAACGACAGCTACAGGCACACTGGCAGGTTCTGATTTGACTATGATTTCCGCTGTTACCAATGCAATGTATTTTTTGGATATTACCTTGGACGAAGCAATTCGTATGGCGAGCAGCTACCCTGCTGCAATGATGGGAGAAAAACGTTTAGGCGCAATCAAACCCGGTTACGTCGCGAGCATGGTTTTATTGGATGATCAAAATTGCGTAATTCGTAGCTGGATTGATGGGCAGGAAAATTAGTTTTTGTAAGTACGTTACAGCATCTTTTTTTACATTTATTCCAGAAATAAGCTCAATAATATTTTTCATGACACTCATTAAATTAATTTAATGCAGCACCTGCAAACATCATTCAATTTCACAGACAAAAAACATCAATCGATATTTGTCGCCAAAATCATTTCCAAGTTATTTTTACCGTGTTTGCATGTCACATCTTATCAAGTAATTAGTTGATTTAACTGGCCGCCATAGCCAATAACCTATAAGATATTTTTACTAAAGGACATTTCAAAAAATCTAAATATTCTTGAAAAATCTGTTTTAAAAAATTCATCGTTCAATATAAAAATAAATGTTGTAAATATTTCGTTATCGGCAGCTATACCCTCGTCGCTTTAATCTTCAAAACGTAGACGGTAATTCATATTTAATTGCGCTTCATTCACGCGTGTTGCTTATGACACCTGAAGTAAATGTTTGCGCTCGTTAAAATGTGATGTTTCGGAACATGTGATGACTTGAGGGGAGGTCATTAACGAGTGGTGAACCCACTTACTAATAACGACAGGAGAACCTGAAATGAAATCTTTTATACGAAAACTGCTTGGGCTAGCAGCTCTAAGCCTGGGGTTTGTATCCACTACAAATGCTGCCGTTTGTACTTACGCGGTCTCTAATAGCTGGGGTAGCGGATTCCAGGCTTTAATTACAATGAATAATAATACTTCTACAACTATCAACGGCTGGACCGTCGGATGGCAATATACCAGCAACAAAATTACCGCTTCCTGGAATGCAACGGTGAGCGGAAGCAATCCATACAGCGCAACCGCAATGGATTGGAATAAAACGATTCAACCTGGACAAAGTGTTAGCTTCGGTGTGCAGGGCGAAACCAATGGTGGAACAGCAGAAAAACCAACTATTACTGGGTCTGTGTGCTCTACACTGGTAACCAGTAGTTCTGCAGTGACTAGTTCAAAAAGCTCCTCGAGCATCGCGGCTACTTCAAGTTCAAAAGCAACATCCAGCTCAAAAACAACATCGAGCGCAACCAGCTCCGCGTGTACTGCCGGGAGCAAATGCAATTGGTACGGTAATAGCTATCCCTTGTGTGTGAAAACTTCGTCTGGCTGGGGTTATGAGAATGACAAAAGTTGTATATCTAATTCCACCTGCGCATCCCAACCTGCGCCCTTTGGTGTGGTGAGTGGTTGTGGAAATCCAAGTTCATCCTCCGTTACAAGTCGGTCATCAAGTAGCTGGTCAACGAGCTCATCACCTTCATGCCCACAAGGTAATAGTTGGCCTGATTGCCCTGTAGATACCTGGAGCGACGCTTACTGCGCATCGCTTCCATCAATTTGTCATAGAAGTTCCTCAAGCAAATCATCATCTATCAATGCAAGCAGTTCGTCTTCGCGACCATCATCCAGCGTATCAAGTGCAAACGGTTTGACGTCGGTTCAACTCACGCAAAAAATGGGTGTGGGTTGGAATCTAGGAAATTCACTGGATGCTATCGGTGGTGAAACTGCCTGGGGAAATCCTGTAGTAACGCAGCAACTAATTAATTCGGTAAAAGCGGCTGGCTTTAAAACAATTCGTATTCCGGTGGCCTGGAGCCAATTCACCGACGCCAATAATTTTGTAATCAGTAATAGCTGGGGCGCACGTGTAGAAGAAGTTGTTAACTACGCTTTAAATGCAGATATGTATGTGATTATCAACATCCATTGGGATGGTGGATGGATGCAACCCACTGCAGCCAAACAAAGTTACGTTAATAATCGTCTGAAAATTATGTGGACTCAAATTGCCACACGTTTTCAAAATTATGATGACCGCTTGCTGTTTGCGGGCACTAATGAGGTGATGGTGGAAGGGGATTACGGCACACCCACGGCTGAATACTACACGGCACAAAATAGCTTTAACCAAACGTTCGTAACGGCTGTTCGTGCAACGGGTGGCAAAAACGCAACACGACATCTGGTCGTTCAGGGCTTTAATACCAATATCGATCACACTGTGAATTTTGCAAAAATTCCTACCGATACAGTGGCCAATAAATTGGCGATGGAAGTTCATTATTACGACCCTTACAACTTCACCTTAAACGAAGCCAGCAGCATCACCCAATGGGGCAAAAATGCTACCGACTCCACTAAAACGGAAACGTGGGCGAATGAAGGTTATGTGGACAATCAGTTCCAAAAAATGAAAACCAATTTTGTGGATAAAGGTGTGGGCGTTATTTTGGGAGAGTATGGTGTTATTTCCAGACCCAACACATCTGGCCATGAAGCTTATAGAGTTTACTGGAACGAATATATTTCGCAGTCAGCTGTAAAGCATCAGCTAGTTCCTGTTTACTGGGACAATGGTGTTACAGGTGCCGGTGGCTTGGGAGTATTCAACCGCAACAACAATACCCAGGCTTATCCGAATCTGATTCAGGCGTTGGTAAAAGCTGCTAACTGAAAGTCACCAGGTAATTAATCGCCTATTCAAAGCAAGGACGCTTTGAATATCATTTGATCGCACATACCCCCATCACAAAAAAATTCCAGTCCCTGAATCCAAATCAATAAATCGCCCCATCTAAGTTAGTAATTACACCCTTCGAATTCTTAAGTGCATACATTGGAGTTTAAATTTGCTTCTTCGTATTCAATGTTTCGAGGTGTTTTATACTCTTCAGACGCTCCTATTTTTGAACATTAAACTTTTCATCTGCTTATAACTCGGGAATATTTATCAGGAATCGTCATGCCAAAGAAAACATTAATCGCCTTTAGTTTAATTGCCGTGCTGGCTGGTTGTGGGGGCAAAACAAGCGATAAACCTGCTGAAACCAAGCTACCTATTCTTGTGGTTCAGGAAGATCTGGTGCGGATTTCTTCTGGCCGTATCGCACACGGCCCCATCATTTCAGGTTCCCTGCAAGCTAAAAAACAAGCTGACTTGCGCGCTGAGGTATCTGCAATAGTGTTGCAGGTTTTGAAAGATAATGGCGATAAGGTGCAGAAAGGCGATCTGTTAGTTCGTCTGGATGACACCGCATTTCGGCAGGCGTTGGCGTCTGCCCAAGAAGCCGAACGTGCCGCTCAGCAAAGTTTTGATCAAGCCGAGCGCCAATTGAATCGCCTAAAAACATTATCTGTCAGCGGTGCTGTATCTACCCAGGCGAAAGAGGATGCAGAGTTGCGTCGTAATAGTGCGCAAAGCGATCTGGCTGCCGCACATACGCGAGTGGTGCAAGATGCGCAACAACTGACGCGTACTGAAGTGCGCGCACCTTTCGCCGGCATTGTGGGCAAGCGAGAAGTATCTAATGGCGACACCGCGCAAATCGGTAAAGCGCTGCTTAAAGTGATAGACCCCACCAGCATTCGCTTCGAAGGCTTTGTGCCTGCCGATCAAATCCTGCAAGTTCACGTCGGGCAATTAGTGAATTTTTATATTAATGGCAGCCGTGACCGCGCCTTCGAAGGCCGCATCGAGGGGATTAGCCCCGTTGCGGATGCTTCCACCCGTCAGGTTGGTGTACACGTAGCTCTCGATGGGAATGAAAGTCTTACGGTAGGACTCTTTGCCGAGGGGCGGATACAAAGTGATATTAAACAAGGGTTAAGCATTCCCGAATCGAGCCTTGTGCAACAAGGCGATCATGCCTATGTGTGGCGCGTTCAAAATGGCGTGTTGAATAAAATTGAAATTACGCTTGGCCAACGCGATGTTAAATCCGGCGATTATGCAATCAATTCTGGCTTAGCTGAGGGTGACCATATTATTCGCCACCCGCGCGGGGCATTAGTCGACGGTGCAAAAGTCAGCATGGAAAAAGTGGCGTCGGCTGCAGCCACTCTGAATAAAAAGGAAGGATAAATCATGTTTCTATCCGACTTCAGTATCAAACGCCCCATAGTCACCGTAGTACTTACACTGGGCCTAATGGCAGTAGGCTGGATGGCGCTCAGCAAGCTGCGGGTTAACGAGCGCCCGGACATTGCGCCACCCATCCTGCAAGTCAGTATTCCCTACCCCGGTGCCTCGCCTGAAACAGTAGAACGGGAAATCGTGGATCGTCTGGAAAAAGCCATGCGCGGTATTCCTGGTGTGCACGACATGCGCGTGTGGGCCAACGAAGGAAACGGCTGGTTTCGAATCGAATTTGAATTCAATAAAAATTTGATTGAAGCGGCAGATGAAGTGCGCAACGCAATTGCCAGCGTGCGTTATAAATTGCCGATTGAAATGCGCGAACCCATTATTCGCCGACAAGATCCTGATGCCTGGCCGATTATGTGGCTATCACTTTCGTCTTCAAGCCAGAGCCCTATTGAGCTGTCGATACTGGCAGAAAAAGATATCGCAGACCATTTACGCGGTGTCCCCGGCGTGGCCGTTGTCAATATTTCCGGTGCATTAAAACGCGAGCTTTCGGTACTTTTACGCAGCGAAAAATTGCGGATGCACAACGTGTCCGTCGTTGAAATACAACGCAGTTTGCAGAATCAAAATCTCACGGCCCCTGGCGGTAAATTAGAAGGTGATTTGGAAGATCACAGCATTCGTCTCTTGGGACGATTGGCAACACCGGAAGAATTCTCTCGCATTGTTATTCGTCGCAACGGCGATGATGTTTTGCGCTTGAGCGATGTTGCAGATGTGGTAGACGGCACCGCCCAACCTGAAGGTATCAACCTCTATAACGGTCACACATCTGTCGGTGTCAGCGTGATACGCACTCGCGAAGCGAGCACAGTTGCCGTTTCCAAAGCGGTTCGCAAAGAGCTCGATGAAATTCGCAAACAGCTCAAACCCGGAACCCAAATTGAAATCGCTGATGATGGCGGTGAGTGGGCCGAATCGAGTTTAAATAACGTTATTGAATCGCTAATTCTCGGCGCGGGCTTAACCATTTTTGTGGTCTACGCTTTTTTGAACTCCTGGCGTTCAACCTTAATTACAGCTCTCGCTTTGCCCACCTCAGTACTGGCGGCATTTATCGCAGTATGGCTGTTTGGTTTTTCACTTAATTTTATGACGCTACTCGGCCTTTCACTGGCGATAGGTGTATTGATCGATGATGCCATAGTGGTACGCGAAAATATTGTTCGCCACATGGAGCGTGGTGAAGATCGCATGACCGCATCCCGTGAGGGAACTAGAGAAATTGGTGTTGCCGTTATGGCCACAACATTTTCAATTGTTGCCGTATTTATCCCCGTTGCTTTTATGGGCGGAGGCCCTGGTCAATGGTTTAAACCTTTTGCGTTAACGGTAGTAGCATCGGTATTGGTATCGCTATTTGTCTCTTTCTCGCTCGATCCTATGTTGTCATCGCGCTGGGGAGATCCTGTAGGCTACCAGGACATGCCGAAACGCGGGTTTAGCGCATTGCTTAAGCGTTTCAATACATGGTTCGATCATCAAGCCGACCGCTATACACTCGTCATCCGCTGGGCTCTAGGCCACAGGCGCTCCATGGCAATCATCGCGGTGTTAAGCCTGATCGGCGCTCTCGCGTTGCAATCCTTTAAAGGCGGCACAAGTTTTTTACCCGCCGCTGACAACGGTAGATTAGTTGTCGATATACGTCTTCCTTCCGGAGCAAGTCTCGAATATGCGCGCATAAAAACCGAACAAGCGGCTGAGTTAGCGCATCAGATTAAAGAAGTAAAATCTGTGTTCAGTGATATCGCCAGAGACAACAGTCGTATTGATTTGGACATCGGCAGACCGAGCGATCGCAATCGCAGCGCAGCCGAAATTGCCGTGCAACTGCGCACATCAGTTAATCGTCTAGTCGGTGCGGAATATACGGTGCAGGACGACACCAGTAACGGCGGTGACAAACCAGTGCGCATTAATTTTTACGGCCAGGACTCACGCAAACTTATGGAGATCACCGATACCTATATGGAAAATTTGCGCAAAATTAAAGGCGCGGTAGATGTCGGCTTGAGTGAGCAAGAGCCTATGCCGGAATTACAAATTGAATTGGATCGCGGCTTGGCAAGTAGCTTGGGAATTGCCGTTGGTGACGCTGCGCAAGCATTGCGTATCGCCTTTGCCGGAATAGAAGTAGGCGATTGGGTTGACCCCACCGGAGAAACCCGCGACGTAGCCTTGCGTTTACATCCAGACGATCGCACCGATGTTTCAGCTTTAGCACGCTTGCCGCTAGTTCCCGGTGGAAGTGACAGCGTAATTCCGCTGGAACAAATCGCCAACATTCGTATGGACAAAGCGCCGACACGCATCATGCATACCGACGGAAAACGTACAGTCACTGTGACCGCAAATGTGGAGGGCGCACCACAAGGAGAAGTTATCAGTGCAGCCATGGCACTTGCTAAAAGTATAGATTTTCCACCGGGCTACGGTATCGAATTGCGCGGTGCCGGGCGCGATCAACAAGAGTTATTCGGCGCTATGCTAACCGCACTAATTTCCGGTATAGCGCTCATGTATTTTATTTTAGTAATTCAATTCGGCTCATTCCTCGCACCTGTTCCGGTGATGATGAGTTTGCCGTTAAGTCTTATTGGTGTAGTCATTGCGCTCGTATCCACAGGTCACACCATCAACTTGATGAGTTTTATCGGCATTATTATGTTGATGGGATTAGTTGCAAAAAATGCAATTCTTTTACTCGATTGTGCACGCACAAAAGAGAAAGAAGGATTCAATCGCGAAGAAGCATTAATGTTCGCTGGCCGCTCAAGACTGCGCCCGATTTTAATGACTACCTTCGCATTAATTGCAGGCATGTTACCCGTCGCAATCGGCTTGGGTGAAGGAGGGGAATTCTATCAACCGCTCGCTGTTGCGATCATTGGCGGCACCATCACCTCCACCATTCTCACATTGCTAATGATCCCAACTTTTTACGACAGCATCGAAATCGCGCGCGATAAATTGGTAAAAAAATA
>CBHTVU010000007.1:0-40146 GCA_966096785.1 uncultured Gammaproteobacteria bacterium | reverse complement strand
AAGAAATTGGCGCTGACGACCTGCCGCAATTAAAAATCTTTAATAAAATTGATTTGCTATCTGATGTAAGCCAGCGGATTGATCGCGACGATGCCGGCAAGCCTGTTGCGGTATGGCTTTCTGCTCAAACAGGGCTAGGCTGTGAATTGCTGGACCAGGCACTTTCGGAATTGCTGGGTACTGAAATGGTCATCGGACAACTGCTGTTGAGTCCACAAGATGGGCGTTTGCGCGCCGCACTATTTGCCCAGCAAGCAATATCCGAAGAATCTTTTAGAGATGATGGCGTCTGTGTTGCGAATTTGCGCGTTCCCAAAAGCGATTTGTTAAGAATTTTAAGCGCACAAAAAATTACTCTGGAAGATTTGGTCTGGGTTGATTAAAGTCAGCCCCGAGCTTCATTGCACAACTCTTGGTTGAAATGCCGAGAGTTTGCCCTTACATCTGAGCGAAATTATCTTAAACATGTTGGAGATTGGTATGGCCTGGAATGAACCGGGGAAAGACAAAGACCCTTGGGGCGGTCGCGGCAATGATGGCCCGCCGGATTTGGATGAGGCCTTTAAAAAGTTGCAAGACAAGCTGAATGGTATGTTTGGCGGTGGTAATTCCAGCGGCAATAACAGAGGCTCATCCAGCGGCTCCTTTGGTGTTATTTTTGTCCTGGTTGCAGTGGTTATTGCACTCATTTACGGCTTTGCTGGTATTTACACTGTAGATGCCAAAGAGCGTGCCGTGGTGTTAAAACTCGGTGTATTTCAGGAGACTATGGGCGAAGGCTTGCATTGGTCAGCACCCATATTTACCCAGGTATTTAAAGTCAACGTTACCGGCGAACGCCAATATCCTTCTAAAGGGTTGATGCTCACACAGGATGAAAGCATTGTTGAATTACCTATTACCGTTCAATGGAACGTAGCAGATGTTAAAGCTTATGTATTGAATGTGTCTGATCCTGAAACCAGTTTAAAACACGCGACTGACAGTGCATTACGTCATGTGGTGGGTTCAACGGAATTGGAACAGGTTTTATCTGAAGGCCGCGCAAAAATGGCTGCAGAAGTAAAATTGCGCTTGCAAACCTATTTGGATAATTATCAAGCGGGTATTCAAATCATTAATGTGAACATTCAGCAGGCGCAACCGCCCGAAGAAGTTCGCGCAGCTTTCGATGACGTCATCAAAGCAAAAGAAGATGAAACGCGATTGAAAAATCAGGCGGAATCTTATTCGAATCAAATTATTCCTGAAGCACGTGGTAAGGCCCAGCGTTTAATTGAAGAGGCAGAAGCTTATAAATCTGAAGTGGTATCCCGTGCTGAAGGTGAATCGGCTCGTTTTGAAAATTTATTAGCGGAATATAAACGCGCGCCTGAAGTTACTCGCAGACGCATGTATATAGATGCCATTGAATCGGTAATGACCAAATCTTCGAAAGTCATGGTCGATGTAGATAACAACAGCATGTTGTATTTACCTTTAGATAAAATGACCAAACAAATTCCTCCACCTGCTAATGATGAAACGGTAGAGCGTTCGCAAATGGATGTTGAAATAAGTAAGCCAGTAGTTCGTCGGGAGACTCGATAATGTCGACTAAAAGTCTATTTGGAATAATTGGTTTACTCATTGTGCTGGTATTGATCTCTAGTAGCGCTTATGTGATCAATCAATACGAGCGTGCGGTGGTATTACAATTCGGTGCTTTGATTAAGGCCGATGTGTCACCAGGGCTGCATTTTAAAATTCCTTTCACTGATCGTGTCCGTAAATTTGATGGGCGTTTGCAAACAGCAGATATGGTGCCTGCAAGTTTTTACACTATTGAAAATAAACGTTTGGTAGTGGATTCGTACATCAAGTGGCGGATTAAAGATGTAAGTACTTATTATCGCTCAACCGGTGGTGATGCGAATTTGGCAGAAGATCGTTTGGGGCAACGCGTCGCAGATGGCCTGCGTAATCAGTTTGGCCGACGCACGTTACATGATGTGGTTTCAGGTCAGCGCGATGAATTGATGGCTGAACTTAAAGGCACCATCAACGAATCAGCGAACAGCTTGCTCGGTATTGAAGTGGTTGATATTCGTGTTAAGCGCATCGATTTTCCGCCTGAGGTAAGCCAGTCTGTATTTGCACGTATGGCGGCAGACCGCGAGAAAGAAGCGCGTGAATATCGCGCGCAAGGTAAGGAACAATCTGAAGTAATTAAGGCTGATGCCGATCGTCAACGTGTAGTTCTTGAAGCAAATGCTTATCGCGATGCTGAACGTTTACGCGGTGATGGTGATGCTAAAGCAGCGGCGATTTATGCAGCTGCCTACGGTAAAGATCCTGAGTTCTATGCATTTACTCGCAGCTTGGGTGCCTATCGCAAAAGCTTTAGCGGAAAAGATGATTTAATAGTGGTAGATCCCAAGAGCGATTTCTTCCGTTATTTAAAAGATCCGCAAGGTAAAAAATAATGATTTAAGGGGAATTTGTGTGAATCTCGTCATGTCACCTACAAACCCCCTTCAATCAGTGTTAAAATGCTGCAACCGAGCCGAAAGCTCGGTTTTTTTATGTTCAGGGTGCGCGTCTACCTGAACACCTCCGAATTAGTTGGATGTCCAGAGTCTCCTTATGACCTACGCCGATCGCTGGTTATTGCCCGATGGGGTGGAAGAAATTCTGCCTGCCGAGGCTAAACCTATCGAATTTTTGCGCCGCCAGTTGCTGGATCTCTATGCTACCTGGGGCTACGATCTGGTGATTCCGCCCCTTTTGGAATATACGGATTCTTTGCTCATCGGGCTTGGCCGCGATCTTGATTTGCTGACCTTTAAAGTGACCGATCAGCTCACTGGCCGCACTCTCGGTATCCGCGCTGACATCACTCCCCAGACCGCTCGTATTGACGCGCACAGTATGACAACTAAAGGTGCGAATCGTCTGTGTTATGCGGGCAATGTTGTTCATACTCGCCCTAAAAACCCGCTGGCAACGCGCACACCTATGCAAGTGGGGCTCGAGTTTTACGGTGAAGCGGGCCTAGCGGCAGATGTGGAAGTTATTTCGCTCTTGTTAGAGTCTCTACGTGTTTCAGGTTTGCCGAAACTGCATCTCGATCTTGGGCATGTCGGCATATACCGTGCGCTTGCCGCTTGTGCAAAACTTGATTCAATACAGGAAGACGAATTTTTTGATCTATTGCAGCGAAAGGCGGTCACTGAGATTCGTGCCTGGGTTATTGCGAAGGTTACTGATCCTAAATGCGCGAGTTTATTGTTAGCACTACCGTCCCTCGCTGGCGGAGTTGAAATTCTTGCTAAAGCGCGAGGATTGTTCGCGGATATTCCCAATGCAGTCGCCGCTGTAGACCAATTGCTTCATGTTGCTAAGGTTATGGCCCAGCGTTATCCAGAAGCGGAATTTTATTTTGATCTTGGTGAATTGCGTGGTTACCACTATCTCACCGGTTTGGTATTTGCTGCATTTGCTCCCGGCTTTGGCAATCCAATAGCTAGCGGTGGCCGCTACGATCACATTGGCGAAGTTTTTGGCCGCGCACGCCCGGCAACAGGTTTCGCGTTGGACATATGTGCTATCAGCAAATTGGGTTTTCTGGCTGCGCACTCTAGCGACATCATTACTGTGGTCGAAAATGGCGATGTGCGTCAATGGCAGGCGGTGCAAGCGTTGCGAGCGCAAGGCGAGCGCGTTGTTTTTGGATCTTCAAAAGAAATTAATGCCCGCCGTGAATTGCGGCTTGTAGGCGAAGATTATCAGGTAGTTAAGCTTTAACACTGAATTCCTTTTTTTGATGGTTTAACTTTTTTATTATTGTTTATCAGAGAGCTTTCCAGTCATGGGTAAAAACGTCGTCATTTTGGGCACCCAATGGGGTGATGAAGGTAAAGGCAAGATCGTGGATTTACTGACCGATCAGGTCTCCCTGGTTACCCGTTTTCAGGGGGGTCATAATGCCGGTCACACATTGGTGATTGATGGAAAGAAAACCGTTTTGCACTTGATTCCTTCCGGGATTTTGCGTGAAGGCGTCACCTGTCTTATCGGCAATGGTGTGGTTTTATCGCCAGAAGCGTTGTTTAAAGAAATTGGAAATCTGGAGGCGACCGGTGTTCCCGTGCGCGAGCGTTTGCGTTTGTCGCCGGCGTGCCCACTGATTCTTCCTTATCACGTTGCGCTTGACCAAGCTCGCGAATTGGCTCGTGGGGATGCCAAAATTGGCACCACCGGTCGTGGTATTGGCCCTGCCTATGAAGATAAAGTCGCTCGCCGCGGTCTGCGTTTAGGCGATTTGGTCGATCTAAATCGCTTTGCCGTTAAGCTAAAAGAAATTCTCGATTTCCATAATTTTGTATTAACCAACTATTACAAAGTTGAAGCGATTAGCTTCGAGAAAACTCTGGCAGATTGCACTGCGTGGGCTAAACAATTGCTGCCGATGATGGCGGACGTTACTAACCTGCTGCACACCGCTCGCGAGCAAGGCGAAAACATTCTTTTCGAAGGCGCACAAGGCTCTCTGCTCGACATCGACCACGGCACTTATCCGTTCGTTACATCGTCTAATACCACTGCTGGTGGAACGGCGACAGGTTCGGGTTTTGGTCCGCTTTACCTTGATTATGTATTGGGTATTACCAAGGCTTACACCACTCGCGTGGGTTCAGGTCCATTCCCTACAGAGTTGGACTGTGAAATTGGTGCCTATCTTGGCGAAAAAGGCCATGAGTTCGGTGCAACCACAGGTCGCAAGCGTCGTTGTGGCTGGTTCGATATTGTTGCGGTGCGTCACGCAAACCGTATCAATTCAGTAACAGGTGTATGTTTGACTAAGCTGGACGTTTTAGATGGTTTGAAAACCGTGAAAATTTGTATCGGTTACCAGGACGCAAATGGTCAACCAGCAGATATTCCGTTCGACGCAGAAGGTTGGGAAGCTATTCAACCAGTTTACGAGGAAATGCCAGGCTGGAGTGAATCTACTGTAGGTGCACAAAGTATTGATGAGCTGCCTGCAAATGCGCGGGCTTATATCAAGCGTTTGGAAACCTTGATGGCGACACCAATCGATATTATTTCTACCGGTCCAGATCGTGTACAAACCGTGGTTTTGCGTCACCCGTTTGATGCTTAATAGTTGACAACCTGGCAAGAAAAAGGCGTTTCAGGATATCTGGAACGCCTTTTTTAATGGGGCTCATTTTTAGTTTGCTTTGATAGTACCTGAGGAATTCTTGAGTGAGAAATCGTCATCCTCGCGCAGCGGGGATCCACCGGGCCGGCGTCCTAACTTTTGATTAATGCTTTTTTAATAGCTGGATCCCCGCTTGCGCGATGATGTGACGACACCCCATTTAAGTAATCTGCTTTATTCGCCCAAGTGCAAAGCAGTAGATATGCTCCGAATGGGTCCTTCGACAAGCTCAGAACGGAATCATCGTTGTATTGAAAAATAAACCCAAAAAAACGGCGCTCCAGTTGCCTGTGAGCGCCGTTTCTTTTGCACCGTGAAATCTATTCCCAGTGATAATCTTTGGGTGGATATTCTTCCATATTTTGTTCCGGCATTTCGCTCCAGTTGTCAGGTGGTAGAGCAGGAATACCTGCCGGTGTGGCCAGGGGCTGGTGCTCAACTGCCAACAGGCGTTTCAGATCGGTCAATACAGGATCTTCGTTCGTCTCATCAGGACTTACAAAAATCCTGTGCCTGCGACATCTTTCGCCCAGTTCGAGGCTACTTGAATAACGAACAATGGGTGCTGCAAGTACCAAACCGGTAAGAATCGGCATCAACCACCAAAAGAAAATAGGAGCGTAAGTGAAGGTCATATATCCCCATAGTAACGCCGCTATAGTCGTTTTTAGTGTGCGCGCAAAGCTTTCGCCCCAGGTCAGCAAACGGCCCTCACGGTCTTGTGCGTCCCAATTTACTTTGAATCCAAGGAACACCGATACTACGAAATAGGCGTGAAATGCCATCATGATAGGCGCGATTAAAACAGCAAAGGCTGTCTCGACCAAGGTCCCGCGCAGAATGGCCGTCGTACCACCAAATTGCGTGCGACGATGAGCAATAGTGCTAATGATGCCCATGACCTTGGGGAACAGTAGCAACACTGTCGTCATCAAAATGAGTGAAACAATAAGGCCAGTTTTTGCGATAGGCCACTCAGGCAAATTAATAAAATGCTCAATCGTGTGCGTAGAGTTGGTGAAGTATTCGTTGCTGTGAAGTGCGCGCACCACGGCATCAGCTGTACTTAGGCCAAGCATGAATAACCAGATCAGTGATGAGATGTAGGCCGTTGCACCCAACAAAAAATGAAGGCGGCTGATAGGGTGCAAGCCTGCTGCATCGAGCATACCTAGATGCTGGATGTTGCCCTGTACCCAACGGCGATCGCGAGTAGCGTAGTCAATGATATTACAGGGTACTTCTTCGTAGCTTCCTTCCAGATCGGCCAATAGAAACACATCCCAGCCTGCACGACGCAACATGGCGGCTTCTACGAAGTCGTGACTGAGAATATCTCCACCAAAAGGCGCTTTACCGGGAAGGGTTGGCAGCCCGCAATGATCGACAAAAGCCTTAACGCGGATAATGGCATTGTGTCCCCAATAGTTAGCGGCGCCTGTTTGCCAAAAGGCAATTCCGGTGGCGAGCATAGGGCTGTAAAGTACGGCTGCAAATTGGACGAAGCGACCAAAGAAAGTGGTTTGGCGAACGGGGATGGGTACAGTCTGGATCAAGCCCGAACGCGGATTTGCCTGCATTGTGCGCACCATCCGCAACAGACAAGTGCCGCTCATAACGCTGTCTGCATCCAATACAATCATATGCTCGTAGTTTTTGCCCCAGCGCTGTAAAAACTCAGCGATATTACCCACTTTTCTGTGCAAATTTTTCTCGCGGCGGCGATAGAACGTGCGCGAACTCAAGTCTCCGATGCGAGTGATAAATTGTTGCCAGTGGTCGCGCTCGCGTTGGGCGATATCCAATTTGGTGGTATCGCTTAGCATGAAGAAGTCGAAGTGTTCAATCTCACCAGTTGCTACCAAGGAATTCAAGGTCGCTTCAAAACCGGCGATGACGCGATGAGTATCTTCGTTATAGATCGGCATAACCACAGCGGTACGTGTGGTAATAGGCAATGAGTCGTTATAAATAGTATCCATATGCCGCAATGTCAGCGGATCGCGGCGCATCATCAATAATACGAACCCAAATACCGCACTCCAAAATGCTGTGGAAATCCAGCAAAACGAGATGGCGAACAAAATCAGAATAACTGCTTCCAAAATTGTAATGGTGTTGGCACTCAGGATGTCGTACATCATATAAACGCCGCTGACTGCGGTAATCACAGTCAGCAGGCCATAGACGATGCGACGCAAGGACTCACCTGGCAACCGGATTTCATTCTCCGGCAGCAGGTCGCGGTTGATAGGTTTGCTCACAATCGGTTCGCTTTGGATCGTATTATTGGATGTCATCTGGGTACCAGACATAACTCCAAACCTCACTCAAGCGCACTTTGTTGGACTTAATGAAAACGCGCATATCAACTACATTATTCCCCTCAGGTTCAACTTTGAAGGACACACGATAGGTCTTGCCATCAGGTAACTTGCTCACGTGCAAATCGGTAAAGGTGCCCGAGTTTTTACCAAGGTCAGCTTCAATGACAGCGTTTGCTGGCAATTTATCCAATTCACCGCCCTGGAAATCAATTGCAAACTGACGCTTGCTTTTAGGCGGAGGATTGCCCTGTGCTGCCACAGCGCCCCACCCAGTACGAGTGCGCAATACTTTAGCAACATTTTGTTCGGGGACATTGGCATCCAAAGGTTTCAAACTGTATTTGAACTCACTGTAATCGCCTGCCTTCATTGGCTGATCCGGTACCCAGTAAGCCACAATATTGTCATTGGCCTCGCTGTCAGAAGGGATTTCAACCAACTCTACACGGCCTTTACCCCAACTATTTTCGGGCTTTACCCACAGGCTAGGACGGCGCTCGTAATGGGCTTCGGTGTCCAGATAGTTGTTGAAGTCGCGGTCGCGCTGCATTAAGCCAAAACCCTGTGGGTTGGTGTCACCCAATGAAGAAATGTGTAGACCACGGTGGTTGGACAATGGGCGCCATACCCATTCGCCAGATGATGTTTGCATAAGGACACCGTCGGAATCATGAACTTCCGAGCGGAAATCATCAAAGCGCGATACGTTTACACTGCTTTCACCAAACATAAACATTGATGTCAGTGGCGCAACACCCACTTTCTGAATATTTTTGCGAGCATAAATACGTGCAGTCACTTTCACTTCAGTCGCAGTGCCAGGGTAGGCATCAAAACGGAATGCACCGGTAACTGATGGGCTGTCCATTAAGGCATACATCACTAAATGATTTTCAGTGGGAGTTGGTTTTAGCATCCAGTATTCACGAAAAATAGGGAACTCTTCACCCTTAGGTTCAGCGGTGTCAATTGCCAGGCCGCGCGCAGAAAGGCCCCATGCCTGGCCTGGGCCAATCATGCGGAAGTAGGATGATGACGCACCCTGAAATACCATAAACTCATCTTTATATTGACCATTATTCAATGGGTAATGAACACGAAAGCCGGCATAGCCCAAATCTTTATGGGCAATTCCAGCTAAGGGTGCAGCCTTGCCTTCGTAGTTAAAATATTCTTGTTTAAACGGAACCGTGCTGTCATTGCCATTAGTCGCCATGTGCAAAACCACGGGCTCTTTAAAAATATAACCGGCGTGAAAAAGCTGGATTTCAAACTTGGCTTCATTGCGCCACAAGGAGGAATCGGGACGGAAGCGAATGGAACGATATTGGTCGTAATCCATTTTCGCCAGGGCTTCTGGAATCGCTTTATTTAATGGTTTGAAATCGCCTTTGGCGAGAATTTTAGCGCGCGAGCTGATTGCATCAAACAGGCCTGGCTGTGATGTTTCGCTGGCCGATGTCGGAGTTATTGTGGGCTGGGCGCTGTATGCTTCGCTGGATACGCAAAGTGCCAGCAGGCAAGTGGCGGCAAAAGTCATGGTTTTGTGCAGTGGTTTGGTACTGCTGAAAGGCATACGCACAGCATTTGTGAGTAACTTACTCATCCGCTTATCTCCGTACAGGATTGGTCGTTTAGTGCTGATGGATCGGTGGCAACTCAACGCGTTGATAAATCGTAGAGCGTTGAGTTTGTGTCTGGCTTAGAAGGTTGGGCTGTTATAGCCACCGGTTTCAAAGCCGGCGCATTGTAATACATTCGTCGACAAATATAGGCGCAAAAACAAACCCTTTAGAAATATTTTTTAAATAAATATCTTATGACGTGCGGTCTTACTGAAAAGCCAGTCGTTTTTCCGGTAAGGTATTTTCATCAATGTGCCGCGGTTATGGACAATCGCTGTGCTAATGCGTATGTGAGTTTGAGCGCAGCTAATTAATCAGCTGCTACACTTTTTAAGCAATACATGTTTAAACAATGCTTACTGTTAGAATATCCATCAAGGGTTATTCGCTGGCGATTTTCAGATCTGCTGGTATTAGGTCTACCGGGACGAGCTTAATTCATCCATGATAAATATAAGGCGCTATGCGCGCGAAAATCCCATTGCATTCCGATTGCTGGGGCTGATAGTAGTCAGCAGCTCGTTAATCACATTGTTTACTATATTGTTACAGCTTTACGGCAACTTTCACGACGATATTTCTGCGTTGGAAAAGCGCCTCGACCAGGTTCGCATCAGCACTCTTGCCAGTATCACCAAAAGCTTATGGGGTTTTGACCAGGAGCAACTCAGCATTCAGATTCATAGCGTCCTTGACGTAACAGATGTCGTTCAAGTGCGCGTTGTTTGGCGCGATTGGAACAACACCGAACAGACCTTGGTGGTAAGTAACAACAAATACACTCAAACTGAAATTGACGCCAAAAAGAGCCAGTTTTTGGTGAAGGAATATCCCCTTAATTACGAAGATGCCAGTACGCCCGAACAACGTCTTGGAACCTTGCAAGTCACTGCATCACTCTCCAGTATTTACGATAAGTTGTGGGAGCGCGCAATTTTTATCGCCGTAGTCCAAACCGCAAAAACGTTACTCATTTCCTTTTTTATTTTGTGGCTGATTCATGCGCTCTTAACGCGTCACATGGAAGCAATTGCAAATTATGCACGCAATTTAAATCTTGAAAGTCTCACGCAGCCGTTGCGATTAAGGCGCGTTAGTTCCGAGTCCGGTCAGGATGAGTTGGACAATGTAGTCAATGCTATAAATCATATGCGCGAAACCCTGCTTGAAGATATTGAGCAGCGCGCGGTTATTGAAGTAGCGTTGTTGGTGGAGCAAGAAGAAAAATTAGAAACATTGCGGCAAAAAAATGCAGCGGAAGATGCAAGCCGGGCGAAGAGCCAATTCCTTGCAACCATGAGTCACGAAATTCGCACGCCTATGAATGGTGTTATCGGCATGTTAGAAATGTTGCGCGATACACCTCTCAACGAAAATCAAAAACACTATATAGATGTTATTCATCGCTCCGGCGAAACGCTATTAGAAATCATTAATGATATTTTGGATTACTCAAAAATTGAAGCGGGAAAAATGCAGCTGGAGGATACTGCATTTGCGTTGGATGATTTAATTGAAGATTGTCTTCAGCTTTTTGGAGCTACTGCAAGTAAGCGTCATATTGAATTGGTAGGTGGTGTAAGACCTAAAACTCCGCTTATGCTAAAAGGCGATTCAACGCGATTGCGGCAGGTTATTATTAATTTATTGGGTAATGCATTCAAGTTTACATCGCAAGGTTTTGTAGCGCTTGAAGTTGGTGTTGCAGACGATTCAACTGACGAACATCCCAAATTACGTTTTTCCGTAGCAGATAGCGGAATCGGCATAGATTTAAGTTCAGGTGTTAATTTATTTGACTCGTTTAATCAAGCGGATGCATCTACAACGCGTAAGTATGGAGGTACAGGTTTGGGCTTGGCTATCTGCAAGAGCCTGGTTGAATTAATGGGTGGAAAAATTGGTGTAGAAAGCACTAAGGGGAAAGGATCCGTTTTTTGGTTTACAGCTGAGTTTTCTTTGGTTGATGTTGTGGTGCAAGAGACGGTGCATGAACGACAAATTGCCGAACAACTTAATCACAAGAAATTGTTGTTGGTTGGAGTCAATCCAAAAATGTTTGAATTTCTTCGTGAGCATGCCAAAAGCTGGGGGCTGGATGCACAACTTGCGCTCTCCGCAAAAATTGCGCAGACAATAATTATGCGTGCGACGCACAGTGGTGAAGGATTTGATTTTATTGGCGTGGATGCCAGTCTACCCGATATGAGTGGAATTGAATTTATTCGCCAAATGCGTGCAAATCCAGAAACGAAAATGTTATCTATTTTTATGTTCTCGGACAGTAATGTTTATCAGGATCAACAGGAACTAAGTCGTTATGCGGTGCACGCAATCCTGCGAAAACCCTTGTCGGGAAAAACTCTCAAACATGAATTGGCCGCGCTCTTGGGGCATGAAACTTCCGCATTAGTTGAAACCAAAACGCAGGAACTACAGCAGGAAAAATTTGCGCATTTGCGCGTGCTGGTTGCGGAAGACAATGCGGTCAACCGCATGGTCATCAAAGGTTTATTGAGCAAGCTAAATATAGAGCCCGTAACTGTCGATAATGGTTTGTTGGCTTTTGATTTGGTGCGCCAAACGGAGCGTGCCTACGATGTTATATTAATGGATTGCGAGATGCCGGAAATGGACGGATTTGAAGCGACACGTCGTATTCGAGAATTTGAGCGGCAGCGCAATTTATCGGCTACACCTATAGTCGCGCTCACCGCACATGCGTTGCAAGAACATCGCGATGCGGTGTTTGCCTGCGGTATGAATCATTATCTTTCAAAGCCCGTAACCTTAGGCAATTTGACTGGCGTATTTGAACGCATTCTTGCCAAGAGTTGAGGGTAATTGTGTCGCGCTATAGTATTCATAGGTTTTTTCTCCTTGCGGGGGCAGATCTCAGTCCTTATGATGCAATCAACTAATTTACGACTAGCTGTGGAGAATGAAAATGAGTAGTGACGCAATTGTTCATGTAAGTGATGCCAGTTTTGCTCAAGACGTCCTGAGTGCCGATGTGCCTGTGTTGGTGGATTTTTGGGCAGCATGGTGTGGTCCGTGCAAAATGATTGCGCCGGTTCTTGATGATTTGGCTGAGCAATATGCGGGCAAATTAAAAATCGCCAAAGTAGACGTTGATGCTAATAAAGAAGTCCCTGGAAAATTTGGCATTCGTGGTATTCCAACGCTTATTATTTTCAAAAACGGCGAGGCAGCTGCCACTAAAGTTGGTGCTTTATCTAAAGCGCAGCTCGTTGATTTCATCAATAGCGCACTATAATGAAGTTGCAGGCCGCCTGTTGCGGCCTGCTTTTTTACGATAATCCCAAAAAATCTTTAGTTTTGGTGTAAAAATCCCCTGGTTTTAATAGTTGTATTGTTTTTTCGTTTTGCACTTGTAAGATTTAGCCGCTATACTCAATTTATCTGCTTATCCTGCGTTGAACCCGCACAAGGTTTAACTCCCCGCTGGATAAGATCAACTCCCTGCTGTTTCTTACCCTATTACAGAATACATCCAGTCGAGTTTGCGAGCGTCACACCGTAAAACTGCAAGCGGCAAATAACAGAAAAATTACGCAACAGAATTTATGTCCAAACAAAGCTTATGCTTAACAGAGTTCCAATAAGAGTTCAAAACCAAATTAACGTTTTACCCTAAACAATTCAGCCATTCGGCTTATTTCCGCAGCAACCATCCTACAAAGCATTACTTATGAATCTAACCGACTTAAAACTAAAACCCATCGAAGCACTTATAGATATCGCACGTGAAATGGGGCTCGAAAGCCTGGCACGTTCCCGTAAACAAGACATCATTTTTAATATTCTGAAGCGGCACGCTAAAGGCGGCGAAGATATTTACGGCGATGGCGTGCTGGAAATTTTGGTGGATGGCTTTGGGTTTTTACGGTCTGCGGATTCATCGTACCTGGCCGGTCCTGATGATATTTATGTCTCCCCCAGTCAGATTCGACGTTTTAATTTGCGAACCGGTGATACGATTTCCGGCAAGATTCGCCCGCCCAAAGAAGGCGAGCGTTATTTTGCTCTGTTAAAAGTTAATGAAATTAACTTTGACAAACCCGAAAGTTCTCGTAATAAAATTCTGTTTGAAAACCTCACCCCGCTATTTCCCAACCAGCGTTTAATTCTCGAAGTCGGCAACGGTTCCACCGAAGATTTAACCGGTCGTATTATCGATTTGATTGCTCCCATCGGAAAAGGCCAGCGTGGTTTGATTGTTGCGCCACCAAAAGCCGGTAAGACCATCATGATGCAAAATATTGCGCAGGCAATTGTGCGTAATAATCCGGAATGTCATCTAATTGTATTGTTGATTGATGAGCGTCCCGAAGAGGTAACAGAAATGCAGCGTTCGGTGCGCGGTGAAGTGGTTGCTTCTACCTTTGATGAACCGCCCTCGCGTCACGTACAAGTAGCCGACATGGTAATCGAGCGTGCAAAACGATTAGTTGAGCATAAAAAAGACGTAATCATTCTGCTCGATTCGGTAACGCGTTTAGCGCGGGCTTACAACACGGTGATTCCATCTTCAGGCAAAGTGTTAACCGGTGGTGTGGATGCGCACGCACTTGAGCGTCCTAAACGTTTCTTTGGTGCTGCGCGTAACATCGAAGAGGGTGGCAGCTTAAGTATTATCGCTACTGCACTCGTAGACACTGGTTCAAAAATGGACGAGGTTATTTACGAAGAATTTAAAGGTACAGGTAATTTGGAATTGCATCTTGATCGTAAAATTGCCGAGAAGCGTATTTATCCTGCAATCAATGTTCGTCGTTCCGGTACGCGTCGTGAAGATTTGTTGATGAAGGAAGACGAGTTGCAGCGTGCATGGATTTTGCGTCGTTTATTAAATGATATGGAAGATGTTGCTGCTACAGAATTTTTGATCGATAAATTGAAAGATTTCAAAACAAATGATGAATTCTTCCAATCGATGAAACGTAAATAGGACCCCCTCCCAACCTCCCCCTTGACAGGGGGAGGGGCAGATTCCCCGTTTAATTTTTTGTGTAGCCATTTTTGTTATGTGTAAAGGAATTGGTTTTCTCTGAAGTTTAAACGGAGTGCCAGTGCCCTCCTCTGCGAAGGGAAGGGTTAGGGTGGGGTTATTCAACCCCGCATGAAATTGTTTACAATGAAATACAAAGATCTCCGCGATTTTATTGCCCTGCTTGAAGCGCGTGGCCAATTAAAACGAATCACGCAAGAAATTGACCCCTACCTTGAAATGACTGAAATCTGTGATCGTACTTTGCGCGCAGGTGGTCCCGCATTATTGTTTGAAAATCCCAAAGGCTACTCAATTCCCGTGCTTGGAAATTTATTTGGTACGCCCGAGCGCGTTGCTTTAGGGATGGGGCAAGAATCAGTTTCTGCATTGCGTGAAGTCGGGCAATTGTTAGCATTTTTAAAAGAGCCCGAACCACCAAAAGGTTTTAAAGATGCTTGGGAAAAATTGCCAATCTTTAAACAAATTTTAAATATGCAACCCAAGTTGTTAAATAAAGCAGTGAGTCAGGAGATTGTGCTTGAAGGCGATGCGGTTGATTTGGATAAGCTGCCGATTCAAACCTGCTGGTCGGGCGATGTAGGTCCTTTGGTAACCTGGCCTCTGGTCGTAACGCGTGGCCCGCACAAAGAGCGACAAAATCTGGGTATTTATCGCATGCAAAAAATCGGTAAGAACCGATTGATTATGCGCTGGCTTTCGCATCGCGGTGGCGCTTTGGATTTTCGAGAATTTAAAATTCACAATCCCGGTAAAAATTTTCCAGTCGCGGTTGCACTCGGTGCAGATCCGGCAACGATTTTGGGTGCAGTTACGCCCGTTCCCGATACACTTTCTGAATATGCGTTTGCAGGATTGTTGCGTGGAGATAAAACCGAAGTTGTAAAATGTGTTGGCAATGATTTGCAAGTTCCTGCATCTGCCGAATTTATTTTAGAGGGTTTTATTGCTCCCGACGATATGGCGCCCGAGGGCCCCTTTGGCGATCACACAGGTTATTACAATGAAGTGGATAATTTTCCGGTATTCACTGTCGAGCGAATTACGCATAGAAAAAATCCGATTTACCACAGTACTTATACCGGTCGTCCGCCCGACGAGCCTGCAATTTTAGGTGTTGCTCTCAACGAAGTTTTTGTTCCTATTTTACAAAAACAATTTCCGGAAATTGTGGATTTTTATTTGCCACCAGAAGGTTGCTCCTATCGCATGGCTGTTGTCACCATGAAAAAACAATATCCCGGTCACGCCAAGCGAGTGATGATGGGGGTGTGGAGTTTTCTACGGCAATTTATGTACACCAAGTTTGTAATCGTTACGGATGATGATGTCAACGCGCGTGATTGGAAAGATGTTATCTGGGCGATGACGACACGAATGGATCCGGCCCGCGATACAGTTATGATAGAGAATACACCTATAGATTATTTGGATTTCGCATCACCTGTTTCAGGTTTGGGTTCAAAGATTGGTTTTGATGCAACCAACAAATGGCCGGGCGAAACGCAGCGTGAATGGGGTGAACCTATTGAGATGGATGCATCAGTGAAATCGCGTGTGGATGAAATCTGGAGTTCATTGGGCATCGATTTACCCAAGCCTTTATAAAATGTAATTCTGGTTGGGAGATATTGATGAATGCATTAGAAGAGTGTGCAGCAGATTGTCCCTATTGCGGTGAGCCTATTACTTTGTTGATAGATATATCCAGCGGTAATCAATCGTATATTGAGGATTGCGAAGTTTGTTGTCAGCCAATGATTGTTCATCTTGAAGTGGATGATGATGGCGAAGCAAATATAAGCTTGCACCGCGAGGACGAATAACACTAATGTATTAAAACGACGGGCGGCACTTGGTTTAGCCTGTTACATAGGGTATAAAAACCCGGGTCCAAATTTATTCCTGGCTGGCATTTCATCTCAACAAAGGGGATTTTATGAGCATTATAAAAGAGTTCAAAGAGTTTGCTGTTAAAGGTAACGTCATAGATCTTGCAGTGGGTATCATCATAGGCGCAGCTTTCGGAAAAATCGTTACCTCACTCGTTGCCGACGTAGTTATGCCTCCCATTGGCTTGTTGATTGGAGGGGTGGATTTTAGTGATCTGGTTATTACTCTTAAAGCAGCCGAGGGCGCAACTCCGGCGGTTGTAATTTCAATCGGCAAGTTTATACAAACCCTGATTGATTTTACGATCATTGCCTTTGCTATTTTCTTATTGATAAAAATCATCAACAAAGTGAAAGCTAAAGAACCGCCGGCTGCGGTGACTCCTCCACAGGAACTGCTTCTAACAGAGATTCGTGATCTCTTGCGCGATAAAAAGTAGTCGTATTTGTGCGGTAATTCAAAAACGCGGCAATGCCGCGTTTTTTTTGAAGTGGGCTATAGTGTTTTAATAGGCAAATTCAAGTGCATCCTGCGCTAAATGGGTTTTCTATGTGTTATATAAGCGTGGCATAAAACTAAGTTGCTTTAAGTCGGTCTCAAGTCGCGGAAATATCGCTTCCAAGCTTTCGCTTTTGTTATATGGATAGAGTAGAATTCTTGTCCTATAACCATAATGAACATGTTCAGTGCTGGTATTCCGCAACACATTGAACTCTCGATTGCGATCATTCGCGAAGGAATAATACATTTCTTATGTTAGTCAATCGTTCATCGCTCAGTCGGTTTGCTGTACCGCAAACCAGTGCCGAATGGGAGCAAATTCTTGCCCGATACATGACGTCCATTGCCAAAGTGCCTGTTAGCACCTGGCAATTTTTGGTGCGTATTGTTTTGGTTTTTTGTTTGGCATTAAGCCTTGGGCGCTTGTTTTGGCTGGTTTTCCCAGTGCCAGTTATTCCAGCTGGGTCAGTAGCCGTCGCAACATCCAGCGCCCCCGTTGAGTTGAATAGCGGATCTGTGAATATATCCCAGATCAAATCCTTACCCGTATTTGGAAAAGTTGAAGCACCCAAACAGCAAGATCAGCAACAGCAGCAGGCGGTTGTGGAAACCAAAGTCGTCAACAGCCAGCTCAATATTACGTTGGTCGGAGTGATGGCTAGTAATGAGGATTCATCAGCTCGTGCAATTATTGGTTCAGGGGATAAACAGGAAGTTTATGCTGTCAATGATGCACTTCCAGTTGGCAATAATGTCACCCTGGCGAAGGTGATGCCCGATCGAATCATCGTTAATAATAATGGTCAATTTGAGTCAGTTTGGCTGTACCAGGCTGATCCTAACGCACCGCCCATTTCGCAAGCCTCAATGGCTCCAGTCGAGCCGCAACAAGCTATTTATCCGTCGGGTCGCCCAGGCTTTGGTGGCCCTGAAATGCAATCTCCGCAAGATAGTGGTGGTCCTAGCGTGGCAGAGGTGAGCCGTAATCTGTCTGATGTTTTGGCTATGAGTATCTATCGCGAAAATGGCCGTGTTGTAGGTTACAAAATTCGCCCGGGGAGAGATGCGGAAAGATTCAAGTCTTTCGGTTTGCAAACTGATGATGTGGTTACGGCTATCAACGGAATGCAATTGACTGACCCGGCCAAGATTATGGAAGTGTATAAAAATATGGGCAATACCACCTCAGCAAACCTTGAAATCAAGCGCGGTGGTAATGTTATAAATGTAGATGTAGTGCTCCAGTAAAGTGAGGGTGTGCGGTGAAAGCTAAATTCTTTAAAAGTTTCTTGATTCTCGCCCTGCTAACCGCAGGCGGAAATCTCATGGCGGCTGATCCCAAGCCCCAAGAACAAACGTGGACAGTAAATTTCAAGGACACCGACATCGTTGAAGTGGTCAAGTTTGTCCAGGAAGTGACTGGCAAGCCAATTATTGTTGACCCCAAGGTGCGTGGTCCTATACGAGTTATTGCCAACAAACCCCTTAATAAAAAAGATCTTTATGATCTATTTTTAGCGGTTTTGGATGTCCATGGCTTCACCGCATTTGAAAGCGATGGAGTAGTTCGTGTAGTTGTAAACCGTGAAGCCCGCAACCTGCCCATTCCTACTGAGCAAAATATCAGATCGAGAGATGATGGTTACATTACGCAAATTATTCAGCTGAATAATATCAGTGCTGCAAAAGTGTTAGCTGCTGTGCGCCCACTGGTGCCGCAATATGCGCATTTGTCCGCTTATGAGCCTAGTAACGCTTTGATTATCAGCGATACCCGCGCAAATATTGCCCGTATTAACGACTTGATTTTGCAAATGGATAAGGCCGCCGTACTGGCAACAGATGTTCTGCAGTTACGTTATGCCCAGGCGACAGAAGTTGTTGCCATGATTACGCAATTAGAAAAGCCTGATCCAAACCGTGGTGTAACTACGTCCCCACCGATTGTGGTCGCCGATAAACGAATTAACGCCGTTATTGTTAGTGGTGACGAAATGTCACGCCAGCGCATCAAAGGTGTTGTGGAAAGCCTGGATCGTGCGCAAACCAAAAACTCAAATGTACGTGTTCGCTACCTCAATTATGCCAAAGCGGCTGATGTTGCCAAAGTGTTGACTGGCATGAGTCAAGGTCAACAAGGTAAGCAGGGTGAGGGCGGCGTGAGCCAAACCAATATTCAGGCAGACGAGTCTACTAATTCACTATTGATTACCGCTGATAGCGACAATATGCAATCAATTATGGGGCTGATCGATAGTCTTGATATTCGTCGTGCACAGGTTCTTGTAGAAGCGATTATCGTAGAAGTATCAGACAGTAAAGGTAAGGAGTTTGGTGTTCAATGGATGTATACAGATACTAAGCTCGGTTATGGTAGCTCAACAGATGGTAGCGGCCAGCTTGGTGCTTTAGGCAAGGGTGCTATTGAGATACTTCCAAACAATGAGGATCCTGTTAAGGCCCAAGGCTTATACGATCTGGCTGATGGCTTGTCGAAGATAAAAGGCCAGGCTTTCGGTTTTGCACGTCTGGGTGAGCGCACCAACTTCACCGGTTTGCTTAAAATGCTACAAACCCAAAGTAATACCAATATTCTTTCTACCCCGAATTTATTAACCACAGACAACAAAAAGGCATCTATTTCTGTTGGCCAAAAAGTGCCTTTCAAAACCGGTTCTTACTCAGGTACCAACTCGGGTGGCAATAACGGCTCGAATAATTTTTCCAGCCCATTCAATACTATCCAACGTGAGTCTGTGGGCGTTAAGTTGGAGGTTACGCCTCATATCAATGAAGGCGACACGATTATTTTGGATATAGTTCAAGAGGTGTCGGGCATTTCGGATAAGAACAATCCCGATGGTCCAATTACAGATGAGCGTAAAATTGATACTCAGATTCTCTCGAGCGACGGGCAAACTGTTGTTCTGGGCGGTATGATTCGTGACGACGTTCAGGTTGGTTCAACACGTGTTCCTTTGCTTGGTAGTATTCCTTTGATTGGCAAGCTTTTCCGTAACGAAGTAAGCACGGTGATGAAGGCCAATCTTTTGATATTTATTCGTGCAACGGTTATTCGTGAAGACAAAGCTCTGGAAGGAGCAACCGCTGAAAAATACAAAAGTATTCGCGCGATCCAACAAAAAAATCATAATGCAGAAGGCGGGAAGGTCGTTCCAGTATTGCCTGAGTGGAAAGATAAAGTAGTGGTACCAGCCTCAGACATTATCCCTGCGAAAGATCAAGAGCCTGTGATTACAGATCCGCAGGCAGAGCCCCCAGCTACGCAGATTCAAGATCCCGTTGCTCCGTCGCCGGCTATAGGTAACTAAAGTTGATCAATACAGAAGCTCTGGCAAGTGACGCTTCCGAAATTATTGATTTGGAAGCTGTAGGTACTGCACAACCGGTAAACAAAGAAACATCGGATCTTGATGAGCCCGATAGTTATCGTTTGCCGTTCGGGTTTGCATCTGCGCAAGGCGTAATGCTGGCAGATCCAGACAGCAAAATCGTGCTGCATCGACCCGGTATTACGCTTGATGTTATGTTGGAACTGCAACGCTATCTAGGCGAAGGTTTCACTCTGGAAGAGATCCCCGCAGACGACTTCCAGAAACGGCTGACTAAAGACTATCAAAGCGGTGATGGTGCGGCGCAACGTGCGGCGGAGGATTTGGGTAACGAATTCGATCTTTCGTCCATGGCAGAAGATTTGGCTGAACGCACAGACTTGCTTGCAGGCGATGATGACGCCCCTATCATTCGTTTGATCAATGCCATCTTGTCGCAAGCAGTACGCGAAGGTGCATCGGATATTCACCTTGAACCCTTTGAAGATCGGGTATCGGTCCGCTTCCGTATCGACGGCGTATTGAACGAGGTACTGTCTCCCAAACCGGAATTGGCACCAGTGCTGGTATCGCGTCTAAAAGTAATGGCACGTTTGGACATTGCCGAAAAACGTTTGCCACAGGACGGTCGTATCACTGTTCGTCTTGCAGGCCACGCTGTTGATATTCGTGTATCTACCATTCCATCGGCGTTCGGCGAACGTATCGTATTGCGTTTGCTGGATCAGTCAGCTGGCCAGCTATCCCTCGACCAACTAATGATGCCGAAGCTTGTGCAGGAGCGTTTAAGTCGCGCCTTGCTAAAACCGCACGGCATTATTTTGGTAACTGGTCCTACCGGTTCCGGTAAAACAACTACGCTTTACTCCGGCTTGAGCCATATCAATAGCCGTAGCCGAAATATTCTGACCATTGAAGATCCGGTTGAATACTTATTGCCGGGTATAGGTCAAACCCAAGTCAACCCCAAAGTAGAAATGACCTTTGCGCGCGGGTTGCGTGCAATTTTGCGTCAGGACCCGGATGTGGTGATGGTAGGTGAGATTCGTGACGGTGAAACTGCGGAGATTGCTATCCAGGCATCCTTGACGGGCCACTTAGTATTATCAACCCTTCACACCAATACAGCTATTGGTGCTGTGTTGCGTTTAAAAGACATGGGTGTTGAACCTTTTCTCCTCGCATCGAGTCTTGAAGTTGTTATGGCACAACGACTCGTTCGGGTGCTCTGTAATCACTGTAAGGAGCCTTATTATCCTGTTGAATCTGAGCGAGAAATGCTCAGATTGCCGGAAGATACTGCTATTCATCGGCCAGTGGGTTGTCCGCAGTGTAACCATCAGGGCTACCGTGGTCGTAAAGGTATTTATGAACTGATTGAGATTAATGAGCGTTTGCGTCACTTAATCCATGAACAGGCTGGCGAGCAGGAGCTTATTGCTGAAGCGCGTAAAAACAGTCCGTCGATGAGTGATGATGGTCGCCAATGTGTTCTGGATGGAATCACCAGCATGGAAGAGGTGTTGCGTGTAACAACGCAGCTATAGAGACTAGATTATGGGCGCATATAGTTACAAGGCACTGAATGAGTCAGGTAAAACTGTTAAAGGCATAATCGAAGCAGACTCTGAGCGTCACGTTCGTACCCAGCTGCGCGCTAAAAAATTAAAGCCATTAGAGGTTGAAAGCGCCCATGGCTCGTCGGAAAAATCCGGTGGCGAGCAAGGCCAAAAAATAACGGGCTGGCGCAAACGTGGAGCCAAATTAAGCTCTCGTGACTTAAGTATCATCACCCGTCAACTTGCCTCTCTGGTACGTTCTGGCTTGCCGCTCGATGAAGCTTTACAAGCTACGGGGAAACAAGCCCATAAACCCAATATAAAAAGTATCGTTCTGGCGGTGCGTACAAAAGTGCTTGAAGGTTTTAGCCTTGCACAAGCCATGGGTGAGAATCCAGCAGCCTTTGATGATATGTATCGCGCGCTGGTAAGAGCAGGTGAGAGCTCTGGTTATTTGGGTCCGGTACTGGACCGCTTGGCCGACTACACACAAACTAGCCAACAGATCCAGGCGCGCATAAAGATGGCGATGATTTACCCTATAGTTCTTTTGTTTATCAGCGTGGGTGTTATTACTGCACTTATGGCTTTTGTGGTTCCCAAGCTTGTAGGTATTTTTGAGCACAGTCACCACGAATTACCGGCGTTGACGAAAGTACTTATCGCTGGCAGTAACTTTATTGTCCACTACGGTGTTTTTTTACTGCTGGGTATTTTTGGCCTGGTGCTAGGAATACGTAAATTACTTAAGGTTGAAGCCAATCTGCGTGCGTGGCACAGAATGCAATTAAAACTGCCGGTGATTGGTGAATTAGTTAGTCAGATTAATGCCTCTCGTTTTGCCGCAACCCTTAGCCTTTTGTCGGCCAGCGGTGTGCCTTTACTTCAAGCATTAAACATTGCTGGGCAGGTCATGAGTAACCGCATTTTGCAGGACTCCTGTGAGCAGGTTGTCAATGCTGTGCGTGAGGGGGGTAGTTTGGCGCGTTCTATGGAGAATGCGGGCACCTTCCCCCCGTTATTAGTTCAACTGGTTTCCAGTGGTGAAGCGAATGGTACTTTAGCGCAACAGTTAGACAATGCCGCTAAAGATCAGGAGCGTGAGCTGGAAATGGTTTTAGGTATGGCGATGGGTTTACTTGAGCCCCTCACGATTGTATTTATGGGGTTATCGGTGTGTTTGATCGTTATGGCGATTCTTCAGCCGATCTTCCAAATGAACCAACTCGTTTAATCAGTTTTATTTCAGGAGTAGATATGCGTAATTCAAGATTGCACACACTGGCCGCCAAGGCTCGTCAGGGTGGCTTTACCTTAATCGAAGTTATGGTGGTGGTTATTATCATTGGTCTTTTGGCCAGTGTGGCAGTACCAACAGTTATCGATAAGCTGGATCAGGCACGTGTGGAAAAAGCCAAATCAGATTTCAAAGCGCTCCAAACCGCATTAAAGCTTTATCGTATCGATAACTTTGTTTATCCAACCACCGAACAAGGTCTCCAGGCATTAGTAACTAAACCAGGTTTGGCTCCTGTGCCCCGTAACTGGAAATCCAGCGGTTACCTTGATCAATTGCAGCAAGATCCATGGGGCCGCGATTATTTATATGCCGCCCCAGGTGAAGGCGGGCATGAATACGATATCTACTCATTGGGTGCGGATGGTGTGAGTGGTGGGGAAGGTACAGCTGCTGATATGAGTATTTGGGATCAGGCCGCCAAGTCTGAATAATTAGTACGAGTGATTTCTGTGAATCATCCCAAGGTTATGCGACGATCTATGCAGGGTTTTACCCTGATCGAGATACTTATAGTCGCATTTATTATCGGGATGACAGCGAGTTTAATATCACTTACGGTTGGTGACGATAAAACCAAACAACCGCCTTTTGTAGAAGCGCAGACATTCATCCAGATGATCGATTTTATCAGTGAATATGCTGCGCTCAATGGCGAAACTATTGCGATGTTTATCGAACCCAAGAATGTTGAAGAGTCAGGTGAAAAACAGTGGTGCTATAGCTGGAAGCGCATGCGCGATAGGGGTTGGGGCGACTTGCCAGAAGACTCATCCAAACAACATTGTATGGATGCACGGGTCGAGTGGGAATTAGAGATTGAAGGGCGTATTTATGAATACGACCCTGATTTGGAAATCCAGCCGCCAGTACTAATATTTTCGTCTAGCGGCGAATCGACGCCGGTAGAAATGACGATATCTGAACGAGTTACAACCGGAACTCCAGCTGAGACCCAACACATACAGATAGATATGATGGGGGGAAGCTGTTGGCCAGAGAACCCCAAGACTCAGGAATCCAACAAAAAAGAGGCTTGCCATGTTCGCTAGACATCGCACATCAGCTCCCGCCAAGGGGTTTACGCTGGTAGAGGTGATGATTGCACTTGCCATAGTAGCCTTGGCGTTGCCAGCGCTGATTATTCTGGTTATGACTCAGATAGATGGTGCTGCGCATATCCGTAATAAAACCTATGGTATGTGGGTGGCGGAAAATGAACTGACTCGTCTGAACATGTTAAATAATAAAGATCTTTTTCCTACTTTTAAATTAATGGAAAAAGATTCGGGCCGAACCCAAATGATGGGTTTGCAGTGGCAATGGAAATTTGAGACCTCACCGGCAGAAGAGATTCCGATTAAAGGAATAGTTAGAATTAATATAGATGTTGCTGTGCTCGGTCTTTCGGAAGGTGGTGGTTATAGTGGTGTTAAAGACTTGGAGAAGGTGGATCCTATAGCGAGTATCACGGGGTATATGAGTGAATAATACCCGCGCGCAACAGGGTTTTACCTTGCTGGAGATGGTTGTTGCCATAGCGCTTTCAGCATTAGTTGCCGCCATGGCCTATCAATCGTTTGACGGGGCCAGCCGTAATGCAGCGCGGACTCGAGAAGTGCTGACCAGCTTGAACAAGCTTGATAAAGCCTGGCAGCTGATTGGGCAAGATATGCGGAATATAGTGCCGATGGATGCGCAAATACCCAATCCGCAGGTGCGTTTTGAAGCGGCCAGCCAAAAAACCAAGGGCAAACAAACGTTTCAGGTATTGATGCTCTTTTCACGACGCGGGTGGATGAATCCGCTAGGTCGTATACGGAGCGATCTTCAACAGGTTAACTATAGGGTTGCAGAGGGAAAGTTATGGCGAGACTACCTTCCTGAGCGCAATGTACCTTTGGAAAATATCGATTTCGAGCGTGACTCGTTTCACCAGCTTTTACTGGGAGATGACGTAGAGCCAGATATGCCTGGCGAAGGCATTGTTGTAACAGATTTTCAGCTGCGCTTTTTATCAGATGTACGTATCAAATCTGACGGAAAAAGCGTATTGGAGGGTTCGGAATATAGTAAAAATTGGGATCCCATGTGGCCTCCGGTCGGCGTTACCGGCGGCGCGCCCATGCCAGTTGCCGTTGAGATTACCATTGAGATCGAGGGGGTAGGCACTAGTGTGCGTCTATTTGAAATCCCCCAACGTTAAGAGCGCCAGAGAATCAGGCGCTGTGTTAATCATGGTGATATTGATTGTTGCGCTGGTTGCTGGATTGAGTATTAAGTTTGCTGGCGACTACCAGCTTGGTTTGATCAGGGCAGAAGCTCGCTGGCACGGAGCACAAGCGCGCGCATATTTGTTTAGTGGTGAAGGTGCGGCTATTAAGTTCCTGTCTATCGACGACCCTAATGGGCCGGATTACCCGGAAGAACCTTGGGCGCAGATGGTTCCCATAGAGTTACCCGACAATATGGGTAATGTCATGATCAGGATAGAAGATGCTAACAGTCGTTTTAATCTGAATAATTTAGGAGGGGCTCTCGATCCGGCGAAAAGTACCCTGGAACCTACGCGGTACAGTCCGAGCCAGCGAATGTTTATTCGTTTGTTACAGACGCTGCCTTCGGTGGATGATCCTAATAGGCCTCTGGTATCTGGGCCTGAGGAAGCTGTGTCTATTTTGGAGGCAATCGTAGATTGGACTGATGCCGACAAAATGCCTTCGGGTAGTGGGGGTGCAGAGGACGATTATTACTTAAGTCAACCTGACCCTTATCAAGCGGCAAATATGCCGTTTCGCAGTATTGAAGAGTTACAAATGGTGCGCGGTGTGTCGCCGCAAGTCATGAAGGCGTTGCGTCCTTACTTGAGCGCTTTGCAGTTAGGGGAAAAGCTAAATATTAATACGATGGATGAAGTACTGTACCGCTGCATTAATGTAGCGACGGACTTAACGCCATTGAGTAAGAGCCAGGCTGATGCGTTGAGAGCAGAAAAACCTACTGCTGGTTTTTACGCCAACATAGCTGACTTTGACACGTCGTGGAATAAAATCAGTGGTGCTGCAGGTGCTACTGTAGATAAAGAGCTAAATATAAATACCAAGTATTTTTGGCTTACCACTTCGGTCCAGATCGGCGATCAGCGCCGTGCCGGCCGCAGCTTGCTTATGCGTGGCGCCCCCGCATTCAAGGTGGTTAGGCGTGAGGAAGGCAGTATTGAATAATTAATCTATCCTGTATTCAGGGTAGAAGCTAATAAGCGAGCTGGAAAATGTGCGGCTCCATTTATAAGAAACAAAGACTAGGGTAATGCTGAATGTCCTCACAACTTGTAGTGTCTATCAATAGCACAGCCGATGCTTTCCGCTGGTGTTGGCTGAACGAAGGGCGCGCGGAGGCCGAAAGTTCGGGTAATCTTGATGCCCTGAGAGCCGTTATTGGTAATGCTAGCCAGCAGATCTGGTTGCTTCTGCCCGGTGCCAAAGTGGTTACGCGCAAGTTGGAATATAGCGAAAAAGAGAAAAAACATTTACGTAATCTTTTGCCATTCCAATTAGAAGAATCTGTTGTTTGCGATGTTGATGAATTGCACGTGGCATTAGGTACTGCGGTTGCTGGGGAAGTAACCCTTGCCTACATTGATAAACAGTGGCTAAAAGCGATTTTTAGCCAACTCTCCGAGATTGGACTTGAAATCTCTCGCTGCTGGGCAAAGCCATCACTATTACCTTTTCAAAACCCGACGGTAAACGAGCCTATAGAACCAAGCTTGGGTGATTCTGATTTAGCGGAAGATATTCTTGCCGAAGACACCTCAAGTACTTGGGTGTTGGGCTATGAGAATGGCCAGGTGAATTTGCGTTTTGCGGATCAGGAAGGTTTTAGTGTGTCGCTGTCGCTACTGGTTCCAGCATTGGATATGCTGATCACCTCACAAAAGCTGGGTGATAAACTACCTCGGTTAGTTTTGCGTGCCTCAAGTCGTGAGGAGCTTAGAGCCTTATATGATAGTTTGCCTGAACATCTGGCAGAGCGTGTAAATAGCCAGGTTGTAGTCGATGATTGGCAGCTCGATTTTGAAGGTAAGGCTATAGATTTATGCCAGGCCGAATTTTCGCAACGTTTGCCGCTTGAGCGTTGGATGAAACTATGGCGCAGTGTAGGTATTTTGGCCGCAGTAACTTTTGCAGTTTATTTGGGGGTGCTGGGCTTCCACATTTTTAAACTCAGTAAGCAGAATCAGCAATTGCGCCAGCAAATTGAATCCACTTACCGCAGCGTTGTGCCTAATGGCCGAGTCAATGATCCTGAAAAAGACTTGCGTGTAAAAGTACAGCAACTCCAGCCTAAGTCTCAGTCTGGAAGTGTAATGGGTTATTTCTCGGGTATTCTCCCGATTATTACCAGCAATACCGATGTTACAGTTAAGGTCATTTCCTATTCGGCGGATTCAAATGAAATGTCCATTAACGTGCAAGCTCATTCGTTCAACTCAATTGACGCCCTGCGGCAGGCTATATCTGCACAAGGCTTTACGGCTGAGCTTTTAACTGCAAACGCACAGGGCGATGTCAATACCGGCCGCCTAAAAATCACCAAGCCACAGCAATAACAGGCAGGGATTATCATGGAAAAATTACTCGGCTCCTTGTCCAAATTTAATCGAAATGAGCAGATGGCAATACTCGCTGGTGCCCTATTTATGGCCCTGCTTTTAGTGTGGATGATAATTATTTCTCCCTTGAGTCACAAACGTGATCTGCTCTTGCAAACTACAGCGGCTAATCAACTTTCCTTGGGGAAAGTGCAGTTACTGGCGAGCCAATATGAGGTATTGAACAGGCAATCCAATCAGTCGGGTAACGGTGGTGACCTGAGTGGCATGGTTGATTCCAGTATGCGCGAAAGCGGTATAAGTATGAGCAGTTTCACTCCCGGGGCGGGTGGTGAGGCTAGGGTACGGGTCGACAAAGTATCATCCGAAGTGTTGATGCAATGGCTTTTTGACCTTGAATCGAAATATCACGTAGCGATTCGCGAATTGTCGATAACCGCTACTAATGATGTAGGCCAGGTTTCTGTTAACTTGCGCCTCGCCAAGCCATAACGCATAAGGTTGATTTGTTCATGATTTCTCCATCTGTGGCAATACCTAAACTTAATGCAAACAAAAACTTTTGGATTTCCCTCGGCGTAATTGTCTGGTTGTATGTCGTTTTCAGTAATTTCCCTGCTATTTGGGCCGCTTACGCACTTACGCGTGGTGGAGATGTGGCCATGAGCGGGGTAACTGGCACGGCGTGGAATGGTCGGGCGAGCTTGGCCAGTATCAAGATAAAAGGTGTAGATCGCCCGGTTGGACAATTGACTTGGAAATTGAGTCCTCTGTCATTTTTAACCCTTAAGCCCTGCGCAAAAATTACTACTCAAATGGATAACCAGGATTTTGATGGTTATGTCTGTTATAGAGGGAAAAATGGTATTGCACTTAAAAATGCTAATGCAAATTTCCCGGCGGTAGTGGTTCAGCCCTTTCTGCCGTTGGCTATTGATGGCCAGGTATCGCTGAATCTAGAAAGCCTGAATATTGAAAATGGCCAGATAAAAACCCTGCATGGCAAGACATCGTGGATGAACGCCAGAATTTATAATGGCGCCAATTGGATGGCCTTGGGCAATATTGGAGCAGATCTGGTAGACGATGGCAAAAACGGGCTCAGCGCCCATATACACGATGTTGGCGGTCCGATTCATCTGGATTTGGTCACTAATCTTCCCCACCCGGCAGGGGGTAGTATCAAGGGAGGACTTAGTTTGCCAGAAGGCTATTTTCGTGAGCTAAACGCAGAGGCATGGTTATCTTTATTTGCAACGCGGCAGGCGGATGATGGCCAGGGTAATCTTGTTTTTGCCGTGGATGTGAACTTATAAGTCATTATCCCTAGTAGTTCTTGTATGCCATCAAGTGTCAAAAGGATAATCTGTGAAGCAGCTCCTTAGCCTTTGTATATGTTTACTCAGTATGCCCGTCATGGCAGGCTGGCATGGCGATACCCAAAACATAATGGGTACTGTTATTAGCGTCACTTTGTACGCGGAAGATGATGCCAAAGGTGAACAAGCCATTGCCGCTGTCATGGCAGAAATGCATCGCATTGACGAACAATACAGCCCCTTCATTCCCACCAGCGAACTTTCGCGTGTCAATGAGCTTGCTCCCAAATCCACCGCCGAAAAACCTCTGCCAATTTCGGCCGAGCTCGCGACTATTATTAAAAAGGCAAACCATTACAGTGAGCTCAGCGGTGGTGCTTTCGATATCACCTTTGCTTCACTGGCCCGCTACTATGATTATCGCAAGGGTTTAAAACCCACCGATGAGCAATTTAAAGAGCTGGTACCGCAAATTAATTACAAATTTATTCATCTTGATGACAGAAAGAACACAGTCTATTTCGATCATCCCAAGGTTTATATAGATTTGGGAGGTATTGCTAAAGGCTATGCTGTGGATCGCGGTGCAGAAATTTTGCGTCAGTACGGGATTACCAATGCCAATGTGAGTGCCGGAGGCGACACCCGCGTAATAGGCGATAAACTTGGTAAACCCTGGTTAGTCGGAATTCGCAATCCCCGTGCGGACGATAAAAATGCAGTGTCTATTACTCTGCCGTTGGATAATTGCGCGATATCAACCTCAGGTGACTACGAACGCTTCTTCATAGATAAAGATGGTCAGCGCGTACATCACATCATCAATCCCAAAACGGGCAAGTCTCCGCATGGCATTATCAGCGTTAGCGTGATTGGTCCGTTGGGGTTTGATACAGACCCATTAACTAAAACGATTTTTATTATGGGGCCAGAAAAGGGCCTGGCGTTGATCAATAGTCTCACCGGTTTTGATGCAGTTGTGATCACGGAAACCGGAAAGGTTCTTTACAGTAAAGGTTTAACACCACCTTGATCACGAAATTAATCTTTTTCATAAGAATTTTTTAATCCCGCCAAAAACACCGACTATCCTTAACGACAGCACTAACACTATAGAGATATTAATATCTCGCGAATTAGCTATGCCGTTTTGGAAAGCCAACCTAAGATCAGGCGGCCGAAGTAGCGCGTAAGTATGGATAGAGTGTGGAGAGAGTCACACCGGATAAAACGATTGGCTTCTAGAATCGCATATCGTAAACAACAATTAGCACGACACGGGGCAGGGCAAGCATGTTTATTAAATCGGTAAAATTACCGCTATTTGGTTTTATTTTGGTCTGCTGCGTACATGCGCTAGCTGCACCAGACGAAACACCTGCAGCTAGCCCATTACCACAGGCAGCAGCACCATCCACATCCACCACCGAGTCGGCTCAACAGCCAGCAGTGGCTCCACAAGTGGAAAATCTAAAAGTTTCAGTACTTAACCTCAATCGCGATTTGTTGATTCTCGAAGAAGAATTGCTCTATCCGCCCAGCAATCAGATTGCGATTTACCTTTCAATGGATCTTGGTCAGTTTTTTAATCTCGACGCTGTGAAATTGGAAATAGACAATAAACTTGTAGCCAGTGAACTCTATACTGACAAGCAAATAAGCGCTCTCTTTCGCGGTGGTGTACAACGTTTATATGTTGGTAATTTAAAAGCCGGTGAGCACGAGGTCAGCGCTTTTTTTACCGGGCGTGGTCCGCAGCAAGATTACAAACGCGGCGCAAAGCTGGTCGTCAATAAAGCCCAGGCTCCGCTCGTACTCGAATTAAAAATAATCGACTCAACGGCACAGTTGCAGCCTACGTTTGTCATTAAAGAATGGAAAGCTGAGTAGCTATTATGCAATTCCTGATGGAATTCTTGAGTCGCATCGGCGCCTTCAAAAAAAGTGCTTTTCCCCGTATCGCTGCAATGACAGGCACTGCAATCTGTTTACTGATAATGCCGAATACATTCGCTGCGGAAAAACCTAAAAGCGAAGTTGCTGATTTGCGTTACGGTGTAGCGCTTTATCATTATTATCAGCAGGATTATATTCCAGCCATTTCCGAACTTATGATTGCCGACGCACGCGATGGCATTCATGGTCACAGTAATAATCCTGAACTCATTGCTGGTGGCATAAGTCTCGCCTTCGGTATGCAAAAGCATGCAGAAGCTTTATTCAGTCATGTATTGGAAGATAATAATCGCCCACAAAATGTACGTGATGCTGCCTGGTTTTATCTGGGTAAATTGCAATATGAACGCGGTGATTGGGCCAGCGCAGCCAGTAGTTTTAGTCGTGTCAGTGAAAAATTTAATCCAGACTTGCTCGCCGAAATGCGCTCATTGCAAATTAATTTGCAAATCAAACAAAATGATGTGACGGCATTTAGTCTAAAAAAAATAGAAGAAAATAAATTAGCCCAGTGGGAACCTTACGCGCTTTACAATTTGGGCGCGGCAAATGCTCGTCAGGGCGATATGAAAACTGCCCAGGAATATTTTACCAAATTGACAGATCTGCCATTGGAAGATGTAAAGTCACGCAGTGAATATTTGGCTCTCCTCGACAAAACCCGCACCGCTATTGGTTATACCTATCTGCACGAAAAAAATTATACCGCCGCGATTGAAGAATTTCGCAGGGTTCGTTTGGAAGGTATTGAATCCAACCAGGCTTTGCTCGGCTATGGTTGGGCTGCTATAGCGCAAGAAAAATATGCCGAAGCTGTTAAGCCCTGGCAAGTGCTACAGCAACGCAGCCTACTTTTCCCCGCTGCCCAGGAAGCTTTATTAGCCTTGCCATTTGCATATGAAAAATTAAATGCTCTTGGTGATGCACTTCACGAATATGAGAATGCTGAAAAATTATTTGACCAGGAAATAAATCTGGTTCGCGACATGCGCGCAACTTTGACGGCTGGCGAACTGTTAACCCTGGTGAGTGCGAAACCGGTATCAACAGAGGAATTAAAAGAACTTGAAAAGAAAAATGAACCCGGCACGCTCACCGCGTTGATCACCGACGATGGCCAAAACTGGTTAAAGCTTAGTAATACCAGTGTTATTAAAACCCGCTCCATTTATTTGCGTGAGTTGTTTGCGCAAAATGATTTTCAAACCATGGTGCTTGATCTACGCGATCTTTTAAAACTCCAAAAACTCCTACTCGACTGGCAGCCTAAACTTGTTGCCTATAATGAACTGCTGCAGCAAAAACAAACCCTACGTCAACAAAATGAACAGCAACTTGCACAACAGTCTTTGGCCGAAAAACAAATTGAAATTCAAAAAGAACGTGATCAACTAATCGCTCGTATAGCAGCTATTAAAGCTAATAATGATTACATAGCATTGGCCGATGAAAAGACACGTAAAAATTATGTGACTATCGAGCGCTCTGCAAATACTCTCGAGCGCATGAAGGCTGATGGACAAGATATTACAGAATATGAGGATCGGCTGTGGATGTCGCGCGGCATTTTGTTATGGCATGCAGCGCAAGATTTCCCAGCGAGCTTGGTGGATTTGGAAAAATCTGCCGCAGAGATGGACGCGGCCATAAACAATATTAAAACGGTTAGACAGCATATAGAATCCATAACTGCTACAGCGCAAGACTTGCAACCAATGTTCTCTCGCATCCAACAGCAGCAAACGCAAGTAGCTACTGAATTAAAAAATTTGAATGTATTGGTAGACGAGCGAGCTGAAAAGTTACGAACTAAAGTTGATGCAAAATTGGAATCGCATGAAAAACGTCTAACTCGCTACCTGTCGCAATCGCATTTGGCAGTAGCGCGTTTGTATGACACCGCGTTAAGGAAGCAAGCACAATGAAAAAAATTGCGTCGCTTGCTCAAAAAACTTCTCTTGCATGTGCCGGCTTAATTCTGGCAGCTTGCGGAATGTTCAATGATAAACCCAATGTAGGGAAAACCCTTGCTGACCTTCCCACAGCCGCTATGCCGAATCAAAAGACAGCAGTGGCATTGGTTGATAATGACAAAATTGAAAGCAGCTATCAAAAAGCCTTGGCTTCAGCTGAAGATCCAGTATTGCGTCAACAAATTAAAGCGCGTATTGCAGATTTCGAAATGTCACGCAGTGAACAGCGGCAATTAAGCGCTAATGATTCCGGTCATTATTTTGATAAACCTATTGCGCTCTATCGCGAACTTATTGATCTCCAGGAAAAATCAGGCAAACCTGTAAAAGGTGTTGAACTCGATCAGTTGCGTTATAAGTTGGCAAAAGCTCTGTCTATGGATAGTCGCGGCGATGAAGCTTCAGTTGCGCTTGATCAACTCGCAAAAACTGCTCCAACATCCACTTACATTGGTGAAACACAATTTCGTCGCGCGGAAAAAGCATTCGCAGATGGCGATTACCTCGCTGCCGAAAAACATTACAAAAGCGTAGCGGATGATAAATCAAATCCCTTGCAACAAAATGCACTTTATATGCAAGGTTGGGCGGAGTTTAAACGTTCAGATTACGATGCTGCCTTGCAGTCTTTTGCCAAGGTTTCGGATCAGATTTTGTCTGCCGCAAAACAACCGGATCAAGTTGCACAGGCGATGCAACAATTAACCGGTGCGCAAAAAAATATGCTTGAAGATACCCTGCACGTAATGAGCCTGTCGTTTTCCTATCTTGAAGGTCCGCAATCGATTATTGATTTACAAAAGGCCATGGGCGATCGCGTTTACGAACACTTGCTTTACGAAAATCTCGGCCAACTTTATCTAGAGAAAAAACGTTTTAGCGACAGTGCGGACACGTATAAAAGTTTCGTTGAGCACAATCCGATGAGTGACTACGCTCCGGAATTTACGATTAAGATGATTAACGTGTATGAGCAAGGTAATTTCCCCAGTTTGATTTTACCTGCGAAACAAGAATACATTCAGCGCTATGGAATCAGCAGTAGTTTTTGGGCCAAGCGAAACGGTTTAATAGGTACAGCTGCGCTTGCTTATTTGCACGACTCGTTGAAAGAGCTTGCAGAGTACGAGCATGCACAGGCACAGGAACTTTCATCGACTAATAAAGTGGAATCCAAAGCTGCTTATGGTCGAGCAGCGACTTGGTATCGAGAATTTGTTACCAGCTTTCCAAAAGATCCTAAAAATCCTGAGCTGACCTTTTTGTTGGCTGAATCTTTAAGTGAGGCCGGAGATTATCCACAAGCCATTGATGCTTACGAAAAAGTTGCCTACGAATACAAAGATAAAGCACACGGTCCCGATGCAGGTTATTCAATCGTATTACTGGCTAATGATCTCGCCACCAGTCAATCTTTACCTGAAGCACAAAAGCTTGCGTGGCAGGAGCGCAAAACAAATTTTGCGTTGCGGTTCGCTCAAGGTTTTCCAGCGGATGCACGTGCGGCAGCTGTATTAACCCAGGCTGCACAAGAACTCTTAACGCAAAAACGCTTCTCAGAAGCTGCAACAGTGGCGGAAGAAATAATCAATTTAAAACCACCCGCAGAGCCAAGATTGCAATTCACCGCTTGGTTGGTGCTGGGGCATAGTAATTTCGACGATAAAAATTATGCCGGTGCAGAAAAAGCTTATTGGCAAGTGTTAACTTTGCTTCCAGCGAACGCACAAACGCCGGGCGTTCCTGCTGCACAACAAATTCGCGAACGTATAGCGGCGTGCATCTATCAACAGGCGCAAGCTGACTTGGCGGCAGGCCAAAAAGATCTGGCGATTGCAAAGTTATTGCGCATATCCGATGTTGCTCCTGATACGGATGTAGCTATAAAAGGTCAATACGATGCGGGTGTTTATTTAATTGAACAGCAGAAATGGTCAGATGCAGAACGCGTTTATTTAAATTTCCGTCAGCAATATCCCAAGCATGAGTTAGCGGCAACTATTCCCGCGAAGATGGTTTTAATTTATCAAAACCAAAGTAAGTGGGCATTGGCTGCGAGCGAGTTAGGCATTATGGAGCGAAGCAGTAATGATCCCAATGTGAAACGTCAATCGCTGGCAATGGGTGCAGAGCTTTATGAAAAGTCGGGTAATAAGGCTATGGCGATTGAAAAATATCAACGCTACGCCAACGAATATCCGCAGCCTGTTGCAGAAGCTATGGAAGCGCAACTTCATTTGGCACAACTCTACGGTGAAGCCAAAGATGTGAGTAATCGCCAGTATTGGTTGCAGCGAATGATTTCTGCAAACGCATCAGCTGGTAGTCAGGCAAATGAACGCACAAAATATTTAGCCGCTTCTGCCGCAAATGAAATTGCCGATACACCCTATAGGGAATTTGCAGCAACGCCACTCACTTTGCCATTAAAGCAAAGTTTGAAAGAAAAACGTGCTGCCTTGGATAAAGCACTTAAAGCGCAAGAGGCGGTTTTAAGTTATGGTGTGGCCGAATTTACCACCCAGGCCAGTTATCGTATTGGCGATATTTATGCGCAGCTTAGCCGCGATTTATTAAAATCCGAACGACCCAAAGATTTGGACGATCTAGCGCTCGAGCAATACGATTTGTTGTTGGAAGAGCAGGCCACACCTTTCGAAGAAAAAGCTATTCAAATTCATCAGGCCAATGCGCAGCGTGCTTCCAAAGGGATTTATGACCAGTGGGTCAAACGCAGCTTTGATGAGTTGGCAAAATTATTACCCGCTCGCTACAAAAAGTCCGAATCTATATTGGAGGCAAGCAATGAAATCTATTAAATCATTGTTTGTATCTTTTCTTGTTATTAGTTTGCTTCAAGCTTGCGGCTCGAATCCGGAAAAATCTGAAGCCACAGGTAAAAAGATTGAAAAAGATGCTGCCGCTGAAGATCTAACGACAAAACCCAAGGCGAATATTCCTACTTCTGTATTACCGGCTGGCCCGGTAACGCCAAATCCCTATTTGCAAAACCCGCCAAAACTGAGTGATCAGGTGCAAGCGAGTTTCCAGGCTGCTGTGGCTGCCATGCAACAGAAGAAATGGGACGAAGCTGAAGTGGCGCTCAAACAATTAGCAGAAAAAAATCCCAAACTCTCAGGTCTTTATCTAAACTTGGGTATTGTCTATCGCAATAAAGGTCTTAAGGATAAAGCAGCGGAAGAATTTAATCGTGCCATTACGATTAATCCAAAAAATCTTGATGCGTACAATCAGTTAGCGGTGTTGAAACGTGAGTCTGGAGATTTTTCTGCCGCTGAAAATTTGTACCAAAAGGCACTGGCCGTTTGGCCTTTTTACCCGGAAGGTCATAAAAATATTGCGATTTTGTACGATCTGTACTTAAGTAAACCAGAACAAGCTTTGCCGCATTACCAAGCTTACCAACAATTGTTAAGTGCACCGGATAAGCAGGTTGACAGCTGGGTCGCTGAATTGCAGCGCCGTTTAAATTCAGGTAAAGCACCTGCAACAACAGAGGCTAAATAAAATGCGCAACGCAAATTTTCTTGCTTGCTTTGCCGCACTATTTTCAGCGAGTGTATTTGCCCAAAATGCAACACCTGAAAACCATGAGGCGGCCGCATCAGCAACTAGCGTAGAGGTGCAAGCGCCTGCAGTTAAGAAACCAGAAACAAATAATGCGCAACCTGCAAAAAAAATGGTTCAGGATGCAACTATCACCTTGCAGACAACCATTACGGGCAACCAGGAACAACCGCGTGTGCTTTATATTTTACCCTGGCAATCTCCAACAACGACAAACGTGGATTTTGAGTCGCTCGATAACGAGCAGAAAGCGGTATTTGGTCATGTAGAACGTGAAGAGTTACGTCGTGAATTAGAATCTTCTGACGCGATTCAATAAATTTTTAAAAGAATAGTTTTTCAAATAAATTTCATTTTGTGTAGAGGAAAACCCTATGACTACGGCTGGCATTATTCGTTTTTTCCAGGATGGGGGCATTTTTATGTTTCCTATCGGAGCGATTCTTATTGTAGGTGGCGCAATTGTTGTTGAACGTTTCTTATTTTTGGCGAAAGCAAAAAAAATGAATCGCGATGCCTTTGACCGTATTTTAGCCATGCTGCAAAAAAGAGACTATCAGGGTGCTCTTAACGTAGGTAAATCGTCGGAAGCCCCTGTTGCAAAAATTATTAGCGCGGGCTTGCAGCGTATGGCGCAATCCAGTCGTCGTGAAGACATTGAGTTAGCGATGGAAGAAGGGGTGATGGAAGCTGTTCCACGTTTGGAACGCCGCACTGGTTATTTGGCTACGCTTGCAAACGTGGCAACTTTATTAGGTTTGCTTGGAACCATTTCCGGTTTGAGTGAGGCATTCGGTGCAGTTGCGAATGCTGACCCATCAGAAAAAGCAGCACTATTGTCTGCCAGTATTGCGGTTGCCATGAACGCGACTGCGTTTGGTTTGTTCACCGCTATTCCACTTTTATTAAGTCACTCGATGATTCAAAGCCGTACGCTTGAAATTGTAGACAGCCTCGAAATGGCAGGCGTGAAATGCATGAATATTTTAACGCACGCGCAAGATCTTATGGCAAAGCAACGTTCTGAAGCTAACCCAGCCAAACAATAATTGTGGTTCACAGTATTGAAAACCAAATAATTGTGTAGGTTAGAGGTAAAACCAAAATGCGCCGATTAGCAAAAAGAAATGGCGAGGAAGCTGATGTTGACGTCACGGCTTTTATTAATTTAGTGGTTGTGCTCGTGCCAGTTCTGTTAATGGGAATGGTGCTCTCGCACATCACTGTGCTGGACTTAAAATTACCAGATATTCCTGCATCAAGTAGCGAACAAGTAGAACCACCTGCTCAGTTGGAGTTGGTTATTCGCCCTGATTATTTTGATATTAATTATCCTGCTGGTATTCGTTTAAAACGAGTCGAAAAAACAGCAAATGGAAAATATGACTACGACAACCTCAAAATTTATTTGCAGGAAATCAAACGTCAGCTTGCCGATAAAGGTATTCAAAAACGCGATATATTTTTATTATCAGAAAAAAATACCGACTACCAAACCCTGGTAACCGTAATGGATGCGGTTCGCTCATATCGTACAGTTGTTGCTACATCGGTGGTCAATGCAGAATTATTTCCCGAGGTATCTCTCGGTGATGCGCCGCCACCCGGTGAGCAAACTCAAGCGGTAAGCGGTGGACAAGGAGCTCAACCATGAAAATGTCCATGCGTGCAAAACGTATGGCAAAACATCGCCAGCGTTTAAACAGTGTGCCGCGCTTGAATCTAGTGCCTTTGATTGATTGCTTTACGCTACTTATATTTTTCTTGTTAATTAATTATTCATCCAACGTTGAAGTATTAAACTCGGATAAAACTATCAAGTTACCAGCATCCATTTCAGATACTGCTCCCGGTGAAACTATTGTTATTACCGTGAGCGCCACTGAAATTATTGTGGCGGGTCAGCGTGTAGGCAGCATTGATGAACTTGTGGCAAGCGCTTCACCACGATTTGAACCCTTGGAGGCGGAATTAAAACTTTTGGCGAGCCAATCACCGCCATTGGATGAAAAAGGTAAATTAGAGGGGCGGCCTATTACGATCATGGGAGATCGAGCTATACCCTATGAGCAACTGAAAAAAATTATGGCAACCTGTGTTGCGGCTGATTATCGCCAAATTGCGCTAGCGGTTTCGCACAAAGAAGCCAGTAACAAAGTAACGGGAGGTTGATATGACATACATAATGTCAACCATGCAGTTACCTTGGTCGTTGAGTGATGATGACCAACGATTTAAAAAAATTCTTACAGTGTCGTTTATCATTTTTTTGATAGCTGCAATTCCAATGACTATCATCAAATTGCCTGAATTAACACGTAAGGAAAAAGCGGAATTACCTCCGCAGTTGGCACGCGTAATGTTGGAAAAGCAGGAGCTACCTCCACCCAAACCTATAGAGCCACCGAAGGTAGAAGAAAAGAAACCTGAAGAGAAAAAACCTGAGGAAAAAAAGCCGGTTGAAAAGCCAGTAGAGAAAACACCCGTCCCGGTGAAATCAACTGACAAACCTGTTGATCGTACTCAAAATAAAGATGCAAAAAGTGAAGCTGTTGCCAACGCAAAGGCGCAAGCTCAAGCTCAAATTTCTACGTTTAAAGACGATTTGATGGAAATGCGCGAGGCCTTGCAAACCGATATGGTAGAAACTGCGACTGCCACTGTTAGTAATGGTGCAGGACAGGCTACACAAGTCGACCGTTCCATGATTAATAGTGGGAAGGTTTCGGGTAGTGGTGGAATCAATGTAAATGCTATAGGTGGAAGCCGCGATGTCGGTGGAGTTGCTCTTTCTGGCCGTGAAACCACAAAAGTTAAAAGTGGTTTGGCAGAAGCTAGTAAAAAAGCTGCAGGTGCTACAGCAGCTGGTGGCGGTAATAGCGATGGCGCAGGTGGTGCTGCGCGAAGCGAAGAAGAAATCCGTAAGGTGATGGAACAATATAAAGCGTCCTTCTTTTCCATTTACAATCGCGCGCTTAAAGAAGACGCAACGTTACAAGGTAAGGTCGTTGTTAAAATAGTTATTGATCCAACGGGGCAAGTGGTTGACGCATCCATTGTATCGAGCGAATTAAAGAATCCTGCGCTTGAAGCGAAAATCCTGGCAAAAATTAAATCAATTAATTTCGCTACAGCGAATGTTGCAAAATCTACGATTAATTATTCGTTTGATTTCTTGCCGCAATAATATATAAAAAAAGCGAACTCAAGGTTCGCTTTTAACTTACAATTTTTTTGCAGGCGCCACACGTAACTACTGAATAATTACTAGCATTATCCTGGGCCTATTGTTCTCACATCCGTTATTTTCAACTCTCAAAACAACCGATTTTTGGGCCATAGTCGCGCTTAAAAGTGCGCTGTAAATTCTGTCTTGCTGTTTGTCTGTTAAAGCGGTGGACACCATATAACTGTCAGGGTTTGAACAATTACTCGGGTTATAATAGGAGTCGCCGGAGATTATTACTCTGATTTGAGGACCATTGTAAATATTGGTCCAAAGCTGGAAGTTCGAAATAGTGACGAATCCATCGTTGCCATTGTGAGCTTCTGCAAAGCTTGCAATTAAACCCAGAGCTAATGTTAAAACATACTTTTTCATTTTAAATTCCTGATTTCCATAATAAAAGTTATAATGTATGGACTAGAAAGCATCCATGTTTACACATCAGTCAGCATTTTATCATGTCGCTTTCCGTTATTCATTGTTCTTCAAAAAATAACTAAGGGCAATTCCTGTAGTGCGGCTAATTGCTCGCGCAATTCAAGGATATGCCCCGCCCAGTAGCGTTCGCTATTAAACCAGGGAAAATGTTTTGGAAAAGCTGGGTCGGTCCAGCGGCGGGCTAGCCACGCGCTGTAGTGCATAATGCGCAGTGTTCGCAGTGCTTCGATAAGTGCCA
>CBHTVU010000006.1:0-41541 GCA_966096785.1 uncultured Gammaproteobacteria bacterium | reverse complement strand
CAATGGAAAATATGGCAATTAACTTTTTTTCATTGGCATGAAAAACCATAGACCACCTTTGCCTTTTAATTAGTCTTGACCTGAACATCAAAACAACTTGTATTTTTAACATCGATGTCGTCGCTATCGCGATAAACCTTGTCATAAACTTCCAGGATGTAGTTTCCTGCAGTTAAATCAGCACCACCGGAAACCTTATCAGCTAGCGTATTGGACATATAATTAGTTTCCACTCCCTTGGAATAAACTATGAATTCAGGCTTGGTTGTAATCTTGTTATCAATCGTTTTGACAATATCAATTGAATAATTTCTTGCCTGCGCAACATTCAGTTTCACAAACTGCGAATTACCCAGCCTATTTTGTTCGCCATATTGGTTTGAACTGCACACATTCACCGCGTCACCGTTAATAGTAATTTTTTTATAAATGGGTAACTGGATTGCCAGACCTCCGCTATTAGATTCATTTGTTGCATACTCATCCTCTCCCCAAATGGTTTGCTCCTGCATGAGCGCCTGGAACATCGCTAAGTAGCTGGGATACTGGTTTTTCAATTCAGAATAAAATAGGTAGATGCTAGTTAGTGCATCATTAGTTCTATAGGAAAGACTACTTAATATGTCGAATATTGGTTTGAAGTCATTAGCAATTTTATTTTCACCACTGGTATAAAAATTATAAAGTATAGAGCCGATCGAGCCTTCACTAAAATAACCTTTGTTAGGTCGGTTTTTTCTCGCTATGTCGAATGTGAACCCTGATGATTGTGCCACGCCTGATGCATCTGAATAGTTTGCTGTATCAATCATCATGCCGGAAAACGCATTGGCAAAACCCTCGGACATGGCGACACGTACATCCAGAAATTTTCCATCAGAATGATCTCCACCAATACTGTCAGAGCGAAACAATTCTGCTTCTATATAGTGCCCCCACTCATGCAATAAAACATGAGCATCATATTCGTCAATGTCATTATCAGCATCGCCCAGAATATAAATTGCATCGCCATCATAAAAACTTGTGCCAATCTCACCTATTGTGTAATCGCCATCGGCTGCTGAATTTTTAGTGCTCCAGCGCAACTCCAGCGGATGCATATCTCTGGTATTTCCTGCAGCCATTAAACGCATAAGGCCGATGTAAACATTGTCGAGAATTGCAAAAGGAGCGGCTGAGCGAGGTGAGGAATAATCAAAACCGCCCCACCCTGAGCTGGCGTGTAAGTTGCGGGTTGAATCAGTTTTACCGGAAGAGACAAGCGCGCCATCTAATACATAAAGCGCGTTATCCGATGTATTATCAGTAACTTTAAAATCCCACGACGGTGAAGAAATATTTAGCAGTTGCGCTTTGACCCGCACTTTTATAAGTGCATCTTGCTTTACAAGTACCGAATAAGTTCCGTCGGAACCGCTCGCAGTTGTAACCTTAATCTGGTCGGAACCATCCAGTATTTCCACCACTGCACCACGCACAGGTCGTTGTTCGGTAGCAGCGTAATTCAATCCAACAAAATCCGGATTATGCGGAACATAATCATAAGTAATTAATCCACTCACTCTAACAGTAACTGCATCGCTTGAATTTGAAGAAGAATTTCGCGATGGACCTTCGCTACCGTTCCCGCCGCTTCCACAACCCACAAAGCTAATAATTATGGCTAATGTAATTGATAGCCGCGGAAGGTATGTCAGCAGCATGTGGATCATTCTGCCCATAAGCAATCTCTTATAATAAAGATGTTGTACCATGGTAACGCTTTTTGCGATAGGCAAAATTATTTACTTAAAACATCAGCGAAAAATCACAGTATCGCATCACTTTTCGTTAGTCTTTTGGCTTAAAACGTGTATATATCGCCCCAAAAGTTGGTAAGGCTGTTTGCGAGAAAAAGCCAACTCTAGTTCCACAACAGATTTAGGATCACGCTGACGATGCTCCTCATTGAAAATATAATCGTGGAATACACGTATACCACTGGTGGTCAACAAATTCAGGGGTAGCGCATCCAACCATTTAAAAACGTGATCCGGATACAAAGGATTGATTGGCGTGAGGCTGCCACGAGATCCACCGAAGTCTCCGGTCTGGATTTTTTTAAAATTGGTACGCAATAAATTTTTGTAGATAAGTGAATGCAAATTATAGAACGTTAAAGATAAAAATCCTTCGGGTTTCAAATAATGATGTAGGGTACTTATTAATTCTTGCTGATGTATTACCCACTCCAATACTGCATGACATAGCACTACATCAAATTGACACTCATCTGAAGCAATATGTTGCGGTAAATCCTGAATAGAACAATGTATAAGTTGAACTTTATCTTGTAATCCCAGCCGCACTACATCCAGTTCGGCAAGTTTTAACATTTCAACTGAAATGTCGCAAATTACAACAACGTGACCCGCTTGCGCGAACCTCAGAGCAAACAGCCCCTGTCCACCGCCGGCATCCAATATTCGCAAAGGTTTTACGGAAATTTTTTCATTAAACGGAGCGTAAAAAAAATGTTCTCGAAAATCGCGCTCCAACACGGCAAGGCGAATCTCTCCCTTTAAACCACCGTAAATATTTTTTTGGAAGCGCTGGGCAAGATCGTCAAAATTTCGGTCTTGATTATCGGGTTGTTTAGCCATTAAAGCGTTTTAAACCTTTGTTTATTTTTTTCGATTTTCAGGTTGACCGCATCTATCAGGTTGATATCCAAACGCTGGGATAGTTCAGTTAAATACATAAGGATATCCGCGACTTCATCAGCTACCCGTAATTTTTGTTGGGCATTGAGTGAACATGACTCTTCGTCAGTTAACCATTGGAATTCAGCTAACAACTCTGCGGACTCAACTGAAACAGCAGCGGCCAGGTTTTTGGGGTTATGATATGCTTGCCAATTATTAGCAGATGCAATAGCACGAAATTCGCGATTGATTTTTGCGATATCCAGATGAAATTTGGTAATCTCATCTACTTGTTTTGCATCTGCCATTTGATTTTCTCTTGGGCGCAATATGAGCACAAAAATGTGGTATGTGTATATGATACGTACCAACGATAATCAATTGTACACCGGCATTACTACGGATATCCAAAGACGTTGGCAAGAGCACGTCTCAGGGAAAGGTGGTGCGCGTTATTTTCGCGGCCGTAAACCGCAACGCTTATGCCTGTTAGAGGAACATCCTGATCGTAGCAGCGCCAGTAAACGGGAAGCGCAAATAAAAAAATACGCCAAATCACTTAAGGAATCCCTAATCGCCCAATGCGAGGGTTCGCTACATCTGGCGTCCTTTACGGATTTGATATCGGCATGAACAAACGACTCACCTGCACAATTTGTTTGCGCCCTGAAAAAACCTGCATCTGCAAATTCATTCGCGTGGTTGAAAATCGTGTTAGCGTGATTATTTTGCAACATCCACTAGAAGAGCTCCAGGCGAAAAATAGCGGTCGGCTGCTACATTTATGTTTAAAAAACAGCCAAATTCACGTTGGGGAAGATTTTGGCGATATTTTTTTTCAGAATTTAGCATCAAACAATCATTCCGATATCTTGCTTTATCCTCCCGCAGCGGAAAACTCGGCGATGGATGCGCCCCCATCTTCAATAGATACAGACAGCTTATGTAGTGATAATAATCTGCAGAATTCAAGCCCGGTTCGGTTATGGGTATTGGATGCAACATGGCGCAAAAGTCGCAAAATGCTGTATATGAATCCCGCGCTGCGAGCTATGTCTAGATTGAGTTTGCAAGCTTGTCCCCCATCCATGTATAAAATTCGTAAAGCGCATAGTGAAAATCAACTTTCCACCTTAGAAGCAAGTTGTTACGCTTTGCAAAAATTAGAGCGCGGCGACATAAGTTACTCGCCTATACTTGAGACGTTTGCTGCCTTTATAGCCCAACAGCAAACCTTTTTACCTTCATCCCTGTGACGGAATAATTATGACTCATCCTGCTTTTGAATTTATTCGCAGCCAAACCATAGATGCTTTAAAAATTCGTGTTGAAGAATATCAACACAAGGTGACTGGCGCGCAACACATTCATTTAGCGGCTGATAATGAGGAAAATGTCTTTTTGGTTGCACTGCGCACCGTACCTCATGACTCAACAGGTGTTGCTCACATACTCGAGCACACTGCGCTCTGTGGTAGCGAAAAATATCCAGTGCGCGATCCATTCTTTATGATGGTGCGGCGCTCGCTTAATACGTTTATGAATGCATTCACCAGTTCTGATTGGACGGCATACCCCTTCGCAAGCCAAAACCAAAAGGACTTTAACAATTTGCTGGATGTGTATCTTGATGCGGTTTTCTTTTCACGGTTGGATGAATTGGATTTTGCGCAAGAGGGACACCGACTTGAATTCGCAGAAGCAGACAATCCAAATTCAGATTTGGTTTTTAAAGGTGTTGTTTTTAATGAAATGAAAGGTGCCATGAGTTCGGTACCTTCACAAATCTGGCAAACCTTATGTAAATATTTGTATCCCATTACCACTTACCATTACAACAGCGGTGGTGAACCGACAGAAATTCCAAACTTAACTTATCAGCAATTGAAAAATTTTTATCGCACTCATTATCACCCAAGCAATGCGATCTTCATGACCTATGGTGATATATCTGCCGAAATCCACCAGGAAAAATTTGAAACCCGAGCCCTATCTCGTTTTGAAAAATTAAATGATGTTATCAGTGTGCCGGATGAAAAACGTTATTACGCACCTATTGCTGTTGAAGAGTATTATCCTGCCGATAATGAAAAGGATATCACTAACAAAAATCATGTTGTTTTTGCGTGGCTGCTAGGTAAAACAACGCAATTGGAAGAAAGTCTTGAAGCACAACTCCTATCAAATGTTTTATTAGACAACTCTGCCTCCCCCCTGCAACAAGCATTGGAGACCACTGAATTGGGGCAAGCGCCCTCCCCCTTATGTGGCATGGATGACTCGTCGCGTGAGATGGCTTTTGTTTGTGGCCTGGAAGGTTGTGCCATTGAAAATGTTGCAAAAATTGAAGAGCTTATTTTTTCAACCTTACAAGATGTAGCAAATAAAGGCGTACCTTTATCCGAACTTGAGGCAGCCTTACATCAGCTTGAATTGCAGCAGAGAGAAGTAGGCGGCGATGGATATCCCTATGGATTACAGCTTATTTTAACGGGGCTGACATCAGCTACGCACCGCGGTGACCCAATTGCTTTATTGGATATGGATGCCGCATTAAAAAGCTTGCATGAAAAAATCAGGAAGCCGGATTTTATTCAATTGCTTGTAAAAAAATGGCTGCTTGATAATAACCATCGTGTTCGTCTTGTGATGAAACCGGACACACAACTCAGCTCACGAATCCAGCAAGCCGAAGTTGCACGTCTTGCTCGCCTAAAAGCTGAATTAACTGATGAGGAAAAGCAAACCATTATAGAGCGCACCCATGCGCTGCAAGCGCGGCAATTGCAAAAAGATGACGAAAGTATTTTGCCAAAAGTAGGCCTGGAAGATATCCCTGAACATTTGCATTACACCGCCGGTACGCACGAAACTTTTAATGCTTATCCACTACGTTGTTATGCTGCTGGCACCAACGGCCTTGTCTACCAACAAATTACCTTTAAGATGCCTGCACTCAGCGAAGCACAACAAAAGCTTTTGCCATTTTATTGCTCGTGCCTCACAGAATTAGCTATAGGTGAAAAAGATTATCTGGATGTTCAGCGGTGGCAAGCAGAAGTCGTGGGCTCCATTCGCGCATTTAGCAGTATTCGCGGTACTGGTGATGATGTACAAAAAATCGATGCCTACATTACCCTATCCGCAAAAGCATTGAGTCGAAATCAACTGGCAATGAGTGAGCTCATGCAAGCAAGCTTGTTGAAAGTACGTTTTGATGAGCAAGACCGCCTGCGTGAACTTATCGCGCAAAAACGTGCCCGCTCTGAGCAAAGTGTGACGGGACATGGCCACAGTTTGGCAATGACTCTCGCGAGTGCGGGTATGAGCCCCGCTGCAAAACTCGCGCATCAGTTGGGTGGTCTTGCTGGTATTGCTGAATTAAAGCGCTTGGATACTGAATTGGACGATGCAGAAAAATTAGCAGCTTTCGCTAATGGACTTGCACAAGTTCATCAACTTATGTTGAACGCGCCAAAGCAATTTTTAATTGTGGGGGAAGAAGAACATTTGGCGGCCTATCGCAAAACACTTCAGGAATTATGGCCGGCTGCAAATCCGACTGAAGATTTTTCGGCGTTCGCTATTCCACGTGTGAATGAAAAAATCAGGCAAGCCTGGCTCACTAACACACAAGTAAATTTTTGTGCAAAAGCTTATCCCACAGTACCTGCAGATCACCCCGATGCAGCCGTACTTACAGTGTTGGGTGGTTTCTTACGCAACGGCTTCCTGCATCGCACAATTCGTGAACAAGGAGGCGCCTATGGCGGTGGAGCAAATCAGGATAATACAATCGCGTCTTTCCGATTTTATTCTTATCGCGACCCTCGTTTAACTGAAACACTGAGCGATTTTGATGCTGCACTCGAATGGTTAAAAAACACACACCACTCCGAGCAGGCGTTGGAAGAAGCCATTTTAGGTGTCATAGGTAGTATCGATAAACCGGGATCACCGGCAGGCGAAGCAAAAACAACTTATCAAGCTGAGTTGTTTGGTCGCACTCGTGAAAAACGGGAATTGTTTAGAAATCGAGTGGTACACGTAACTCTTGAGGATTTAATACGTGTAGCAAATTCTTATTTGATTCCAGAGAAGGCAAGTATAGGTATAGTTAGCCACACAGCCCAACGAGATAAGCTAGAAGCCCTAGGCTTGGAAATACTTCAGCTTTAAACGTAAACAGACAAGCACGAATCGGGGAGTGAATGTTCCGCCAGGATTTTGTAGTAAGGCAATCCATTCGTAATAAAGATTATTTAGCAAACGAATGGGCGTGAAAAATGGAAAAAATTTACATAATCAGCGATTATGGCGGAATAACATTAAATAAATTGAGCTTAGCATGACGCTACTTCATCCACTGGAATACAGTGCCACAACTCACCCGGGCCTAAAGCGCGAAAATAATGAAGATTGTTTTCTCAGTGCGCCTGAAGCTGATTTATGGGTAGTTGCCGATGGCATGGGTGGTCATGAAGCAGGTGAAGTTGCCAGTGCGCTCGTGCGTGAAACTTTTGAGGATTTTGCAAAAAAAGCCGTTCCATTCTCTCTCTCGGAAGCTATCCAGAAATCCCATCAAGTCATCCTGACCTCGGCCGATAAAGGTATTGGCGCCCATGGTATGGGTTCCACCGTCGTTGCCTTATTGAGCCAGAAAAAAAACTACCAGGTTGCGTGGGTTGGCGATAGCCGTGCATATCTTTGGACTCCGGGTGAATCGGGCGGTGAATTAACCCGCTTAACAACTGACCATTCCTATGTGCAAATGTTATTTGTTTCCGGTGCCATTACCGCAGAAGAAGTCGAAACACACCCCGATAAAAATATTATTACCCAATGTTTAGGGATGCAGGAACTTTCACAAGTGAAAGTAGATATTGCACAAGGGCAATGGCAAGAAAATCAATGGATATTATTGTGCAGTGACGGTTTGAGTGATGAATTAAGTGATACCTCAATCGCACAAATTCTTGAGCATTGCCCAAATACTTTAACAGCGGTGGATCAATTGCTGCATGAAGCTTTAACCAGTGGTGGAAATGACAACATCACTTTGCAAATTATCCAGTCTCCCGTTGTTAAAGAACAAATTAGTAAAAAATTTTGGTATTGGATTCCAACGCTCACTAACAATAGAACAAAAGACGCTGTCATTTTTTTAGCAACAATCACAGCATTATTAGCTGTGCTGATTCATACACTGAAATAAAATTTTAGCTTTTACGTAGCAGAAACTTCGCACAATATGGCACTACAAATTCCGGGTTATCGCATAATCCGTAAAATAAACCAGGGCGGAATGTCCACTGTTTACCTCGCGATTCAAATCAGCGTGGGGCGTATTGTCGCGCTTAAAGTGATGAACCCCGGGTTAACCAGCGATCCTGCGTTTAACGAACGTTTTCAACGCGAAGCTACTATTGTGGGGCAATTGTCGCATCCCAATATTGTTGCGATTTACGATATAGGCCGTAAAGACGATTTAAATTATATCGCCATGGATTATCTGCCCGGCGGTTCTGTTCACGACAAAATGATTAACGGATTAACCGGAGAAGAAGCCTTAAGAGTCACTAAAGAGATTGCCAACGCGCTCGATCATGCGCACGAAAAAGGTTACATACATCGCGATATAAAACCTGAAAATATTTTATTTCGCGCTGATAATTCTGCGGTGCTATCTGATTTTGGTGTTGCTAAAGGTATAGTGGGTGTGTCGCGTATGACTCACGTAGGTACGGTGGTTGGTACACCACATTATATGAGCCCTGAACAAACCCGTGGACAAACGGTAGATGCTCGCTCCGATTTATATAGCCTTGGCGTTGTATTTTTTGAAATGTTAACTGGCGCTCTGCCCTACCAGGGTGAAGATGCGGTGACAATAGCTTTAAAGCACATCAGCGCACCTATTCCAAAATTACCTCTGCAATATCAGGCTTATCAGAGAATTCTGGAAAAGTTTTTAGCAAAGGATCCTAATCAGCGTTTTCAATCTGGTCGCGAAGTAAGTACCGCAATTGATCAATTGGAAAATGCAACCAGAGTGCCCTACATCACGAATTCAGCCCCGGAAGACCTTTCGATAATGGCGCTGGTTCGAGCGCTTTTTGCGGCAACCGGAAATGCAATTAGTTGGCGCTGGAAAAAATTGATGAAGTTGCGCTGGTCAAAAGCTGAAGGATTTCATTACCAAAAAACCTCCCACGATTCGGTTTTTGGTAGTGAAGTTGCTCCCACGGTTTTTGGTGCGCGAATCCAGCAGCAAACCCATATCAACACTATGATGGTGTTCAATAATCGAAACCTTCGCAAACTTTTTAGTGTCACAGTCGTTCTTATTTTTTTATGGTGTGTTTTGAGTGTCACTGTGCAATCTGCGCTTTCAACCCAGTCGAATAACTGGCCGCAATTTTTAAATGTCGCAACACGAGCCACTGCAAGTATTTTTTTACCTGAATCCTCTCAAGCTAGCTCTGAGTTTGCTTATGTATCGTCAGCCTCGGCCTCCTCAATAAATAATCAAATGGTTGCTGGGGCGAGCACCACTATTGCTGACTCCTCTGCTGCAGAACAAACAGCTTCCGCAGAAGCCAGTAGCGAAGCCATAACAATTTCAAATGAATCATCTACCGAATCATCATCTGCTGTGCCCACCTACCCGCTTAGTATTACTACTGTGCCCAACGACGCACGAATTCGATTATTAAATATCCCGGACAAATATAAAGACGGTATGGAATTAGCGTCGGGGCGTTACAGAATTGAAGTAAGTAAAAGTGGTTACAAAAGTAAAACCGATTGGATTGAAATCAAACAGGAACCACTAAAGCTTAATATCGAGTTGGAAGTGGGTGCAGATGCAGACATTATTTCAGCAAAAACCAACGGTCCTACCGAGGTACCGGCAGGTAAAAATGCACCCGCGATGATTCGTATTCCCGCAGGTAGTTTTACCATGGGGGACGACAACAATATGCATACAGCTCCAGCGCATAAAGTCACTATTAGTAAAGCTTTCGCCATTAGCAAATATGAAGTTACCTTTGCTGAGTACGATGTTTATTCACAAACCAATAATAAACCTTTTCCTGGAGACAACGGTTGGGGTCGCGAAGATCGGCCTGTCGTTCACGTAAGTTGGGACGATGCAAATACTTATGCACAATGGCTTAGCAAAACTACCGGAAAAAAATTCCGTCTTCCCACTGAGGCAGAATGGGAATACGCAGCACGCGCGGGTAGCGCAGATATTTTTTGGTGGGGCAGTAATGAACAAGATGCTAAAGGCAAGGCCAATTGCCGACGCGGCTGCCTTAGCAATTACTCTGGTTTATTCGGTAGCAAAACTGCACCTGTGGGTAATTATTCCCCCAATGCATTCGGCCTTTATGATACGGCCGGAAATGTTTCTGAATGGGTGCAGGATTGTTATCAGGAAAACTACAATAATGCCCCTTCAAATGGTAGCGCGCGCGACGATAAACAATGCCAATCGCGCGTGATTCGCGGTGGCTCCACTAAAGATAATGTACAACGGCTAATGACAAGTGCCCGCGATGCCGTTGCCCAAGACGCCATGGTAGAAACACTTGGTTTTAGACTAGTCATGGAGCTGAATTAACAATTTCTATTTAATTGTTAAAGTTCGTTCCGACTTTCTTACATTAAAACGCTCGTGGCTTCGTTAATTTGATGAACGCCACATTCCGTCACGCATAAATTGCGTTAATGCTCAGCTTAAATAATTTTCATAACCGAATTTACCCACCTTAATAAAATCACTATTTGATTACATAAGTCACATCCAATTTATTTGTAATATATAATTACTATAGTAAGATACGGTCGGTATTGGCACGCGTTGAATCTGTAGTGAAACCAATATGATTTACAAAACGATACTTTAGACATGCAGGAGTTTTGTAAATAGCTATTTATTTTTGTCAAAAAATAATATGGAAACGAGATAAAAATTTGGATATCAATAGTAATGATTAACCGCATGGATGTTTTAAAGCGTAAAAATTCCCACACGAAGATATGATCGTTTTTTACAGAAACGTTTGGGTTCCGTAAAAATAAATATCTATTCTTTTAACTAAAAATTATAGGAATGATCAAGTGAATAATCACATCTCATCCATTACTCGGCGAAATATGCTTTTAGGTTCACTCGGTTTGGCAGGCGCATGGGCGCTGCCTTCCTTTGCCGCTTCTTCAACATCAATTAGAGCGGTTATTAACACGAACGAAAAATTTCCTGCCATATCTCCCTATATTTTTGGTGGATTTATTGAGCACATCGGCAATTTAATTAATCACAGTTTATGGAGTGAAGTATTGGATGACCGTAAATTTTATTACGGTGTTCAGGAATTTGCCGAACCCTTCCCAACAGATCGTCGCGCAGCCATGGGTTACAATCGTAAATGGACAGCAGTTGGGCCAATTTCTGCAATCACTCTAGATAAAACCAACGCCTATGTTGGTGAACATAGCCCCAAGGTTGCGCTATCGCAATCTACCGCCAGAGGCATAGCTCAATCAAAACTTTCTTTTAAAGGCGGAAAGCCTTACACCGGCAGAATTGTTGTCAATTCTGATGAAGAAACAGAAATTTCCATATCCATTATTTCTGCACCCAACAAAAAAGATCGCCAAACGGTAAAAATAAAATCGTCAAAGGATTGGAGCACAGTTTCATTCAGCATTACACCTAAAGCCAGTTCTACGGACTCTATTTTAGAAATTACCGCGGTAGGTTCAGGAAATCTTCGCATAGGTGCCGTATCACTTATGCCGGCTGACAATATAAATGGATTTCGCGCCGATACGATTGCGCTTATGAAAGAAATGGACTGCAAAATTTTGCGTATGCCCGGTGGTAACTTTATTTCAGCGTACGATTGGAAAAATACTATTGGCGATAAAGACATGCGCCCTCCTGTGTTGGACCCGATTTGGAAAGCGGTTCAACCTAATGATGTAGGTGTTGATGAACTCTTGCAAATGTGTGAGCTGATCAATTGCGAACCCTACTGGTGTGTAAACACGGGTTCAGGCGAACCTCGCTCTGGTGCTGAGTTAGTTGAATATGTAAATGGTGCATCTGAAACTCAATGGGGCGCAAAACGTGTCGCCAATGGCCATGCTGAATCTTACAAAGTTAAATATTGGAATATCGGTAACGAAATGTACGGGCACTGGCAGTTCGGACATATGGCTCGCGATCAGTATGTTATTAAACACAATATGTTTGCTGACGCCATGCGTGCAGTTGATCCTTCAATTTACATTGTTGCTCCTGGTGGTTTTGTTGATGAAATGACTACCGGCCAGGGAATTTTTATTGCCGGGCAAGCACAAGTGCTTCCAGGTTCCGAGCGCGACTGGGCTTATGGCATGTTCAAAAATTCCTGGGGTAAATTTGATGCGTTAGCAACCCATGCTTATCCACCGGAAGGAAAACGATTCGATTTACAAACCGGTAAACTTTTTGATGTGAAATTATCACCTGTTGAGTGGGCGCGACAACCCGCGAATCGTGTTGCCACCATGGTGGATGCGTGGGAAGAATACAAGAAATTATTTCCTGAATTAAACAACGGAAAAATTAAAGTGTTCTTCGATGAATGGGCTTACAGCTTCCAGGATAGTTTAAAAGGTTCGGTGGCAATTGCATTGACACTTCAGGAGTTTTTCCGTCACACGGATTTTATCGATATGGCCGGTTACACCATGGCAACCGCGTGGATTAATTTTGATGCGACTGATTCTGTTATCAGCGCTCGTGGTCGAGTGTTCCAACTTTACAACAAACATTTTGGAAGTGTGCCAGTAAAAATAAATGGCAATTCACCGCAACCAGCACCGCAATATCCTATTGGTGGAGATCAACCGCGTGTTAATACCGGTAGCCCAACCTATCCTATTGACGTTTCAGCGGCCTTAACCAGCGACGGAAATACTTTAACGGTTGCTTTGGTAAATCCAACAGAAACTACACAAAGTATTGATCTTTCTTTTGACGGATTTAGTTCAGGCGCAAAAGGAAAAGTTTGGACTCTGGTAGGAAAAAATGCCGACGCAACTAATGCGGTTGGTAAAAAACCTGACGTGGTAATTCAAGAATCAAGTTTTAATGCCAGCGCCACAAACTTTAAGGTTGCGCCTCTCAGCGTTAAAATTTTCCACTTTACCAAATCTGCCTAATATTACTATCCAGGCAAAAAGCTAATAAGTTAATCATTTGGTAAATATAAAATGGCGGGGGTATCTTAACTTCCGCCATTTTTATTTCTCCTTTTTTTCGATACCTTGTGAAGATTTGCTAATGCTGTATTTACGTTTGCATCACCTTATCATCAAGATTTCTTATTTTTTCCAGAATAATTTCTTTACTCCATTCTGAATACGCATTATTACGTCCTAAATATGATGGATAATTCAATTGTGTAGAGTTGAGCAGGCAACTATCGTCCGCAGGAGGTTTAAGCTGTGAGCGGTTGCTGGAAAAACGATTGAACAAAAAAGTCACATCCTTCTCCTGGTTGCTTTAGGCGACTTTATTTAACCTACAAGTTGACTGGCTATTGTTTGCAGCATTATTTATTACTATGCTCGAACAACTTCCGGGACCAGATAACGTAGTGTTAATTATCTGGTTTTCGTAAATAGGCTTGTGCAGTCCGTTGGTAAATAAGAGTCAAGTCTCGCTTGCAGCGTTTAATAATAATTCAATCCTGACAATCTATAAGCGGAGCTCTTGGTTATGAAAATTTTCTGTTATGTTCTTCGATATTTTCTTTCATTCACTCTATTCGCATTTGCCGGTCACGCTGTTGCCTATACAAAGACCGTAGATTTCACTGCAAGTGGTTGGAGTTTTGATGTAGAGGGCGATGGCAGCAAAGGGCGCATTCGACATACTTCAGGGTGCTGCACTTGGGATTCTTACACGGGAGAACTCACCGTAAGCACCGCGAGCGCCAAGAATTGGGCAGCCGTTGGACGGTCAGTCAAATTTCCTACAGGACTTTCTCTAGGTGGTGGGTCTGCAACTTTATGGGCAAAGCAGCCTGTTTATTTACATATGGAAGTGATTGATCCTGCTACCTGGACTTACATTGCAGTGACTCGTAGTTGGCAAGCCCCTGGCAATAAATTTGGTGTTGGCAGCGCGGTAAACTTTCCATCATTCAATGTGCCTGCCAAATCGGTTTATTATCGCGTGGCCTTGATGGGAAATGCTTATCCCTATGTATCTTCCAGCACACAATCGCTTGATGTCGACAGTATGATATTTTCCGCGCAATAAACTTCAAAATGAAACGCAATTCATATGTGTTCATTGCAACAGGTTTTTCGTTGTTCGCGCTCTTGTATTTTTCTGCGATAAATAAACGCAATAAAACACCTGAAGCACAAGTGCGTGAACAAGCATTTGATGAAATTGCAAAAAGCGGGTCGCGCAGAGTAAATTCTGATTTGCCAGCCACTAAGGCTGAGCAAAATAGAACCTACTCGCTTCCGCTAGCATGGAGTGGCATTGGATTTAGATGAATAAGTTTCTGTTATACGAAATTTTCAACCATAGCTAACTTTTTTGTAATACCGCTACAAACATTGCATCTGAATCTTGAAATGGAGCGCCAAGCATTTTTTGATCCACTAGACTAAATTCTGGATTGTTTTGCAGAAACCAATCTACCTGAGCCTCGTTTTCACTGACTTGCCAGCTGCAAGTTGCATAAACCAAATGACCACTGGCGCGGACCGCTTTTACTGCATTGGTCAGGATCTTTTGTTGGAGCACAATTAATTCTTGCGTATCCGATTCGCTTAAACGCCAGCGAGCATCCGGATTACGTCGCCAGGTCCCTGATGAGCTGCAAGGAGCGTCGATCAATACCCAATCAAAACCTTGTTGCTGCGCAACTTCTTTTGGTAGACGCAGTGGTTCATCACCTGCCCACTCGAAGCTACGAATGTTGTGAAACTCAGCGCGCTTGCTGCGACGTTTTAATTCTTCCAATTTATAGCCGTGTAAATCTGTCGCAATAACCACACCTTTGTTATTCATTCGCGCAGCAATGGCGAGTGATTTCCCGCCTGCACCTGCGCAACAATCCCACACTTTTTGACCCGCTTTAACATCCACCGCTAAAGCAATTTGCTGGCTCGCCAAATCCTGAATTTCAACCAGGCCTTCTTTATGAGCCGCTGCTCCTGACAAATGTTTTCCTCCACGAGCAAATAAATGACCCTGCTCGTCAAGCTCCACATGCACAGAATCCTGCTGCAGTTTTTTCACAACATCTGCAACGGGAATATTTTTTTGTACGCGCAACCACAGTGGTGGTGCACTGTTTTGCTGTAAAACAAAATCGGTTAGCTGTTCTGCGGTCCACTGACTTTTCAATTTCCGTTCTTCAAGTAAGGGAAACCACTGCGGGCGAAGACCAGACCACAACAAGATTTCTTCCGGTTGCTCAGTGAGACTAAAATATTGTTCAACCTTATCAAACCAGGTTTTACGCGCAGCCAAATCACGTAAAGCTTTTGGCCCGGCATTCTCATTTTTTTCTCGCAATGCAATCCAAAACCAAAATCCAGCAACAGGAATTTTTTTAGCGCTGGATTGGACCCAAGTTTTATCCCATTCACTCCAATCCAACAATTCTTGCTTTTGATAACTCTCTTCCAGCGCACATGCCAACTGAAAATAACGCATAGCTGAAAACATGCACAAACTCAGTTCGCGATTATCAGACTTTGAAGACGCGAATTCAGATTTCGGATTGGTGTTTTTACGCAGATGATTTTTCAACCACTTATCCAGCGCCATCCACTCATTTTGCATGAGCCAGTTGCGCCATAAGTCGAATAATAGGTCGTAAGGAATTTTGTTAGGAATGGACATCACAATAACCAGGAATTGAAAAAGATGCGCATTTTAACAGCGAAACGCTTATCTGTGCGTTACTGGCGTGGTTTTTTGGTAGAACTTCTTAAAAAACTGAAGCTATATTTTGAATTTATAGAGTTCATCGTGAAGTGACGTGGCGACATGGGCCAATTCTTCAGAGGCAGTTTCAACATTTTTTGCAAGACTGGCTGTATCTTGAGCATAAACCGAAATATTACTGGTATTGCCGCTGATTTCGCCAGCCACTTTGGATTGTTGCTCTACCGCAACGGCAATTTGTGAATTCAAGGCTGTTACTGATGATATGGCACTATCAATTTTTTGCAGTGCTTCGCCTGCCGCACTTGCCTGCGCCACCGACTCATTCGCAATGCTTTGGCTTGTCTGCATAGCATCTACTGCCGATGTTGCACTGGCTTTTAAGTGACCGATCATTGCCTGAATTTCTTGCGTAGATTCTGCTGTGCGAAATGCCAATTCGCGCACCGAATCTGCTACAACAGCGAAGCCTCTTCCCTGCTCTCCCGCTCGCGCCGCTTCAATCGCAGCGTTTAACGCTAATAAATTAATTTGTTCCGCAATACTTTTGATAACATTTACAACGCTCGCAATACTTCCGCTCTCAGTATTTAACTGCGTGATGACATTTGCAGATTTCTGTACTTCACTCGCTAAGGAACTAATCGACGTAATGGTATTTTTAACAACCAACAAACCATTTTTACTTTCCTCCTGCGCTTGCATAGTGTTATCAGCTGCTTTAGATGCTGTCTCCGCCACCGCCATTACTGACGAAGACAATTCCCTAATAGCGCTCGACACCATGCCCACCTCATGAGTTTCTTTTTGAATAATTATTAAATTTTTATTAGCCAAACCATGAAGCCTAGAGGCCTGCTGGTCAAAAACTTTCCCTATTCCTATAACACGCGCCAATAATTCGCGCAGAGTTTGAATAAATTCATTAATAGTTTCGCCTAGAACTCCTAACTCATCTGGATATTGGATGGGAATTTTATGAGTCAAATCTCCCCCATCGCCGGCGAGTGATTTTATAAATTTTTGCATTTTAAGGATTGGGTCTACGATTATGCGAGGAATTAAATAACCCAGTAACACAGCCATGCCAAAACTAACTGCAATAAATACCGAAACGACAAAATAGCTGCGACTTACCGTATCTGTTGACTCCTGCATTACTTGAGAAGCTTTGGCTTGCACTAACTCTTTTAATTTATAGATAGCCGCGCGCATTTCAGTAAACGCCTGATTACCGTCTTTGAAACTGGTTTCAATTGCCGTGGTTCTACCTTCGCGAGTATTTCCCTGACGTGCCTTTACCACTGCATTGGTAAGCGCTTCCCATTTGTCACGCGCAATTTCATATTGGTTAAATTCACTTTTGAATTCGTCGTCATGCATCAATTCATAAAACTGCAAAAGCTTGTCATGAGCGCCGGTAAGACTTTTCTGGTGATTCTCTACAGATGCCACAAACTCTGGCGAATCAGGATTGAGAAACAACATACTGCGCTCCTCAACCAACACTTTATGAACATCTGCGTCAGCGGCTAACAAATAGTTATTGGCCTGTAAATTGACCTCACCCAACAACCTGACCTTCGCATCAATTAATTCAAATTTAAATAACACCAGCACTCCCATGCCGGCCATCATTAAACTAATAATAGCGATAGGAATTAATATTTTATTGCGAATTTTTAAACGATAAAACCAATCCATGCTAGCGCCTACGACTATTTAGCTTTATCCAACTCATCCAGGTTGATGCCAACACACAATGCCCCTATTGCTTTACCACCATCTAAAACGGGTACTGATACCTGAATTAAATAAGCTTTTGCGCTATCGTCAAATTTACTTTTTCCTATATCCACACCACCTACTTTGAAGGCATTGGTGAATTTCGGTTCATCACCTTGCCAGTAGTCAGAGGTTTTATTAGTCATGGAAACATTCGCACCTTTGTTATCCATCAATATGCTTTCAAAAAAATAAGGTTTAGTTGCTTCCAGCTTATCCAATTCTTGTGCACCCGCATTCTTCATTATGGCCTTCATCTGATCATCCATACCTGTCGCAGCCATCCATTCTTTATCGCGCTTTTGAATTTGTTCGAGTGTTGCACCTTTTGCATTTTGCTCTTTAACGGCGGCTACAAGAATGGGATTTTCACCCCATTTTTTTATTACTGGCACCAAGGCAGCTACGTCGGCCGGAACATCCTCAGCCATTATTTGGCTAGAAAAAAATAAACTAAAAATGACCGCAGGGATGATGGATTTAATATTCTTCATTAATAACTCCTTAACTGATTAATACGCCAAATTAACGCAATTTCATTAAGTAAAGGCAGCAATAGAAGATGTGTCAAGCCGTTAAAAAAATACAATGTTGGTGCAGTAATAAGGGGATTTTAATGAAATAAAAAAGGAGAGAGGCGACATTGAAACCATAAAATTATGGGATACGCAGCGGGCCACGCCCAAAAAAACCTATTTAAACCAAACAGCCATGCATTTACAAAATGAAATATCAGGGCAAAAGAAAGCGCTAGTACTAGAGCAGTTTTATTTAGCAATGAAAACGGGAATGCTAATTCGAAAATAATTACAACCCAACTCATCCCCATAAGTAATTTGGGTGAGCCAGCCCATGAGCGCACAGCTTCACTTACAGGATAAGCAGTAATCGCAAACACGTCTTGTAACGCAACTCCTTTGCGCCAATCATCGTTGATAATTTTTATATATCCTGATTGGAAATAGGAAAAACACAGTTGAAAAGCCAGGTAGCCGAGCGCAATTTCTTGCCAAAAAAGTGTTGGAGCCAAATGTGATAACAACAAACACAAAAGCACCAATATTGTCATGCAATCGCTTCCGCCATTGTAAGGACCTTGAAAGCGAATCAATGTAATAACAGCAACAATGAGCAAAATTGCTTCGACATAAGTAGTTTGAAAACCCACCATTAACAGCACGGAGAGAAGCAATGAAATAAAACCGATAAATTTCTCTGGCTTTAATCCACGAACGTATTCCAAACTTTGTTGCGCAATGGCGAAAGCCAGAATAATTTCAGAGAAGCGGACTGCTTGATCAATTAACATCGCGCAATTCCTTGAAACTCACTGCTCTTGAAACAAATGTCACAGGCTGGGTAACAGCTCTCCCTTCTCGAATGACTGCACTTATTTTAAATTTTACAGAGGTTGAATTAGCATCAGGATTTATTTCACCCGATTTTATAGCGGCAAGAATACTGCGCATAATCTCTTGCTCGCGTATGTCGGAGTAAGCTTCAAACAAACGCTCAGCACAGCTGTTTAGATAGAGAGTTTCGTTCCAACGTGGATTATGAAATAAACGAAATATCCCCTCTCTAAAAGAAAGCTTTTCCGGCAGGGATCGAAACTCGCGCCAGTGAATTGGTTCATCGCTTTCATTATTAGAAAATGCAATATGAATCCGGGGAGACGGGCCTATGCTGCTGAAAAATCGCCATGAGGGAAATAAAACTGGAAGAAAAAGCTTTAGCATTTTTTATTTTTCGATAGGTAGTTAACGGCTCACATCCATGTGACATTAATAAACGTCCTTACATTGATAGTGATTTCTTCTTCAACTGCTCGAGTTGATCACGCAATTTTGCTGCTGCTTCAAACTCCAGATCCTTCGCGGCCTGGAACATTTGCTTTTCAAGCAACTCGATAGACTTCCAGATATTTTTGGGGTCAACAGGAACTGAATATTTGGCTTGGCGTTCAGCCACTGCGGCACGATTTCGTGCAGCGCGCCCACCCGCACCTGGAACCACAGAGGTTTCTAAAATATCCTGAACGTTTTTGCGAATACCTTTTGGAACAATATTGTGCAAAAGGTTGTGCGCTATTTGCTTTTCACGGCGGCGATCAGTCTCTTCAATAGCTCGTTTCATGGAATCAGTAATCTTATCGGCGTACAAAAGCGCGCGACCATTTAGATTACGGGCAGCGCGGCCAATAGTTTGAATGAGTGAGCGATCAGAGCGCAAAAAGCCTTCTTTATCCGCATCAAAAATACAGACCAGCGAAACCTCCGGCATATCCAAACCTTCACGCAGTAAGTTGATGCCGACCAGCACATCAAATTCACCCATACGGAAATCGCGAATAATTTCTACGCGCTCTACTGTATCAATATCCGAATGCAGATAGCGGACACGAGTACCGTGCTCAGACAAGTACTCCGTTAAATCTTCAGCCATACGTTTGGTTAATACCGTAATTAAAACCCGCTCATCTTTTTCAACGCGAATTTTAATTTCAGATAAAGCATCATCAACTTGCGTGCCCGCCGGGCGAATTTCAATTTCAGGGTCAATCAATCCTGTTGGCCGCACAATTTGTTCAACCACTTGGCCGGCAAATTCCTGCTCGTATTTTCCTGGTGTTGCGGATACAAAAATCATTTGCGGGGCAGCATGTTCCCACTCATCGAAACGCATGGGGCGATTGTCTAATGCAGAAGGCAAACGAAAACCGTATTGCACCAAGGTCTCTTTGCGCGATCGGTCGCCTTTGTACATGGCACCTATTTGGGAAACAGTTACGTGAGATTCGTCGATAACGAGCAGCGCGTTTTTAGGAAGATAATCAAATAATGTCGGCGGCGGTTCACCGGGAGCACGACCCGATAAATAACGTGAATAGTTTTCAATACCGTTGCAATAACCAAGTTCTTGCATCATTTCCAAATCGTAACGTGTGCGTTCTTCAAGGCGCTGTACTTCGATTAATTTATTATTTTCGCGCAGCTGCTCAAGTCGCTCGCGCAATTCCTCTTTAATCTGGTCAATTGCCTCCAAAACAGTTTCGCGAGGTGTTACATAATGCGATTTCGGATAGATGGTCACTCGTGGTACTTTGTGCAGCACTTCGCCTGTTAATGGATCAAAGATCGAAATAGTTTCCACTTCGTCATCAAACAATTGCACACGCACGGCATCGCAATCTGAATCAGCGGGATAAATATCAATGACATCGCCGCGCACACGATAATTTGCACGATAAAAATCTACATCGTTGCGCGTGTATTGCAATTCAGCAAGGCGACGCAGAATTGAACGCTGATCAATTTTGTCACCGCGTACCAAATGCAACAGCATTTTCATATAAGACTGCGGATCACCCAAGCCATAAATAGCAGACACAGTTGCAACTACAATTGCGTCTTTGCGTTCCATTAACGCTTTTGTTGCAGACAAACGCATTTGTTCAATGTGTTCGTTTACCGATGAATCTTTTTCAATAAAGGTATTTGAGGAAGGAACGTAAGCTTCAGGTTGATAATAGTCGTAGTAAGAAACGAAATATTCCACCGCATTTTTTGGGAAAAATTCTTTGAATTCTCCATAAAGTTGCGCTGCCAAAGTTTTGTTATGCACCATAACCAAGGTTGGCCGTTGCACTTGCGAAATGACATTGGCGATAGTAAAAGTCTTACCCGAGCCCGTTACACCCAGTAGAGTTTGATGTGCAAGGCCAGCCTCAATGCCCTTTACTAAGCCAGCAATGGCTGCAGGCTGGTCACCAGCAGGGGCAAATTCACTTTGGACTTCAAAGAGCTTACTCATAGTGTTGAAAAATTCCGGTCGTTTTGATGAAAGGGAGTCATCATAAATTCAAACACTGACAATGTATGTCAGCAGCCGTACCCTTATTTGCCTTCGCAAGCGCGAGGGAGGCACTCCTTAAAAACAGTGGCTAATTTCTGGGTGGCAGGGCCAGCGAATTCTTTATCCGCAAAGGTTAAATAAACTGGGGCTTCTCGCTCCGAACCGATTTCTACGGGCAGATATTTCAAGGTGCCTGCGTCTATATCGTCTTTGGTGTATGCGTCTGGAACCCAGGCGTAGCCCAGGCCCATGCGAATAGCATCCAGAGATGTTTTTATATGGCTGACCGTCCAGCGTTGATCTGCCTCCTGCCAACCAACCGTGTGACGACGGTATTGACCTGAATCGCGCACTACAATTTGGCGATGCTGCCGCATATCTTCGTAGGTAACGGGTCTGCCAAGAACCTGTAATGGATGGCTCGGGCTGGAAACACCGTGAAATGTTGCATTCATTAACTTTTCACCAATAAACCCGGGCGGTACGAAACCACCTATAGCCAAATCCACTTGCCGTTTAAGCAATGCATCCTCAGTACCTGAAAGCACTGTTTCGTAGTACTCCACACGTGTATCGGGGAAATCCTTGGCAAACATGGACAGGCAATAAAGTACTTTTGCTGGCGGAATAATGATATCCACCGCTATTTTCACGATCGGCTCGACGTGGATTGCCAAACATTCAGCTGACTTCTCCAAGCGTTCGGCCTGCTCCAAAAGAAGCTTGGCGCGACGATACAATAATTCTCCAGAAGGCGTCGCCACTGCTTTACGTCCTTGAAGGTTAAATACCTTCACATTCAAAGCTGATTCCAGCTGAGATATGGCGTATGAAACTGCAGACTGGCTTTTATTTAGCTGCTCTGCGGCCTTGGCGTAACCGCCTGCATCTATAACTGCCAGCAATGCGCGCCATTGTTCCAGCGACACCTTATTTTCAGCGACAGAAAAGCTGTTATTCATGATCCATCCAATTTTTCGATTAAATACCATCAAATATCGCTATTTATCATTCGCCCGTCAAATCATTTAATAGCTCCATGGCGATTAAGCCTAAAACAAACTAAACGAGCTAGACGGACGAGGAAATCAATATGAGTACTTTATTACAGATCAACAGCAGCGTTTTTAGCGATAACGGTAACTCCAGCACTTTGAGCAATGAGTTTGTTAAAAGCTGGTTAGCGAAACACCCAGACGGCAAAGTAGTAGTGCGGGATCTTGCAAAAAATCCAATCCCACATTTGGATTCAAATACCGTTCAGGCTTTTTTTACTCCTGCCGAGAGCCGTACCAATGAACAGCAAGCGATTGTAAATTTGTCAGATACCTTAATTGCAGAACTTGCGAATGCTGACGCCGTCGTAATTGGTGTGCCTTTATACAACTTCGGCGTGCCATCAACGTTGAAAGCTTACTTCGACCAACTGGCGCGTGCAGGTGTGACTTTTAAATATACCGAAACAGGCCCAGTTGGGCTGTTGGCTGATAAACCTGTTCACTTTATCGCCGCGCGTGGCGGATTCCACCAAGGCAAAGCAAGCGATTCGCAAACAAATTTCTTGACGTCGTTTTTCAATTTCCTCGGCATCAATTCGATTCATTACATTTATGCAGAAGGGTTGAGTATCAATGAGGCGAAAGATAAATCGCTTACTGATGCGCGTCGTGAGATCGAACAAGCAGCCGCCGCTTAGTAAGTGAATCGCGCTATCATGTCGTGATAACTACATGAGGTGATAGCAGATGAATGATTTAGACAGAAACGCTAACGCAGATTTAAATGGATTGAGGGAAAAGACCTGCAGTGCGTGCCGTGTAGGCGCACCGCAGGTTACTGAAACAGAATTAACAGACGCTTTGGAAAAGTTACCGGAATGGTCTGTGATTGAGATCGATGGTGTAAAACAATTAACGCGTGTATTTAAATTTAAAAATTTTGTAGGTGCACTGGGGTTTACCAATCAGGTTGGTGCTGTGGCGGAAGAATTTAATCACCACCCTGCACTCCTAACTGAATGGGGAAAAGTGACTGTTAGCTGGTGGACACACAAAATTAAAGGGCTGCATGAAAATGATCTTATTTTGGCAGCCAAAACTGAAAAGTTATTTCATCAGTCTATTTGATTTGGATACAAATTAATTGGACACAAAAATACTGGAGCGCATTATGCAAAAGCAACTGCAGCAAATTATTCCCGGCCGCGCAACCAGCGATGGTGCAGGCGTGCGTATCAAACGCAGCCTTGGGCAATCGCAACAGGCGCGCTTCGATCCATTTTTAATGCTGGATGAGTTCGGCTCAGAAAGCGCAACTGATTATATTGCAGGTTTTCCTGCGCATCCGCATCGCGGTTTTGAAACAGTAACCTATATGCTCGAAGGCCATATGCTGCACGAGGATCATATGGGCAACAAAGGCCATTTGCGTAACGGCGATGTGCAATGGATGACAGCGGGCCGCGGTATTATTCACTCTGAAATGCCGCAGCAGGAACACGGTTTAATGCGTGGCTTTCAACTGTGGTTGAACCTGCCTGCGGCAGAGAAAATGAAACCGGCGAATTACAAGGACATTCCGTCTGCCGACATTCCAACTGCGCAATTTAAAAATGGCGGTTCAATTAAAGTTATCGCAAATTCAGCAGTGATCGATGGCAAAGTGATTAGCGGCCCGATTCAAGGTTTAACAACCCAACCGATTTATTGGGATGTTCGCCTGCCGATAAATGAAAATTTTGCACACGCAATTCCGTCGACTCACAACACATTTATTTATGTGTATGAAGGCAGCGTTGCGATTGGTGAAGATGCACGTAAATTAGATGCTGGTAATGCTGGATTATTGGGCGCTGGGGATGAAGTTTCCGTAGTGGCTTTATCTGAAGATACTCGTTTTATTTTGCTAGCCGGTATTCCTTTGAAAGAGCCTATTGCTCAATATGGTCCTTTTGTAATGAATACGACGGATGAAATTGAACAAGCCATCCAAGATTATCGTAACGGCGTTTTAGCAGAGTAGTTTACAAGGGCGACATGTTCGCCCTTTTTTATTTCAACAAACGCGTGGCTATCACTTACCCGCTGAATAAGCTTGTATATAAGCTTTCAATAGTTTTTCATTGTTTTTAACAAATGCTATATCTGCTTCAGGTACGCTTAATACCGCAGCATCTGTTTTGGCCCGTAATGCCTTTTTTTGCTCCTCCGTTAAACGTGCAGATTCCTGCGTATAAAAATAAGCGGCTATTGCATTCCCTAATTTAGTGCTTAGACGCATATATTCACCGAGGGATTTCCAGCCGTGTTGACTGGCAACCTTGTTGGCTGATTCAAGCAATTGTTTTTGCTGCAAAAATGCTGTTATTTTTTGGTCTTGTTCTGCTGCAGGCAAGGCATCAAATTTTTTCAAATCACTATCCGTTTTATGCAATTCATCCAACACCTGAATAATACTGGCGAAATCACGGTTTGATTGCATCCATCGCTGAACGGATTGCACATTTAAGGTCGTGTTGTCAGGTAAAAATTGAGCGTGGCTTAGCGCAGAAAAAAACAATCCTGAACACAAAATAGAAGCAAGAAATAAATATTTTTTAAACATTGAATATCCCAAATTTTATTTGGCTATTTTTAAGATTATTGCAGTTGCCAATGCCCAAACCCAAAAAAAGAAAAACACTAGAAAAGGCGTCAGCATGCCGAGGGACAAGCCGGCAACACCTTTATGTTCGTAGAGAGGGTATATGACAAACAATTGAACGCAGGTGGGAATAAGTGCGATAACAAAACTGCGGGCAAACACACTGCTCGATAATATCGGCAACAGAAATAGAAATCCCCACAAGCCTCCCCAGATAACGCGAGGATAAAGCCACGCTGGAGCAATTGAGCCCGGTAGACTAACATTTAATGAATGCGTGATGCCGTAACGAGTAAATAACCACATCACCACACATTGGATAAGCGCGCCCAAACAACCGGCAGCAAAAACGACAAGTGCATTTTTCATACTGATACTCTTTTCATCACGATTGATTGACAAATATATACTGGTCTTGTTTGCGCCCGCACCTTTCAACAATACAGAGACAATTTTTTTCTTAACAAATGTCACCAGAAGATTAATCGCACATTTTGACACAAGCTTCTCTCAGCAAAAAGTGTTAAAATTTTGCCTATTCTTTATCCAACAAATGCCTATTATTTAGTGACCTGTTTCTATGTTTCGATTTTTTGAAAGCTTAATAAAGCCATTTCCACCTGAACACCCCAAAGCTCCACCTGAAACTTTATTTGCATTCTGTCGCCATTATGCGCGCGGCTCTGAGCCCTATCTTTTGATTATGGCCCTATTAACCGGTGCCATTGCGGTTATGGAAGTTTCTTTATTTGGCTTTCTGGGACAATTGGTTGATTGGCTGAACACGCACTCCCCCGCGAACATTTGGGCAGAGTCGCAACACGAATTAGTTATGATGGGAGCCATTGTATTAGTGGGTCTGCCCATCGCAGTGCTATTGCACGGACTGGTGATGCACCAGACCCTCCTGGGTAATTTCCCCATGCGCATTCGCTGGCAGGCGCATCGTTATTTATTAGGGCAAAGTTATCAGTTTTATCAAAATGAATTTGCGGGGCGCGTTGCAACAAAAGTCATGCAAACAGCGCTGGCAGTTCGCGAAACCATAATGAAATTGCTCGATGTACTGCTATACGTGTTGGTTTATTTTTCTGGCATTTTAGTGTTATTGGCTTCGCTCGATTGGCGCCTGGCAATACCTCTCGTAATTTGGATCCTTAGCTATGGCGGCCTACTCTATTATTTTCTACCGCGTTTATCTAAAACAGCCATGCAGCAAGCCGATGCGCGCTCCGATATGACTGGTCGATTAGTAGATACTTATACAAATATCTCTACCGTGAAATTGTTTTCCCATTCGAACCGCGAGGCTGAATACGCACGCCATGGAATGGAACATTTTTTGACTACGGTTCACCCGCAAATGCGATTAGCAACAGCATTAAGTTCCAGTGTATGGGGCATTAATGCGGCATTAATTTTTGCGGTGGCTTTCGTTTCAATCTGGCTCTGGAGCAATCTTGCTATTACCACCGGAGCCATAGCCGCTGCTATAGGTTTGGTGTTGCGTTTAAATGGTATGGCGCAATGGATTATGTGGGAAGTTTCCGCACTCTTTGAAAATATTGGCACCGCGAAAGATGGATTGAATACATTGTCAGTCCCGCGTGACGTGCAGGATGTTGAAAATGCGAAGCCATTAGTGCTGACACATAGCCACATCGAATTTAAAGATGTTAATTTTAACTATGGAAAAAACGAGGGACTGTTAAGTCAATTTAATTTAGACATTCAGCCCGGCGAAAAAATTGGTGTCGTTGGCCGCTCCGGTGCGGGCAAATCTACGCTAGTCAATTTATTGTTGCGCTTTTACGATGTCGAAGGTGGAAAAATTTTGATTGATGGCCACGACATCGCAAAGGTCCAGCAGGAAAGTTTACGCGCGCAAATCGGTATGGTTACACAGGACACTTCACTGTTGCATCGCTCCATTCGTGATAATTTACTTTATGGCAGACCTGATGCAACTGATGAAGACATGATTAAAGCGGCGAAGCAGGCGGAAGCTCACGATTTTATTTTACAGCTGAGTGATAACCAGGGCCGCGCCGGTTATGACGCACACGTTGGTGAGCGCGGAGTAAAACTTTCCGGCGGCCAACGCCAACGCATAGCAATTGCACGCGTGTTGTTGAAACAAGCTCCCATATTAATTATGGACGAAGCAACTTCAGCACTTGATTCGGAAGTTGAAGCCGCGATTCAAACCAACTTAAATCAACTTATGCAAGGCAAAACAGTCATTGCAATAGCACATCGCTTATCGACTATAGCCGCGTTAGACAGATTAATTGTGTTAGAGAAAGGCCAAATCGTTGAGCAAGGCACGCACGCCGAATTAATTGCACAACATGGAATTTATGCGCAGCTGTGGGAAAGACAATCGGGCGGGTTTTTGGGAGAGATTTAAAAGCAAACAAACATAAAAAAACCGAGCTTTTGCTCGGTTTTTTTATCAATATTTTTGTATCACAAAAATAATTTCACACCTGTATAAAACAACCCCCCCGCCAACAGAATTGTTGCTGGCAAGGTTAATACCCATGCCATCAAAATAGTTTTGATGGTGGAAAACTGCAGGCCGGATTTATTGGCGACCATGGTGCCCGCAACAGCGGACGAAAGCACGTGAGTTGTTGATACAGGCATACCAGTCATGCTCGCGATACCAATAGCAGTGGCAGCAGTAATTTGTGCAGACATGCCCTGCGAGTAAGTCATGCCAGTTTTACCAATTTTTTCGCCTACAGTTTTAACCACGCGGCGCCAGCCAGTCATGGTCCCCAAACCTAAGGCCAGTGCTACAGCAACAATTGCCCAGTAGGGTGCAAATTCTGTGGTAGAGGTAATTTCCTGACGTAACTTGTTCAATTCATCTTTATCATTTCCTGGTAAACCTTTTACCTTGGCGAATTTTTTTGCATTATCGTCAATACATAATAAGACACGGCGAACTTCACGACGGCTATCAATGTTTAGCTTGTTGTAATCATTCACGTCTTTTAATTGCGCAGTCAAGCTGCTGAGAGTAACCAATGCATTTTTGGTTTGGCATTTCTCCTCGGTTTTTGAAATGCTTTGGGTTTGCGAGAAATCTATTTGGTCTGCCAATGCATTTTGATTATTTTTATAAATGCCTTCAATGTAACCTGCAGCGCGGCGGGTTTTATCTATATCAATTGCCGATGTATTTAAATCGAGTACAAAATGCGCAGGTGCCATACAAATCAACACCAGCATCACCATACCTATACCTTTTTGACCGTCATTCGAACCGTGCACAAAACTGAGACCCATGGCCGACACAACTAAAGTTGCACGAGTCCAAAATGGTGGATGTTTTTTACCATCAATTTTTTCACGCTCAGCCGGTGTTTTGTGAATTTTTTGCCCCGGCCATTTGCGTTTTAATAAGAGTAAAACCAGGGCTGCAACCGCAAAGCCGATGACCGGGGAAACAAGCAGAGACATCCTAATCTCGGTTGCTTTTTTTGTATTAATACCTTCGGTAAGCGGCAAATGAGTGAGCAATGCATGTGCTCCACCAACACCAAGAATCGAACCAATTAATGTATGCGAGCTTGATGATGGAATACCAAAATACCAAGTGGCAAGATTCCAACAAATAGCTGAAGTGAGCAACGAAAATACCATAACCATGCCGTAGGATGAGGTCACGTTAAGCAGCAAATCAACCGGGAGAAGATGAACAATAGCGTAAGCAACGCCCAGCCCACCAATCATTACCCCAAGAAAATTAAAAAATCCCGATGCCATAACCGCCGTATGCGGTGGCATAGCTTTGGTGTAAATCACCGTTGCTACCGCGTTGGCGGTATCGTGGAAACCGTTGATAAATTCGTAAGCTAAAACGAATAACAGCGAGAGGAATAACGCTGTACCAAATGCGAAATCGAGCCCGGTAAACATGTCTAACATAGATAGATCGCCTGTATTGAATATGGCGGCATTATGACACAGACCAAAATGGATGCTAAGAATAGGCAAGCACCGTGGTTTGTGTTACGGCCTTTTAATTAGTTCTGTTAAAAATATTGTTTAAAAAAGAAACTATTTGCTCGCTCTACCACATTAAATCATCTGGAATCACATAATCTTTATATGGATCATCTTCGTCTGTTTGCTGAGCCACTTTAACGTTAGCGACCAAAACCGATTTGGAATCGCGAAGGGAAATCTTGTCTGCCACCACACGCGGAACAACTTCATAGCCCTCCCCCAACTTAACCACCGCTAAAACACCACGCGCGATTTGTTCCAACACCAAAGGAGACACACGCATTTTTTTAATCAACTTACCATCCGTAAAATTGTATTCAACGTCGTTATTTCCAGCACCCTTAGGCTGACGATGATTTTCAATTAGCTGCTTAATCTGCGCGGCTAGAGCGCGCTGCTCAAGTTCTGCATTGCGCTGCCGGTTAAGTTCACGGTCTCGATCTATCTTTTCCTGACGCGCCTGCTCAGCAGACTGTTTGACTTCATCGACAACTGGTTCGGATGAACGACGAGCCACATTGGTTTCCTTACGTTTCTCTTTATTTACTTGCTTGGCTTTTTTAGTGTCAATTAAACCCGCTTTAAGGAGCTGATCTTGTAAAGAGGCCATGAATTATTACCCACACAGGAATTTGTTGCGCATAATAGCGCCCTACTTTTACCCGCAGCAAGAAACTCCTGAATAACATTTGATGGCATCCACTGAAATAAATACCTGGGATATTTTTTGTCGCGTCATCGACAACTACGGCGACATAGGCGTGTGCTGGCGCCTGGCTCGACAACTCACCGCCGAATATCCCTTTAATATTCGTCTTTGGGTAGATGACCTGCGGGCCCTGCAGCAAATTTGGCCCAACACTCAAATTTGCGATCAACAAATTCTCGACAAAGTTGACGTGCGTATTTGGGCAACTGATTTTCCCGCAAGCATAATTCCAGCCGATGCCGTCATAGAAGCTTTTGCATGCAATCTGCCGAATAGCTACCTTGCTGCAATGAAGCACAAAGCCAGCCAACCACGCTGGTTTAATCTGGAATATTTAAGTGCTGAGGATTGGGTCGAAGGTTGTCATGGCTTAACCTCTGTACATCCGCAATTAGGTTTAAAGAAGACTTTTTTCTTTCCTGGAGTAACCGCTAGAACGGGCGGACTCTTGAGAGAAAAGCAGCTGCTGGATCAAAACCTGGAGTTTCAGCAAAACGAACAAACCAGATCTAATTTTCTGGCCCGAATTGGGGTTGAATTATCACCGGATGGGCTTGCTATTTCCCTTTTCGGCTACGAGAACCCTGCCGTTGCTTCATTATTAGAAGCCTGGATGCATTCGCCTATTCCTATACTGTGTCTGGTTCCACCAGGTAAAATCCTGCCTGATGTCAGCAGGGTCTTGCAGCAAGAATTAAAAGTGGGCGACAGTTTTAGCAAAGGCGCACTGCGCTTGCAGGTCATTCCCTTTCTCAGCCAAACCGATTACGACTATCTACTTTGGGCCTGCGATATCAATTTTGTGCGCGGTGAAGATTCATTTGCACGCGCACAATGGGCCGCAAAACCCTTCATTTGGCATATATATCCCCAGGACGAAGATTTCCATATGATCAAGCTTGATGCATTTCTCAAGCGATATGCGCAAACACTGGATGCCGGAACTCAAGACTCGATTACCCGTCTTTGGCATACCTGGAATCAAGGTGAGGACGCTAGTAAGGCGTGGGCGGACTGTCTTGCCAATCTGCAAAACTGGCAAACACACAGTCAAAACTGGCGCCACCACCTAAATTCTTTAGGGGATTTAGCCTCAAACATGGTGCGCTGCTGTAAATAAAAAGTTGCCAAAAGACGCTGTCTAAATTTACCAAAGAAGGTATAGTAGCCGCCGAATTTATCCCATCATCAGTACCATTTACACTTATTGAGAGTCATCATGAAAACAGGTCAAGAATTGCGCGCCGGTCATGTAATTAGCATCGACGGTCAACCATGGTTAATTCAAAAAGCAGAAATCAGCCGCTCAGGTCGTAACACTGCTGTTGTTAAAACCAAATTGAAAAACCTGCTGAACGGTTATTTGACTGAAACTCCTTACAAGGCAGACGACAAATTCGAAGACATCGTTCTTGACCGCAAAGACGTAACTTATTCTTACTACGCAGACCCAATGTACGTTTTCGTTGATAGCGATTATGAACAGTATGAATTGACTGCTGATGAACTCGGCGATATGGCTCCCTATATTGAAGACGGCATCGACGATATTTGTGAAGCTGTATTCTTTGACGGCAAAGTAATTTCTATTACTCCACCAAACTCAGTAACCCGTGAAGTTGTTTACACTGAGCCGTCAGTTCGTGGCGATACTTCAGGTAAAGTAATGAAGCCAGCTCGCTTGACCAACGGCACTGAAATTCAGGTTTCTGCATTCGTAGAAATCGGCGATAAAATTATTATCGACACTCGTACTCACGAGTATAAGTCTCGCGCTAAAGACTAATACTGTCTTTGCGGTACGGCTATTTGAAAAATCAAATAGCCGTTAAGTTTCACCTCAAGTCCATCAAGTATTCCCTTTTAGTTAAAACCCTTCCTTTAGTAAAATTATCAGCCTTTCAAATCACATCCCGCTTTACCGCTCATAATCGTTTTTCACCACTTGGCACCTTATACCCAGGTTGCTGCGCTCGGCGATTTATTCTCACCTCTCGACAGTTTATTCACAAAAACGGTGAGGGAGTCTGATGAAGCCACTGATTAATATTTATCTTCTCCTGTTATTTTTATCTTTTCCCGCACATGCAAGCACGCCTACAAAACAACCAATATTAATTCAAGCTGGCCCTGCCCAGGAGAAAGTGGAATGCACTTCAGTTAATCTGTTTTTTAAGTTATTGGAACAGATTAAAGATCACATACATAGATTTATATTGATGAATATCTCTACCAACCAAATTATTTTCTTTACCTTTTTGATAATTATCTTTTTTCTCACCGAAAATTGATAAGACTATCTAAAAGAAACAAATAGTGAAAAAAAATGTATTAATAACCTTCTTTACCATATTGGATCCTCACTACTAGTATAATTTTAATGACCAGCTATGATTACTAGTAATCTTAATCTATGGGTAGCCCTCAAACGATCCTATCCAAACGTTAAAGGAAAATACGCATATATGAATGTCATGTTTTTTCCGAACGATCAAAAGTTCTGGCTGGATCATGGACTCTTCATGATTTTTCTTGCAGCAACACAAATGGTCATTATTGTTCCCCTGTATGAATATGCGCACCTTTTATTTTTGAGCGATCTTTTTTGGTTTCCTTTTTTTACTTTTGCCGTGCTATTGTTTCGTTACATGTTTAAATCATTTGAATGGAACTCGCTGTCGAGTAGGCAGTTTGTTGAGTACAGCCTGGTTTTTTCGCTTTTGTCAGGATTAACCATATCACTTGTTATGTCGGCAACCTTTTCTTCTTTTTTTTGGTCAGAACTTACAACAAATATATTCGCCCGCAATGAAAATCATTTGAGCTTCGCAAAGTTTGTTATGGGGTCCATTATGGGCAACTGGATACAAACCACTATTTTTATTTCGGCCTGGATATTTCTTTACAACAGCATTACTTCAACCAAAAGGATATCGGACACAGAACTTCGCTATTTTCGCGCGCAAAATGCTCTAAAGGAAGCCACCCTCAATAGCTTATCTAATCAGCTCAACCCTCACTTTTTATTTAATGCGCTCAATAACATTCGTTTTATGATTCATGAGAACCAACAAAGCGCGGATAAAATGATAACGTCGCTTTCAGATATTTTACGCTATTCGCTGGAAAGTGGAGCCAAGGAAAAAGTTAGGCTTGAGGCTGAGCTCAGTATTATTAAAGAATATATTGCGATTATGAAATCGCAGCTCGAAAATCGCCTGCACTTTGAATTATTTATAGCTGATGAATTAAAAGAACATTTAATTCCGCCTATGACGTTGCAGATGCTAATTGAAAATGGAATAAAGCATGGTATAGATCCTATTAAGCAAGGTGGAGCATTGACCCTCGCTGGAACTTCTGACGATAGAAATATTTATTTTGAAATCATTAATGACATCCCGAAAACTCAACCCAAAATCACTTCCAGCACCGGAATCGGGTTAACGAATATTAAGCGCCGGTTGGAAATTTTATATGGTGACTTTGCCGAATTAACGTTTTCGAGCACACCATATAAATTTATAGTAAATCTACGCATCCCAAAGGAATTGAACTAATGAAAGCAATAGTGGTAGAAGATTCCCGCCTCGCACGAGAGGGATTGGTTAAGATGCTTGAAGCCTATCCTGAACTGGACGTTGTAGGTGCGGCTGAAGATACTTCCTCGGCCTTGCAACTTATACAGGAAAATCAGCCGGATATTATTTTCCTGGATATACATATGCCGGGTGAAAATGGCTTTGATTTATTGGACAAACTAGACCACTCCCCCCAAATTGTTTTTACCACCGCCTACTCGGAACATGCGATTCGTTCATTTGATTTCAATACAATCGATTATCTTTTAAAACCTATAAGCCATGAACGACTAAAAATAGCCATAGATAAACTAAAGCTAAATTCTGAAGATAATAAAATATTCGCAAAACCACCCCTGGACATTAATAGCCGTATGTTCGTAAAAGACGGCGATAAATGCCACCTTATACCGCTGGACTCCATTCGCTATTTTGAAAGCTGTAAAAATCATGTACGGATTTTTTTTAGCAAAGAAAATGCATTTGTTAAAAAATCCTTAAACAGCATTGAAGAGCGTTTACCTAAAAAACATTTTTTTCGCGCAAATCGTCAATACGTGGTCAATTTGCACGCTATAGTCAACATTGAAGAAGCCGTTGGTGATGGTTATGAAATCACCATGAACGATGGAAAGGTTTTGGAGGTTTCACGGCGCAATGCGGTAGAGTTGAAAGACCTACTTAGTTTTTAAGCACCCACCAAACAAAGCTGATGTCATTGTCCATATAACATCGCTTGTTTGTACAAAGGTTTTAATGTGTGATTAGCCAGCATTGGTGAATTTTGGGGTTACGCTTGAAGTCTTCATCAATCGTTTTTGCACTTATGTCGTTAATGGTGTAAGCACTCAAAGCGTCCTCATCCAATTTAAATGTACGTAAGTTATTGGAAAAAATAAGCGTGCCCTTTTCATCCAATACTCGCATAGCCTTGTGGATCATATCAACGTGGTCGCGCTGCACATCTAAAATATCTTCCATACGTTTAGAGTTAGAGAAACTTGGTGGGTCCAACAAGATTAAATCAAATTGCTGCTCATTTTCTTCCAACCATTTTAGACAATCTGCTTGTTCTAATCGATTTTTGGATTCGCTCAACCCGTTAAGCGCAAAATTTTTGCGCGCCCAATTCAGATAAGTGTTAGACATATCTACACTGACGGTATAGCGCGCTCCGCCCATAGCAGCATGAACACTGGCGGTAGCGGTATAGCAAAATAAATTTAAAAAACGTTGATCCTTGGCCATGCTTGCGATTAGTTTCCGCACGGGGCGATGATCCAAAAACAATCCCGTATCCAAATATTGCCACATGTTGATATGCAGCTTCGCGGCGCCTTCCTGCACACTAAAAACATCACCAGTAGGAAGCTCGGTTAGTTTTTCGTATTGTTGCGTGCCTTTATTTCGACGACGTTGCTTGTAACTGATTCGCTGGGGTGGAATGTCCAACGCGAAAGGCACAGCCAATTCAATTTCAGCAAACCGTTGCGCTGCGCGATCTTCATCGACCGATTTTGGAGCCGCATACTCCTGCACATTTGCATACCATTGCTCAGGCCGACCCGGTTGAGTTTGGCCACAGTAAACATCAATCGCGGCGGAATATTCCGGCATATCAGCATCGTATAAACGATAAGCATTGATGTCGTTTTTACGAGCCCACTTTTCTAATTGTTTAAGATTTTTTTGCAAACGATTCACCAGCATTTGCGCACCGTTTGATAGTGCAGCAGCTTGTTCTTGCCGATCGGTTTCGCGCACGCGCTCTTCTGCAGCCAAACGTTTTTCTTCATCGCGACTAAAACGTTCATCTTGCTCAACGCGACTCTGCACAAAGGCTTCGCTTGCGATAGTAAACATAATTAATTCGCTGGGAATCGTGCCATTAAAAAATTTATATTTTTTGTCTGCACGCAATCCCATTTGTTTTCCAAGTTCCGGGTTCCCAGTAAATACACCTGCGCGCCAACCTTGGAATTCGTTGCGCAATCGCTCTCCCAAATGCGCATATAAAATTTTCAATGAGTCCACTTCACCCAAGCGTTCACCATATGGTGGATTACTTAATATCAAACCAGCTTTGATATCGGTATGAGTTGGCTTTTTAAATTCAGCTAATTCTTTGCGGCTTACGCGCAACCAATGATCAAGCTCAGCCGTCACTATATTTTCTTCAGCCGCTCGAATAACTTTTAAGTCAGCATCGTAACCACGAATTTCCGGCAACTCTTTTTCCAAGCCAATACGGCGACGTTCATGGGCTTCATTGCGCAGGGCTTGCCAAATATTATTGTCGTGTTTTAACCAACGCTCGAAACCAAAACTAACGCGCCCTAAACCAGGTGCTATGTCTGCCGCTATCAATGCCGCTTCGATCAGAATTGTTCCCGAACCACACATGGGGTCCAGGAGTGCGCCGCCAGCTGCTGCAATATCCGGCCAGCCAGCACGCAATAAGATGCCGGCGGCCAGATTTTCCTTCATAGGTGCACTGCCCTGCTTTAATCGATATCCGCGTCTATGCAAACTATCGCCTGATAAATCGAGGCTTACCACAAGCTTGTCACGACTTAAACGAGCATTTACACGCAAGTCGGGGTCATGCTTGGCGACTGAAGGGCGCTCGCCGCTGACATCACGCAAGCAGTCTACAATCGCGTCCTTAACTTTTACCGCCCCGAACTGGGTGTTGCGGATAGCATCGCTGCTACCGACAAAATCCACCAGCAAGCTACCGTCTGGTTTTAAATGATCCTGCCATGCAATGGCACGCACACCATCATATAAGTCTTCCTGGCTGTTCACGTCGAAACTGGCAAGCGGCAACAGAATTTTGTTAGCGAGGCGCGACCAAAGACATACTCTATAAGCTGTTTCTATTGCGCCACTAAAATACACACCTGCTACGGTTTCACGCAGCTCAGTAGCACCAAGTGTGGTCAATTCGGAAAATAAAAGTCCTTCAAGACTTTTAGGACATGTTGCGAAAAATTGGAATTGAGTCATCGAAAACGCCAGTTGAATCACCTTCACAGCTAACCAAGCCCGTTTTGGCTACTTAATGTTCAAATAAAAAATGAATGGCAATGATTAGCGCGCCACTAGAGTTTTAGGTGCTATGAAAGGATTTATCTATAAGAATAAAATCGTTCACAAGTGGAACCTTTATTGATGTACTTGTCGAACTTGTTAATTGCGCAATAAGTTTTACCAACCTGTTACTAACCATTTGTAAGCCACCAAAGGAGGTATTGTACCAAGTCGTTGAAGATGTCCATATAACTTTAATTCTTGAAAATCTAATAGATTGATAAAGAGGTGCTGGATAGGATGAAAAGTCAGAAACGAGATCAAACTGAACGCGCTTTTACTAAAGGCTACCAAGCCGGGATTGATGGTCGATCGCGTAGCTTATGCCCTCATGAAACAGGCCTTGCTCGACAGCAGTGGCTAAATGGTTGGAGAGAGTCGCGCATAGATCAATGGGATGGACTGAACCGTATGGCTCAAGTTCAAAAACTTAACAATTTACAACCGATGTCCGCAATGACATCGTAAGGCTGATCAACTCATTGCATCAGCAACACTACATTTCAAATACCCTTACTAAAATTTAATTCGCCGATGGGCGAAATCGAGCTACAAAGAAAGGCCTCTTGAGTGAGGCCTTTTCTTTTTCTAACTTTAATAAAACTATAAAATTAAATATTGGTTTTGCTTGAACTATATTGTGCAATAGCTTTTGCAGCTTCACCAATTAAGCTTGGGCCGCGATAAATAAATCCGCTGTAAATTTGAACCAGTTTTGCACCCGCTTTAATTTTTTCAACCGCGCTGTCACCATCTGAAATTCCACCAACACCGATGACAGGCAATTTGTCACCGAGCTCACCGTGAAGCACGCGTATGACGCGATTACTTTTATCACGCACCGGAAGACCACTCAAGCCACCCGTCTCCTCACTGGCTTCGAATTCCTCCACGCCGTCGCGACTAATCGTCGTGTTAGTTGCGATGACACCATCAATATTTTGCGATAACAACGCCTGCGCAACCTGTATCACCGAATCGTTATCCATATCCGGTGCAATTTTCACAGCAACGGGAACGTAGCGACCATGTATAATTTGCAATTTATCTTGTTCGATTTTAATGATTTCCAATAAGCGATTCAGCGAGTCACCAAATTGTAAATCGCGCAAACCCTGAGTGTTAGGTGACGAAACATTTACCGTAATATAATCGGCGTGCGCGTAAACTTTTTGCATGCAAATAACATAATCGTCTGCTGCATTTTCCACAGGTGTAACAGCATTTTTTCCAATATTAATGCCCAAAATTCCGCCGTAACGACGACGTTTCACTTGTGCAACAAGGTGATCCACACCTTTGTTGTTGAACCCCATACGGTTAATAATTGCCTGGGCTTCAGGAATACGAAATAAACGAGGTTTGGGATTTCCAGCTTGAGGTTTCGGCGTGATAGTGCCTATTTCAACAAATCCAAAACCCATTAAACCCAAGGCGTTAAAGTAGTCTCCGTTTTTATCTAGCCCGGCCGCTAAGCCTACTGGATTGGGAAAGGTAATCCCCATGACTTCCACGGGATTCGCCGGCACATCTGATGCAAAGAATTTAAGCAACTGTAGCCGCTCAGTAGCACCTATAAGGTCCAAACTGAATTCATGAGAGGTTTCGGCGTCCAGCATGAAAAGTAAATCGCGAAGATGGGTATACATTCGACTAAGCCCTATAAAACTGTATCTAAATTTGGCGTGCAGAATACTGGAATCGTGCTGTCTAGTCGATTTTTTCTATACTGTGGAACTTGTTTTCATTGGAAAAATGTATTGCAAAGGTCCCGGCAATACCCGCATGGGTCACATAGGGCCGTAAAATACTTGCTGGAAAACGCACGCGCAGCCCATCAACGCTGCGCGCACTCACGTCTTTAACATTACCCTCATAAAGCCTTTGAAACTCATCTGGCTGAATTCTTAAAGGCACAATAATTGAACGCAAGCGATTTTCCTCTCAAATAGTTGCACGCAGTGTCTATAAAGCAACTTCAGAATGCTGAGTGGCTTGTGCCAAATCCAGCAGCTCGCGCAGAGCCACTGAGAAAACAGCAAAATCAGTTCCGCTTGCTGCTTGTAATTCGTTCACCATTATTTTCCAGCGACTAATCAGGCTCGATTGTTGTTGGCTCCATTTTGTCAGCAAATCTTTAATCGATTTTTTATCGTCAAAGGATTTTATTAAGGAAATAGTTAAAGAGCGCAGCTGTGACTCCAGATCATCCATATAACTTTCGCGCGCCATTGCCTGCCAAAAGGTATCTACCTTGATATGGGAGATTTGATTAGCGAACCATGGCAAGCTTAAATATTCTCCCAAACCAAAATAAAGTTCAGCGACCTCTTTAATTGCTCTATCTGTTTTACGAGCAGCTTCCGCGATGCTTAGGCCGGAATACAAATAGGATGTTGAAGCTGCATGTAAAATAAATTCTTCAGGGACACCGCTTTCCTGCAAGCGCTGATGCTGCCCTTGCAGCTCTTCCAGCTGGCTACCCGATAATAAATTTGAAAGGTGCCCTGAAACAAACTTCACCGCAGGTGTGAAAAATTCAATTTCGGCCGCGGGGTCAATATTGCTGCGGCGATTGCGCAGGAACCAGCGCGTGGCTCTGCGAACGCGACGCATCATGTTGATCATCAGTTCATTTTGAACCTGCGAAGACACCTTGTAATCCAATGAGGATAAATCGCGAATAAATTTTTCCATTTGGTAGACATCGCGCGCGGCTATATAAGCCTTGGCAACATCACCCACGCTTGCCCCTGTAGATTCTGTTAAACGCTGCGCAAAAGTGATGCCCATGTTGTTGACCATGTCATTGGCAATTTGCGTAGCAACAATTTCGCGTTTTAATCGATGGTTATAGAGCGGTGTGCGATATTCTAATGCGATTTGTTCAGGAAAAGCGCCTTCAATAGCTTTGGAAACATAATCGTTTTTGGCAATGTTATCTGCAGCCAAATCCTCTTTCAAAACTGCTTTGGCGTAGGAAATTAAAATCGCTAATTCCGGGCGAGTTAGGCCGATACTGTGAGATTGACGCTCCAATAAAATATCTTCCGTTGGAAGAAATTCCAGTTTTCGATTAAGACGTTTTTGGGTTTCCAAAGTATTCATAAAGCGACGATATTCCGCACCGCGCGCTAATGCATCGGATTCCGCAATGCTAATTGCCTGAGTCTGGCGGTAATTATTTTTTAACACCAGCTCTGCGACATTGTTGGTCATTTTTGAGAGCAACTGATTGCGTTGTTTATCCGTTAGGTCACCATTCGCCACAACTTCATTTAATAAAATTTTCACATTAACTTCGTGGTCGCTACAATCCACGCCGCCGGCATTATCAATAAAATCTGTGTTGCACCCGCCACCATTTAACGCGTATTCAATACGGCCACGCTGGGTCATACCCAGATTGCCTCCCTCACCAAAGACTTTGCAACGCAAGTTTTCACCATTAACACGTAAATTGTCGTTGGCTTTATCACCGACGTCAGCGTGGCTTTCAGAGGATGCTTTTACGTAGGTACCAATACCACCGTTCCAAATAAGATCTATGGGTGCTTTAAGTAGACTACTAATTAATTCAGTGGGCGTTAAATTGTCTTCGTTAATGGCAAATACCTGTTTCATTTCGGGTGTAATCGCAATAGTTTTTGCATCGCGATTAAAAATACCGCCGCCTTTACTAATAAGTGATTTTTCGTAATCCGCCCAGGTTGTTTTTGGTGTTGAAAACAAACGCTTGCGCTCAACAAAACTTTTTGCGGAATCGGGATTGGGATCAATAAAAATATGCATATGGTTAAAGGCTGCTACAAGACATATGTGTTGCGACAGGAGCATCCCATTGCCAAATACGTCGCCAGCCATATCACCAATACCCACCACCGTAAAATCCTGTTCCTGGATATTGATATTTTTTTCCCGGAAATGCCGCATAACAGAAATCCACGCACCACGGGCGGTAATTCCCATTCCTTTATGATCGTAACCCTGGCTACCGCCCGAGGCAAAAGCATCGCCCAACCAATGTTTATATTCCGCAGAAATTGCGTTGGCGATATCAGAAAAAGTTGCCGTGCCTTTATCAGCAGCAACCACCAGATAAGGATCATCTTCATCGTAACGAATAACATTTTTTGGCGAAATTATTTTTCCTTCCACCAGATTGTCTGTGAGATCCAACAAACCATGAATAAAAATTTTATAACAGGCGATACCTTCCTGTTGTATTGCTTCTCGCCCACCGGTTTGAGGTGCTTGTTTACACACAAAACCGCCCTTGGCGCCGTTTGGGACAATAACCGCATTTTTAACTTGCTGGGCTTTTACCAAACCTAATACTTCGGTGCGATAATCCTGTAAACGATCTGACCAACGCAAACCACCGCGCGATACTTTTCCACCGCGTAAATGCACGCCTTCAACACGAGGCGAATAAACAAAAATTTCGTAGAGTGGGCGCGGCTCTGGAATTTCTGGTATTGAGCGCGGATTTAGCTTAATAGACAAATAATCTTTTACATCTCCCTTGGCATCTTTTTGATAAAAATTGGTCCTCAAACTACCGTCAATCAATGCCAGAAAACGACGCAAAATACGATCTTCGTTGAGATTGCTTACGTTGTTAAGGCTATCGGTGATTAGTTTTCGCTGAGCGTCAATTTTTTCCGCACGCTTATCGGTCGAAACATCTAAGGAGGGATCAAATTTTATTTTGAAAAGGTCAATCAATAAACGAGATATATCGCGTTGATTAACCAGAGCATTAGCAATGTAATGCTCGGCAAAAGTAAAGAGTGTTTGGTGCATGTAACCCGCATAAGCGCGAAGGACATTCACTTCATGCCAGTTTAATTCAGCACTCAGCACCAATTTATTAAAAGCATCGTTAACGGTTTTTTTGTGCCATATAGCAGAAAAAGCTTCCTGAAAAATGTCTTTAACTTCAAGAACCTCAATCACACCGGGAAGGTTGTAGCTCAACTTAAAATCATGCAGCCAAACCACACCGTCGCGGTTTTTTTTTTTGTGCGGTGGTTTTTTTTTTTGTTTGCCATATATACCCCCGCCTTGGGGTTGGGGTTTTTTTCGGGCCCGTCCTGACGGACTACGGAGCACGCGGCTTCCAGCCGCGAGAACCCATCTGAAAATCAGGGAAGCGACGAAGCGCTTCCCGCCCACAATAAGGACAATTGA